>NZ_CP100470.1:670000-1005000 GCF_030323145.1 Mesorhizobium sp. C432A | reverse complement strand
GGACTTGTTGAGGCCGTCGATGAAGCGGCCATAGGTCAGGCCATGCTCGTGCGTCGCGGCGTTGATGCGCTGGATCCACAGCGCGCGGAACGAGCGCTTGCGGTTCTTGCGGTCGCGATACGCATACTGCATCGACTTTTCGACCGCCTGCTTGGCGATGCGAATGGTGTTCTTGCGGCGGCCGTAGAAGCCTTTCGCGGCTTTCAGGACCTTCTTGTGCTTGGCGTGCGAGGTGACGCCTCTTTTTACGCGTGCCATGTCATGATCTCCTTAAACGCTGTTCCTGAAACCGAATGCTCAGAGGCCGTTCGGCAGAAAATTCTTGATGACCTTCTTGCCATCCGGTTCAGCCAGAACCATCGTGCCGCGGGCATTTCGAATGAACTTGTTGGAACGCTTGATCATGCCGTGACGCTTGCCGGCCGCAGCCGACAGGACTTTACCCGTACCTGTGATCTTGAACCGCTTCTTGGCGGCCGATTTGGTCTTCATCTTGGGCATTTTGCTACTCCGTATTGGTGGCGCACAATCGCGCTTCTTGTTCGCTTCGGGCGGACCAAAAGCCCGAAAAGCAAATGAAACCGCCACGGCATGCCCTGCCGGGCGGTTTTCTTGGAACGGCGGTCCTATACGTCAAAGCGGGCTGGCGCGCAACACCCGAGCGGCTGCGACGCTCTCTCCGCGATCAGGGCAGCCTGAACAGCACCGGCAGAATGCCCGATTGCTGGGCACCATCGATGGTCTCGAACACCGGCAACGCCACCAGAAACACCAGCCCGTCGAGCAAGGTGGTCAGCAAGAGGCGCGGCTTGAAGCTGCCGGTGTCGCCTTCCTGGTAGAGCGACAGCTGGGGGAAGAAACGCGGCACCCGCGCCAGATAGGCTGTGTAGGGCGCGCCGAGAACCTCCTTGAGATACCGTTCCTCGCGCAGGATGACGATGTGGAAGGCGCCGGCGCACAAAAGCGCAAACAGGACGATGCCGGAGAACGAGCCGATCTGCGCCCCGACGCCGGCGGCGGCAACGGTCGAGAACACGTAGAGAGGATTGCGGGTGATCGAATAGGGTCCGCCGGTGACCACTTCGGAGGATTTGCGCCCCCCGATATAGAGTGTCGACCACAAGCGGCCGACGACGCCAAGGAAGATCAGCAGCACGCCGACCATCTCGATCGTTTCATGCACCGGGGTATCGGGCGGGAAGGTCGACTGGCCGAACAGCAGTGCCGCAAACAGCACCACCACCAGCACCGCAAGCACCATCCGGCGCATGTGCTGGTAGCCGCCCAGCTCCTTGATGGGCGCAGGGTTGATTTCATTGGCCATGTCGGGAATCCGATCGTCGAGAAGCTTTGCCGGCGATCGCGGCGTCTGGACAGGAGAATCGGCGTCCCGCCGATCGCCGGGACGCCATGAGACAGGATTCAGGCGGATTTAGAGCGCAACGCCCGAACTGATCTAGCGCGGGGCCAGCACCATCATCATCTGGCGGCCTTCCAGCTTCGGCTCGGCTTCGACCTTGGCGATGGTAGCCGTCTCCTCGCGCACCTTGTTCAGGAGCTGCATGCCGAGTTCCATATGCGCCATCTCGCGGCCGCGGAAGCGCAGCGTCAGCTTGACCTTGTCACCTTCCTCGAAGAAGCGCCGCACGGCCTTCATCTTGGTTTCGTAGTCATGGCTGTCGATGTTCGGGCGCATCTTGATCTCCTTGATCTCGATGACCTTCTGGTTCTTGCGCGCCTCGGCCGCCTTCTTCTGGTTGGCGTATTTCAATTTGCCGAGATCGAGAATTTTGACGACAGGCGGCACCGCATTGGGCGAGATCTCGACCAGATCGAGCCCTGCCTCTTCGGCGAGCAGCAATGCGTCGTTGATGGAAATATCGCCGCGGTTCTGGCCATCGGCGTCGATCAGTTGGACCCGGGGAACCCGGATATCACGGTTGGAGCGCGGGCCATCTTTGGTGGGCGCCGCTGCTTTGAAAGGTCTGCGAATGGTCGTGGTCTCCTTGGCCGTTTCGTTCAGGGTTTCAATCTAGAAATGTTCAGGACGCGCCAATGTGGTGAGCGCGCGGGCGGAGTCAATAGCACAGCGCTGACAGAAAATCACCCTGATCGCAGGCCTGCACCAAACAAAGGATGTCGCGAGCACTTTCCGCCTCGCCTGTGCCTGTGTCAAAAGACCGGCGAGTAAAATCAGGCTCCCGCAATCAGGCCCCCAGAACCAGGATTGATCCACAGCCATGACCGCGACCACCCCAACCCTGCTGGATGTCGACGGCATTGATATCGCGGTTCGCCATTCCTCGGGCGCAACGCCCGGCATCGTCTGGCTCGGCGGCTATAAATCCGACATGCTGGGCACGAAGGCGCAGACGTTGTCGGATTGGGCGGCAAGGGAAGGCCGCGCGTATCTGCGCCACGATTATTCCGGCCATGGCGAATCCGGCGGCGCCTTTGCCGACGGCACCATTTCGAAATGGCTTGGCGAGAGCCTCGCCGTCTTCCGGCGTTTCACCGAGGGCAAGCAAATCCTGGTCGGCTCGTCGATGGGCGCCTGGATCGCGCTGCGCATGGTGCAGGAACTGCGCAAGGCGGGCGACAGCAATGTGGTTGGCCTGGTGCTGCTCGCGCCGGCGCCGGATTTCACCGCCGAGCTGGTCGAGCCGGCTCTGACGGAGGAACAGAGGCGCGACCTCCGGGAGAAAGGCTTTTTCGAAGAACCTTCGGACTATTCCGCCGAGCCTTACATCTACACAAGCGCGCTGATCGAGGACGGCAGGGCGAACCGGGTCATGACCGGGCCGATCGATACCCATTGCCCCGTCCACATCCTGCAGGGCCTGGCCGATGCCGATGTGCCGGCAAGCCATGCGCTGAAGCTGGTCTCGCTGCTGCCGGCCGACGACGTCACCTTGTCGCTCATTCCCGACGGCGACCACCGCCTGTCGCGGCCGCAGGATCTCGACATGCTGCTGAGGGCGGTGGGCGACATGGTTCAGCGGGCGGGGTAGGCGAGAATGCGCATTTCCATCCCGATATCCGCCTTTGTCGCGGCAATCGTCGGCTTCGGCGGCACGCTGGCCGTCGTCATTGCCGCCGCCAAGGCGGTTGGCGCCACGCAAGCCGAAACCGCGAGCTGGGTGACGGCAGTGTGCGTGGCGATGGCGATCGAATGCTTGTGGCTGTCCTGGCGCACGAAAATACCCATCATCACCGCCTGGTCGACACCGGGCCTGGCGCTGATGGCGGCATCGAGCGGGTTTACCATGGCCGATGCGGTCGGCGCCTTCATCGTCACCGGCCTAATGTTGATCGCCACCGGCCTGTTCAAGCCGCTGACCCAGCTGATATCAAGGATACCGGCGTCAGTCGCGTCCGGCATGCTGGCGGGCATCGTCGTCACCTTCGCGCTCAATGCCGTCAAGACCATTCCGGTCGACCCCTGGTTGATCCTGCCGCTGATCGCGGCCTTCTTCGTCATTCGCCTGTTCAACCCGGCGCTGTCGGTGCTGGCGGTGCTGATCGGCGGCGGCATCGCCGCCTTCCTGACAGGCCGCGTCGGCGGACTGCCGGCACCGGAACTGTCGACGCTGACGCTGATTGCTCCGCATTTCAGCGCCGCAGCTGTCATCGGCCTGGCGCTGCCGCTCTACCTCGTCACCATGGCGTCGCAGAACCTGTCGGGTCTCGCCGTCTTGCGCGCCGCCGGCTATCACCCCGAACCCGGCCCGCTGATCGGCGTCACCGGCCTGTTCTCGCTGCTGTCGGCGCCGTTTGGCGGCTCGACCACCAATCTGGCCGCGATCTCTGCGGCGATCTGCACCGGGCCGGACGTCCATCCCGACCCGGCCGAGCGCTGGAAGACCGGACCCTTCTATGCACTTGCCTATCTGATCTTCGCGGTTTTCGGCGCCTCGCTGGTGGCGATCTTCGCAGTGCTGCCGCAAAGCCTGATCGTGCTGGTGGCCGGCCTGGCGTTGATGGGGTCGCTGGCCAACGCGCTGGCGATCGCGCTCAAGGACGAGGACCAGCGCATGGCGGCTACTGTCACCTTCGTTGTCACCGCGTCGGGGCTGACTTTGTTCGGCGTTGGCGCCGCCTTCTGGGGCTTGGTCGCCGGCCTGGTCGTGCTTTTCCTCGAAGCGGTCAAAAAGCGATAATCAATTCAGGACCTTATCCGGTTTTGGCGGACGTTGTCTTGAATCGCCGTTTTTCTCATCCCATTTCGAATCCACGCAGCCGCTCTTGGCTGTCTCCAACCGAAGGAATGGGAGAAAATGAACACATCCGCATTGATCCGCCCGGCCTGGACGCCGGCGACCATCGCGCTGATGGTGATCGGCTTCATGGTGTTCTGGCCGCTTGGCTTCGCCATGCTCGCCTACATCATCTGGGGCGACCGGCTTGACGGCTTCAAGCGCGACGTCAACCGGGCCACCGACGGCATCTTCGCCGGCTGCCGTCGCGGTTCCGACAAGGCCGCGCGCTGGGGCCACGGTTCGGCCCGCACCGGCAATGTCGCTTTCGACGACTGGCGCGAGAAGGAACTCGAACGCCTCGCCGAAGAGCGTCGCAAGCTCGATGAGATGCTGAGCGAGTTCGACGAGTACGCCCGCGAATTGCGCCGCGCCAAGGACCAGGACGAGTTCGACCGCTTCATGGCCAACCGCAACAAGTCGACAGCGCCTGCGAAGACAGGCTCGGCCGAAACGGCCAAGCCCGCGACGCCCAAGCGCAAGGGCCCGAACCTGCTTGACGACTGAGGCTGCGCGCATGACCCCGAAAATCGAAACCGATTTTCGGAAAGGTTCATGCGCCGAATTAGAGTGCTACAGCGTCCTTTGCGCGTCAGAGACGCGCGGCGCTCTAAGACAGGCCTTGGCATGATGGACGGCGTCGCGCGAGCGGCGCCGTTTCTTTTTTGTTCTGGTCGTTTTCCTCGAATCGCGTATCGTTCAGCCATGTCCTTCGGCTTTTTCCGCAACCTGACCAAACCAAAACCCTCGCCTGTCGAAGAGCGAGAGCACGTCGTTGCCGGCCGCACACTGCCGCTCAGGATCGTCGAGAGCGCCCGCGCACGGCGGCTGACGCTGCGCATCGATTCGGGCGGCCAGGGGCTGCGCATCACCGTGCCGCCGGGCCTGCGCCGCGGCGAGGTGGAGAAATTCCTTCACCGCCATCAGGGCTGGCTGGAGCAGCGTCTGGCCAAGGTACCGACACGGCCGCAAGTGCGCCCCGGCATCAAGATCCCGATACGCGGCGTCGCGCATCGCATCGTCCACGAACCGTCGAAACGCGGCACCGTCACCGTGTCGCGCGACGAGCGCGGTCCGCTGCTGATCGTCCATGGCGAGCGCATACATTTGCCGCGCCGCATCGCCGATTTCCTCAGGCGCGAGGCCAAGAAGGACATCGAGAAGCTGGTGGTCAAGCATACCGAGGCCATCGGCAAGCGCGCCAAGGCTATCCGCTTCAAGGACACGTCGAGCCGCTGGGGCTCCTGCACTTCCGACGGCAATTTGTCCTTCTCATGGCGCATCATGATGGCGCCGACGCCGGTGATAAACTACTTGGTCGCGCATGAGGTGGCGCATCTCAAGGAGATGAACCACGGCCCGAAATTCTGGAAACTGTGCGAGCAGCTCTGCCCCGACACCGACCGCTGCAAGGACTGGCTGAAGCGGAATGGTGGGGCATTGCAGGCGATTGTGTTCGATTAGCCTTCGCCGGCGGCGCGCTCAATCATCATTGGCCGCATTAAGCTCTTCAGGCCGCAGCCCTTCGTCGCCATGGCGCGGCCATGGCAGGAAATTCTGCTCGAACGCATCGCTGCCGAAATAATCCAGGACCCGGTGCGCTTCCGCCCCGTCGAAGGCGGCCTTTTGCATCAGATGGGCGATGACGTCGCGCGCTTGCGCGATCTTCTGCCTGAGTTCGGCTATGCTCTGGTCGGCCATTCGTCTGCTCCGCCTTGCTTCTCCCATCAATAGGTAGCGCCTTTGGCGTTGCCGGCAAACAGCATGCTTTTTCTCGACTCTTGGCCGGTTTCGTGCCAAGCCCCGCGCCATGGCGCTCGATATCAAGATCTGTGGATTGAAGACCGATGAGGCAATGGCCGCGGCCCTGGCCGGCGGCGCCAGCCATGTCGGCTTCATCTTCTTTGCTAAAAGCCCGCGCTATGTCGAGCCTGCGGCAGCCGGCCGCCTGCGCGAGGCGGCAATCGGCAAGGCCAGGGCGGTCGCCGTGACGGTCGATGCCGATGACGCGTTCCTGGATGAGATCGTCGCAAAGATGCGCCCCGACATGCTGCAGTTGCACGGCACGGAGACGCCCGAGCGGGTGGCCGAGGTGAAAGCTCGCTACGGCCTGCCTGTCATGAAGGTGTTCTCCGTCAGTGAGGTAGCCGATCTCGAGCGGCTAAAGCCGTTCATCGGCGTTGCCGATCGCTTCATGTTCGATGCCAAGCCACCAAAGGGCTCGCAACTTCCGGGCGGCAATGGCGTCGCCTTTGACTGGCGCATCCTGGCCGGCCTTGACGCCGGGCTCGATTACATGCTTTCCGGTGGGCTCAACGCCGCCAATATCGGCGACGCCCTGATATCAGCCAATCCGCCCGCGATAGACATTTCGTCGGGGGTGGAAAGCGGCCCGGGCGTCAAGGATCCGGCGCTGATCGAGCAGTTCTTCCGGGCCGTCAGGGCCGCGCGCGACGACCGCGCTGCCTGAGGCACTTCTTTCGAACCCGAGCATGTTCCGGAGAAGTGGGAACCGGTTTTCCGATAAGACATGCTCAGAACCAAGACCAGGAGATCGGCGATGAACAAGCCGGCGACACCCAATTCCTTCCGCACGGGACCCGACGAACAGGGCATGTTCGGCATCTTCGGGGGCCGCTTCGTGGCCGAGACGCTGATGCCGCTGATCCTCGACCTCGAACGGCACTGGAACGAGGTCAAGAACGATCCGGACTTCAAGGCCGAACTGACCGACCTGTCGACCCATTATGCCGGTCGGCCATCAAAGCTGTATTTCGCCGAAGGGCTCACAAAACACCTTCGTGAGGTTTCCTCGGCGAAGGGCCTCGGGGGCGGCGCCAAAGTCTACTTCAAGCGCGAGGATTTGAACCACACCGGTTCGCACAAGATCAACAACTGCCTCGGCCAGATCCTGCTGGCCAAGCGCATGGGCAAGAAGCGCATCATCGCCGAGACGGGCGCTGGTCAGCACGGCGTTGCCGCGGCCACGGTCGCGGCGCGCTTCGGCTTTCCCTGCGTCGTTTATATGGGCGCCACCGATGTCGCCCGCCAAAGCCCCAACGTCTTCCGCATGAAGCTGCTCGGCGCCGAAGTGCGGCCGGTGACCGCCGGTCACGGCACGCTGAAGGACGCCATGAACGAAGCGTTGCGCGACTGGGTCACCAATGTCGAGGACACTTATTACCTGATCGGCACTGCCGCCGGCCCGCATCCCTATCCGGAGCTGGTGCGCGACTTCCAGTCGGTGATCGGCATCGAGGCGCGCGCCCAGATCCTCGAACAGGAAGGCCGGCTACCCGACACCATCATCGCGGCTGTCGGCGGCGGCTCGAACGCCATCGGCCTGTTCCATCCGTTCCTGGATGACAAAGAAGTCCGCATCATCGGCATCGAAGCCGGCGGCCGCGGCCTTGACGGCATCGAGCATTGCGCCTCGATGAATGCCGGCGCGCCCGGCGTGCTGCACGGCAACCGCACCTATCTCTTGCAGAACGCCGACGGCCAGATCCTCGACGGCCATTCGATCTCAGCCGGCCTCGACTATCCCGGCGTCGGCCCCGAACATTCCTGGCTGCGCGATTCCGGCCGCGTCGAATATGTGCCGATCCTCGACGACGAGGCGCTGGAAGCCTTCAAGCTGACGACGCGCGTCGAAGGCATCATCCCGGCGCTGGAATCCGCCCACGCCATCGCGCATGCGGTGAAGATCGTGCCTGATATGGACAAGGACCAGATCGTCATCGTCAACCTGTCGGGACGCGGCGACAAGGATGTGCACACAGTGGCCTCGATGCTGGGCATGGAGATCTGATCATGGTGACCCGCATCGACCGCCGCATGGCAAAACTGAAAGCCGAGGGCCGCCCGGCGCTCGTCACCTATTTCATGAGCGGCGACCCCGACTATGACACCGCTTTGTCGATCATGAAGGCGCTGCCCAAGGCCGGCGCCGACATCATTGAAATGGGCATGCCGTTTTCCGATCCGATGGCCGACGGCCCGGCGATCCAGGCCGCTGGCCTGCGGGCGCTGAAAGGTGGCCAGACCCTGGTCAAGACGCTGAAGACGGCGGCTGATTTCCGCGCCACCGACAATGAAACGCCGATCGTGCTGATGGGCTACTACAACCCGATCTACATCTACGGTGTCGATCGCTTCCTCAAGGACGCCATCGCCAGCGGCATTGACGGGCTGATCGTCGTCGACCTGCCACCGGAGATGGACGAAGAACTCTGCATTCCGGCGCTGAAGGCCGGCATCAACTTCATCCGCTTGGCAACGCCGACCACCGACGACAAGCGCCTGCCCAAGGTGCTGCAGAATACGTCGGGCTTCGTCTATTACGTGTCGATGACCGGCATCACCGGCTCGGCTTTGGCCGACACCGGCAAGGTTGCCGCCGCGGTCAAGCGCATCAAGGGCCACACCAATCTGCCGGTCTGCGTCGGCTTCGGCGTCAAGACCGCCGAGCAGGCGCGCATTATCGGCGCCAATGCCGATGGCGTCGTCGTCGGCACCGCGATCGTCAACGCGGTCGCCAATGTGTTGGGACCGAAGGGCGAGAAGACCGCCGACCCGGCCGAGGCCGTCGCCACCCTGGTCAGCGGACTGTCTCAGGGCGTGCGTTCGGCCCGCCTTGCTGCTGCCGAATAGTTTCCCTACTTAGGCCTTGTGCAAGTCGTTATCCCAAAACCGGTTCCCACTTTTGGGCGACATGCACGAGCCAACTCTTCGTCAGGACAGGAGCCGAAGCGATGAACTGGATCACCAATTACGTTCGCCCGAGGATCAATTCGATGCTCGGTCGGCGCACCGACATGCCCGAGAATCTCTGGATCAAGGATCCCGAGACCGGCGAGATGGTGTTTCACAAGGACCTGGAATCCAACCAGTTCGTCATCCCGTCATCGGGCCATCACATGAAGATTTCGGCCAAGGAACGGCTGAAATTCTTCCTCGACGACGGCAAATACGAGCAGCTTGAGAACCCCAAGGTCATGCAGGACCCGCTCAAGTTCCGCGACGAGAAGCGCTACACGGACCGGCTGAAGGACGCCAAGGCCAAGACCGGCCTGGAAGACGCCATCATCAACGCGCTGGGCACGGTCAAAGGCCTGCCGGTTGTGGTGACGGTGCAGGATTTCGCCTTCATGGGCGGCTCGCTCGGCATGGCCGCGGGTGACGCCATTGTGCACGGTTTCGAGGTCGCCTTGCAGCGCAAGCGGCCGCTGATCCTGTTTGCCGCCTCCGGTGGCGCGCGCATGCAGGAAGGCATTCTGTCCCTGATGCAGTTACCGCGCACCACGATCGGCGTCGACCGGCTGAAGGAAGCCGGCCTGCCATACATCGTCGTCTTGACCAACCCGACCACCGGCGGCGTTACCGCCTCCTACGCCATGCTGGGAGACGTCCACATTGCCGAGCCCGGCGCGCTGATCGGCTTTGCCGGCCCGCGCGTCATCGAGCAGACCATCCGGGAGAAACTGCCGGACGGTTTCCAGCGCTCCGAATATCTGATGGAGCACGGCATGGTCGATATGGTGGTGTCGCGGCTGGAACTGCGCGAGACGATTTCACGGCTGTTGAAAATCCTGCTCAAACTGCCGCAGGAGCAAAAGCCGCTGGAGCCGGAAATCCTGCCGCCGTCGGTCATCCCGACGGAAGCCCGCCCGCAGGCCTGACGCGACATTTCTGGCCGCAAACCGCGATTGCGTGCACCTGCGCGCATGCGTAGGATTCGCTCATGACAACGCTTGCCGCAGATCGTGAAATCGAAGCCCTGATGGCGCTGCATCCGAAAGGCTTCGACCTTTCGCTCGACCGCATCACAAGGCTGCTCGAACGCCTCGGCAATCCGCAGGAGCGGCTGCCGCCGGTCATCCATATCGCCGGCACCAACGGTAAGGGCTCGTGCGCGGCCTTTTCGCGCGCGCTGCTCGAAGCCGGCGGCCACCTTGTCCATGTCCACACTTCGCCGCATCTGGTGAACTGGGCCGAGCGCTACCGGCTGGCGGCCGAGGGCGGCGGCCGGCTGGTCGACGACGAGACCTTCGCCGAGGCCATCGCCCGCGTCGCCCGGGCCAATGCCGGCCAGAAGATCACCGTCTTCGAAATCCTAACCGCCGTCACCTTCATCCTGTTTTCCGAGCATCCGGCTGCCGCCGCCATCATCGAGGTCGGCCTTGGCGGCCGCTTCGACGCCACCAATGTCGTTGCCCGGCCGGCGGTGTCGGTGATCATGCCGGTGTCGATGGATCACGAAGCCTATCTCGGCGACCGGGTCGAACTGATCGCCGCCGAAAAGGCCGGCATCATGAAGCGCGGCTGCCCGGTGGTCATCGGCGCGCAGGAGAGCGAGACGGCGCTGCAAGTGCTGATCGAAACCGCCGAGCGGCTGGATTGCCCGACCTTCGTCTACGGCCAGGATTTTCTCGCCTTCGAGGAAAACGGCCGCATGGTCTATCAGGATGAGGACGGGCTGATGGACCTGCCGCCACCGCGCCTGCCCGGGCGCCACCAGTTCGCCAATGCGGCGGCAGCGATTGCCGCCGTCAAGGCCACCGGTTTCGAAATCAGTCATCGCGCCACTGAGAAGGCGATGGCGAGCGTCGCATGGCCGGGCCGCATGCAGAAACTGGTACAGGGCCGGCTGATGGAGCTGGCGCCCAAGGGCGCCGACATCTGGCTCGACGGCGGCCACAATCCGGGCGCCGGCATGGTCATTGCCGAGGCGCTGGCCGAGCAGGAGGAAAAGAACCCGCGGCCGCTGTTTCTGATCTCCGGCATGATCAACACCAAGGACCAGAGCGGCTACTTCCACGCCTTCAAGGGCCTGGCTCGGCACGTCTACACCGTGCCGGTGAGCATGAGCGATGCCGGCGTGCCGAATGACGAGCTGGCGGTGCGGGCGACCGAAGCCGGCCTCACGGCCGAACCGGTCAGTTCCGTCGCCAGTGCGCTGATGCTGCTGCGCGACACCTGGGACGGGCCGGCGCCACGCATCCTGATCGGGGGGTCGTTATATCTCGCCGGCGCGGTGCTGGCCGAAAACGGCACGCCGCCAACCTGAAGCCATTTCACTGCGAGGAGCCCATCATGATCAAGGTCAAGCAACTCGCCCATGTCTGCATCTTCGCGCATGATCTGGAGGCGACGCGAAGCTTCTACCGCGACGTGCTTGGCCTCGACACGCAGTTCAATTTCCTGCGCGACGACAAGGTCTTCGGCTTCTACCTCAATTGCGGCGGCCGCAGCCATGTCGAGGTGTTCCAGAAGGACGGCACTGCATATAGCGAGCAGAACCAGATCAATCATTTCTGCCTTGAGGTCGAAGATCTAGACGCGGCGATCGCCCACATTAAATCGAAGAGCATCGACGTTACCGCCAAGAAGCACGCCTGCGACGACACTTTTCAGGCCTGGATCCGCGATCCCAACGGCGTGAAGATAGAGCTGTTCGAATACACCGCCAAAAGCGCGCAATTTACCGGAGGCGACCGCATCGCCGACTGGTGAGCTGTGTTGGTGTCGACGAGGATCAAAGCTCCGGCCCTGTATGGACCTTGCGGCTTTTCCGGATGATTTCTTCCAGATCGATATCCGCGCCACTGCTTGCCGTCAGGCGGGAGTAGAAGGTGGACGCCGGTTCTCGCCCCGCCTCCCGAATCTCATAGGATTCAAGCGCGCGTTCGACGATATCCGCTATCGAGCGGTTTTCGCGATGAGCAAGACGATGCGCAAGATCTCGTGCTTTTGCGCTGCGGACGGAAAGCCGGGGTTCGGCCATTTCAAAAATGCCTTCGAGAAAATATATCCCCCATTTAGGACGAGCCATCAAGATGGCAGAGGATGGCAAGCCATCACCTTAGCTCAATCTCGATGAAGGCATACTCGCCGTCATTGGCGCTGATGACGTCGTGCTCGACGCCTTCCTTGCGGAAGTAGGGCGCGCCCTTCTTCATTTCAGCAAAACTCTCGCCGTCCTTGGTCACCAGCTTCACCTTGCCGTCCATCAGCGGCACCACGACGTAGTCATGGCCATGCCGGTGCCAGCCGGTGTTGTCGCCGGGCTGGAAGCGATATTCGGTGACGATGACGCGCTCATTGTCGATGAAGACGGTGGCCTTGGCGGATCCGGTCATTTGTCTCTCCTGTCCTGCAACAAGCAGATGACATGGAGTGCGCCGATGCGAGGGCCAGAGGCGGTCGGGCGATGACGCCAAAGAAAAAGCCCGGCGCGAGGGCCGGGCTTCGGATCTCGGAAATCAGTCAGCTCAGGCGAGGCTGCCGTTGATCCAATGCGACAGCGCGGTCTTCGGGGCGGCGCCGACCTTCATGTCGGCGACTTCGCCGCCCTTGAAGATCATCAGCGTCGGGATCGAGCGCACGCCGAACTGGGCGGCAAGCTCGGGGTTCTCGTCGATGTTCAGCTTGGCGATCTTGATCTTGTCGCCGAGTTCGTTGGCGATCTCTTCCAGCGACGGACCGATCATCTTGCAGGGGCCGCACCATTCGGCCCAGAAATCCACGACGACGGGCTGCGAGGCGTTGAGCACATCGGCCTGGAAATTGCTCTTGTCGACCTTGACGGTGGCCATGCGAAATCCTTTCGAAATTTATCTCGCACCAAATGTGGTGGTTGAGCAGCCCTTCTTCAAGCAGAACTTGTGTCACGCTCCCGTGAGTCGGGCAAGGGCGTCATCCATCGCCTGCGCCGGCAGTTCGATCAGCCTCGGCGCCTCGGTAAACAGCAGCGCCGCCGTCACTGCGCGGCCGGGGTAAAGCGGCTTGAGCAGCGCGCGGTAGAGCGCCAGCTGCAGTATATAGGCCGGCGGCACCTGGGCCAGGCCTGCGGGCGCCGGCCGGTTGGTCTTGTAGTCGACGATCGATACGCGCCCGGGCGTCACCGCCAGCCGGTCGATCTTGCCGGAGATCGAGCGCAGCCTGCCCTTGACCTCGATACTGCCCATGACGGCCACTTCGGCGCGGGACGAGCGCGAAAACAGCCCGGCAAAACGCGAATCTCTGAGGATCGCCATCACCGAAGCCAGCGCCTTGTTGCGCTCGGCCTCCGGCCAGTCGGCGCCGGCTCGAATGAGATACTGCGCCGCCGCGCCTTGCCGTTCGTCTTCGGCAAAACCGGGCAGCATCTGCAGCAGCTTGTGCAGCGCCAGCCCGCGCATCACGGCAAAACCGGGCTCCGCTTCGCTGTCCAGCACCGGCGAACGCGTATCGACGACCGCCTCCTTGCCCTCGTCGATCAGCGCCGACGCGCCGGAAGGCGACAGCGGGCGCGGCAGCTCCTCATAAGGCGGCAAGGGCCGGAACAAGCCCACCGGCAGCGGCGGCACCTGTTGCGGCAGCCGCGACTCGTCGGCTGCCGCTTGCGCCACCGGCGGAAGCTTGGTCATGACGAAACGGTGCACCGGCTCGCTGCTGGCGGGGTGGCGGCGCTCGGTGCTTTCGGGTGCACCTGTCAGCGCGCGGCTGACGATCGAATGCCAGGTGCCGGTGCTGGGCTGACGCTTGCCGTGATAGCCGCAGACGATCAGCCGGTCCTCGGCGCGCGTCATGCCGACATAGAGCAGCCGCCGGTATTCGTCGTCGGCAAGCTCCCGCGCCCTGGCCGAGGCCGCCTTGGAGAAGCCGTTGGCGACATCGGCGGCCGAGCGCCAGAGATAGCCCTTGCCGTCGAAATTGCGGCCCGAAGCGTCGAACGGCATGAGCCGCGGCAGATGCTGGTCGCTGAACGGCGCCGAACCGCCATCGACCAGGAAGACAACAGGCGCTTCCAGGCCCTTGGCGGCATGCACGGTCATGACGCGGACCTCGTCGCGCGTCTGGTCCATCTCGCGCTTGATCTCCGGGCCGGTGTTTTCCAGCGTCGCCAGGAAAGCCTCCAGCCCCGGCAAGCCGGTGCGTTCTTCGGCCAGACAGAAACTCAGGAACTCGTCGAGAATATCGCCGGCTTCCGGTCCAAGCCGGGCGATCATCTTCTTGCGCAGGCCGTCGCGCGCCAGCACCCCGGCGTAGAATTCGAACACCGGCCGGAACGCCGCCTCGTTGGCCCAGCCGTCGAGCCGGGCAACGACATCGGTCAGCGCGGTATTGTCGCCAGCATGCTGGCGTAATGAGGCGATCAGCGATGTTCCGGCTGGCCGTCCGGCGCCAAGCGTAAAAAGCGTCTCCTCCGACACGTCGAAAACCGGGCTGCGCAGCACGGCGGCGAGCGACATGTCATCCTGCGGCTGGATGAGGAAATGGCCGAGTGCGATCAGGTCCTTGACCGCGATGTGGCCGGGCAGGCTCAGCCGGTCGGCGCCGGCGACGGGAATATCGCGGTCCTTCAGCGCGCGCGACAGCGCATGGACGAAGCGGTCGCGCTTGCGCACCAGCACAAGAATGTCGCCGGCCCTCAGCCTGCGTCCCTTGCCCTCGATGATCTCGCGGTCCTTGAGCCAGGCCTGGATGGTCGCAGCCACGTGCTCGGCCACCCGCACAGCCGGCGCGCTGGCATGGTTGACCGGCAACGTCCAGTCGTCGGGCTCCTCGACGGCGTCAGAGCCGAGCGACGGCCAGACCTCGACATAGCCAGGCGCGTCGTTGCGGATCGCCTTATGGTCGAGCGGATCGGGGTCATGGCTGATGCCGCGCCGCACGCCCGGATCGGCAAAGACGCGGTCGACGGCGGCAAGCACGTCGTCGGTCGACCGGAACGACCAGGTCAGTTTCAGGTCGGCAAACGAAGCATTGGCGGCGTTCACGCGTCCGGAAAACAAGAGCCGGCTGTCGGCGAAGGAATCCGGCGCGGCACCCTGAAAGGAATAGATCGACTGCTTTTCGTCGCCGACGGCGAACACCGTGCGATTGGTCGTGCCGCGCTGGCCGTGGCCGGCAAAGAACTCCTCCGCCAGCCGCTTCACCACCTCCCATTGGTCGGGGCTGGTGTCCTGCGCCTCGTCCAGCAGGATGTGGTCGATACCCTGGTCGAGCTTGTACTGCACCCAGGGTCCGGCATCCGGCCGCGCCAGAAGGTTGACGGTGCGGGTGATGAGGTCGTTGAAGTCGAGAAAGCCGCGGCTGCGCTTCAGGCGCTCGTACCGCACGATCAGCCAGTCGGCTATGGTCAACGCCGCGACCGTGCCTTCCAGCATCCGGAACAGCGCCAGCCGGTCGGAGACCTCTGTTATCGCCTTGACGGCCGCCAGATAGCGCTCGGGAAGGTCGGGCAGCCGGCCGAGCAGCGCCTTCTTGAACAACTTTGAGGGATCATAGGGGTCGCCATCGGCCTTGAGAAAGGCTTTGCCGAGCATCTGCAGCCGGCGGGTCGGGTCCGTCTCGGCAAAGGCCAAGCGGGCATAGGGCAAGAGATTGTTGAGCACGGTGCGGGCGTCGGCGGCCTCGGCGGCACTGGCGAACACTGCAAAGAAGTCCAGCAGGAAACCCGGCAGCGGCCATACCGATGCCGCTATGTCTTCGGCGTTCTGCCCGGGGCGAAAATGGAATTCGTCGAACAGGGCCCGAAAGCCGGCGCCGTCGCGCCGGACCGCATCGATGAAGCCGCGTAAGCCGTCGCGCTTGCGCACGATTTCGGCGAGCAGCGCGTCGAGCCCGTGTTCGCCGCCGCGCTCCAGCACGGTGGCAAAGGCCTCGGCCAGTCCGGTGTCTCCGGCTGACGTGCCCGAAATCATGTCGCGTCGCGCCGCGGCGAACAGCGAGGCCTCCATCTGCGGATCGAGCATTTCGAAATGCGCCGGGATGTTGGCCTCCAGCGGGAACTGGTGCAACACCGATTCGCAAAAGGCGTGGATGGTCTGGATTTTCAGCCCGCCCGGCGTTTCCAGCGCTTCGGCAAACAGCCGGCGCGCCCGCCGCATCGTGTCGCGGTCGGGCCGGCGGCCGTCCACCGCCTCAATCTTTGTGGCAAGCTCGGCATCGCCGAGCGCTGTCCATTCCGACAGGGTCGAGAACACGCGGTTCGACATGTTGGCGGCGGCCGCCCGCGTATAAGTCAGGCACAGGATCTTCGACGGATCGGTGCCGTTGAGCAGCAGCCGGACGACGCGCTGGGCCAGCACATGCGTCTTGCCCGAGCCGGCATTGGCCGACACCCAGGCCGAGTTCTTCGGGTCGGAAGCGCGCGCCTGGTTGGCGGCGGTTTCGCTCGGGACGGGATAGGCTTTTTTCATGCCTCCCCCGCCTCGTCATCGCTGTCGCCACCGGCCGACCATTCGAGCACGCGCGCCAGATGGTCGTAATCGCCATCGCTCTCGCCCTCGCGAAACGGCAGCGCCCGCGACAGGTAGCCGGTCGTCGGATCGGCATAATGGACCAGCAGCTTTTCCAGCCGCGCCCAGGCCTCCTCGGCGAGGTCTTCGGCGGTCCGGGGCTGGCGGTTGTAGTCGAGGATGGATTCCTCGAACACTTCGCCATTCGGCTTCAGCCGCACGAATGCAAGCTGCGAGGGTTCGCGCGCGCCAAGCCCCTTGAAGGCGCCGCGCCGGAGCAGCGCCCCTTCGAGCGCCAGCTGTGGCGCCAGCAGCGTGTGCGCCTGCGCCTTGGATGGCGAGGAGCCGGTCTTGTAATCGAGAATGTCGGCCATGCCACCGGCCAAAAGGTCGACGCGGTCGGCATAGCCGGACAGCGTCACACCGGTACGGCCGACAGCCGTCTTTTCGGCGCGCTCCTCGGCATGCCGCCGGGCGACGGCAGGGGCGCGGCCGCGCTCCCATTCGATGATGTTGGCGGCGAGCTTTTCGAAGCGCGGCCACCACACCGCCTCGACATCGGCGGGTAGGGCAATGTCGGCAAAGCACCTGCGGCCAGCCGAGATGAGTCTCTCCAGAGCTTCCGGCGCGCGCGGGTCGGCAACCTCTGTCGAGAACAGATGCAGGATGTCATGAAACAGCGTGCCGCGCTCGGCCGCACCGGGATCGCGGATCACCGGTTCGAGCGGCAGAAGGCTCAGAATACGCCTTGCATAGACCGCATAGGGGTCGCGGCGCAGCGTCTCGATCTCGGTCACCGAGAAGTGGGTGGGCCGCATGCTCAGCGGCGGTTTCGGCTGCGGTCGCGGCGCGAAATGCTGCCGCTCGCCGGCATCGAGCGCGCGCGCCCAGGCAAGCAATTCGTCGCCGCGTCCGCGCAGTGCGGCTGCAGGATCCTTGCCGATGAAGGTGAGGATGCGCTGCAACCAGCGCGACGGCACCGCCGGTGCGTCGCTGGCGCGGGCGGAGCGCGTCAGCACCACCTTTTTCGCCCCCATCGCCATCTGGAAGTCGTGGGCGGCAAGGCCGATGCGCCGCTCCGGCGGCTCGAGATCGATGCCGGTCTTCATCAACCGCGACATGAAGCGATCGCTTTCCGGCTTGCGTGGCCACACGCCTTCGTTCAGCCCGCCAATGACAAGCGTGTCGACGCTCTGCAGCCGTGCCTCCAGCGCGCCCCATATCGCGATGTTGCGGTCTGTGCCTTGCCCCGGCTTGACCGTTTCCGGTGCTACCAGCGCGTCCATCACATCAGGCCATTCGTCGGCCGGGAAGTCTAACGATGCAGACGCGGCGACCACACCGCGCAGCAGCTCGGCGAGTTTCTCGCCGGCGTCGCCGGCATAAAATTCAGCCAGGCTGCCCTCCGCCGTGCGGCCGAGATTTTCCAGTGCGGCGACGCTCGCTCTGGTCAACGCGACGAGATCGGCATTCTCTTCACCGCGAAAGGCAGTCAGCGGCGCCAGCGCCGCCACAAGCCGGCTCAGCATATCGCGGGCATCGTCGATGCCGCGCACGCTCAGGCGCGAAAACCAGAAGGGCTGGCGCTTGTCCCCGCTCAGCCCGGCGAGACGCTCCTCGAACAGTGCTGGCAAGGCGGCGATGTCGGGGCGTCCGGTGCCGCCGCGCAGCGCCACGAGTTCGATGAGCTCGGCGGCATGGCGCACGCCGGTGCGCTCAAGTCCGAGCCCGAGCAGCGGATGCTTGAGCAGCGACAAAAGGTCGACGGGATCGCCGGGCCGGAATACCGCGTGAAGTGTGAGCCGCAGCAGGCTGGCTGCAGGCGTGTTGGCGAGCGGCGTGCCGCCGGAATCGTCAGCGATCACACCGAAGCGCAACAGCTCGGCCGAGACGCGCCGCGCCAGCCCGCGGTCGCCGGTAACGAGCGCTGCCCTGTGCCCCGGCTGTTCCACGGCGGTTTTCAGCGCGATGGCGATCGCCGCCGCCTCGTCGCGTTCGCTGGCGGCTTCGACCAGCGTCACGTGGGCGAAGGCCTCGGCGATGTCTACGGCGTTGAAGCATATGCGGGTCTCGGCCCATAATTCCGTGGTCTCGGCCGGCCGCAGCGCCTCGCCGACAAGGGCCGCGCGGAGCGCCAGTGCGGGCTCGGCGGAGACCACTTCCTCGACATCGCCACGCAGCACGCCAATCTTGCCGATCAGCTTGGCCATGCCGTATTGCGGGTGGCCAAGCAGTGCCGGCCGCGCACCGGGCGCCCCAATCGCGGCAAAAGACGGTTCGTCCAGCATCCCATCGAGCCCGGGCAGCACCACGGCGCCGTTGGGCAGGCTGGCGACCGTGGCAAGCAGTTCGGCCGTGGCGGGAATAGAGCCCGTCGAGCCGGCGGCGATCACCGGGCCTTTGGGCGGGTTGCGTTCCAGCCGCTTCGCCTCGCGCCGGATCAGCGCATTGCGGTGCGCGGCCGGGTTGGAGCGGTCGCGCTCCTCCAGCAATTTCGGCCAGGCCTCGGTGACGATACGGAGGAAATCGAGCGTCACAAGCCACCATCCGGCAAGATTGCCGGTGACCAGATCGGCAAGCCTGGTCCAGTCCGTGCCTTCGGTTTCGATCTCGTCCATCAGCCGGGCGAGGTCGCGCGCCAGCCAGATCGCATCGGCGGCGGAGGCCGGCACGACGATCTCTTCGTTGAACATATCAAGGACATGCGCCGGCAAGGTGCGCTTCCAGGCCCGCACCAGCGGCGCCAGCAGCAGCAGGCGTTCGATGGCTGCGATCGGCGGCGCCATTTCAAGCTCGGTCGGCGTGCCGGCGTCGAAGGCGGCTTCGTCCTCGTCGAACTCTCCGAGCGGGCGGATGACCGGCAGGATCGCCGAACGGCGGCTCCCTCCCGGTCCCGAAAGCGCGTCGACAAAAGCGCCGCGCAGCGCACGGGCCGCGCGCCGTGTCGGCACATAGATGGTGACATCAGCCAGCGCCAGCGGATCGCCGTCGAACCGGAAGCCGGGCACCAGCCGTCCGGCCAGCAAGGCCTCGGCCAGAGTCGGCAGGAATGGCGCTCCGGGCGGGATCGAAAGAACGCGGCGCGCGCCGCTCATACCACCTTCGCGAGAGCGTCGGCGACCGCCGCTTCCGCCTGCGGAATGGCGTCGGGAGTGCCGACGGTGATCCAGCTTCCGCGCATCTGCATGCCGAACAGACGGCCAGAGGCGATTGCCTTGTCGAAATAGGTGTTGAGCGAATGCGCCCCGGCCGGCGCATCCCTGAAGATGGCGGGATTGACGATTGCCGCTCCGGCATAGATCAACCCGGCCGGATCGCCTTTCGAGCGCCGCAGGCCGCCATCCGGCGCCATCAGGAAATCCGTGCCGACACCGTGTCCGGTGGCCGAGTCGAGATCGGTAAGCATCAGCAGAATATCCATTTTCGCGCCGTCCCATGCAAGGGCAAGGCGCTCGAGGCTGGGCTGGCCGCTGTCGATCCAGAACGTATCGGCGTTGATGATGTAGAAGGGTCCGGCACCCAGCAGCGGCAATGCCTTGACGATGCCACCCGCCGAATTCAGCAGCGCGTCGCGCTCGTCGGAAATGACGATCTTTGGCGCCCGCCTGTGGGCGATATGGGCGACGATCTGGTCCGGCAGATAGTGCACGTTGACGATGGCTTTCTCGACGCCGGCCGCTTCGAGACTGTCCAGCCCCCAGTCGAGCAAGGTCCTGCCGGCTATCCGCACCAGCGGCTTCGGCATGGTGTCGGTGATCGGCCGCATGCGCTTGCCAAGACCAGCCGCCAGCACCATCGCTGTGGTCAAGGTCACGGGAGCCGTTCCTCCAGCAGGCCATGTGCCATGTAAAACTCCTTCAGCTGAGCCAGCGCCGGGTGCGCCAGCGCCCGCCTGAGATAATCGCGGATGCGCGGCAGGTGTCGGAGATAATAGGGCTTGCCGTCGCGCTTTTCGAGCCGCACGAAAATGCCGAGGATCTTTGAATTGCGCTGCGCCGCCATGATCGCATAGGCCGCGCGGAAGGCGTCCTCATCGAAGCCGACGGCGGCGTGGCGCGCAGCGACATAGGCGTCCACGGTCCGCTGCTCGATATCGGGCGAAACGGTGACGCGGGCATCCATGGCCAGCGACGCAACATCATAGGCCGCCGGACCCATCAGCGCGTCCTGGACGTCGACGATGCCGAGGCGGTCGTGGCCTTTGCGGTCACCGCGCCAGATGATGTTGGGCGAATGGAAGTCGCGCAGCATCAGCGTGTATTCCTGTGTGTCCAGCCGGTCGAGAACCGCGTTCCATTCCCTGTGATAGCCGGCGCGTAAAGCCTCGCTTGCCGGGCTGCCGGTCACCATCGGCACATACCAATCGACCAAGAGATCGGCTTCGATCAGCATGGCGGCGCGATCGAAGGGCGGCACCTCGTGGAAGACGCCCGGCACGGCCTCCATGCGCTGCGGCCAGGTCTTCCCATGCATCATCGCCAGCAATTCGGCCGCTGCCGCGTAGCGCTCGGCCACCGGCTCATCATTGCCGTCGAGAAAACCTTCCGAGCCCAGATGCTCCAGCAGCAGAAAGCCCCGTTCGAGATCCTCGGCATGGATTCTTGGGACACTGACACCTTGCGCCAGCAGCGCCTTGTCGATGGCGACGAAAGCGGTGACCGACTGCGCCGTGTGGGCGATCACGGCATAGGGCTTGCCGTCGCGCACCGGCGGCCCCAGCACCAGCCGCGGCGAATTCATCAGCACGCGCGGCGCAAGGCCGGCGAGCGAAACAATCTCGTAAGAGCGCGCCGAGGCGTCGCCGACGAAATGGCGCCGCGCGGCGTCGCCCCAACCGGCCGTTTTGAGGAAATCGCGCATCGCCAGCGATCGCGCCACGCGTTCGAAGGCAACGCCTTGGCCCGATAGTTTCGCCAATCGTCCTTCGTCCTGATGGACGAGTTCGATCCAGATCGACGTTCTCGGAAGAGCGGCCTCCGCCCGTTCCGGCCACTCGACAAGGGCAGCGCCCTGCAGCAGCGCCTCGTCGAAACCCAGCTCGTCCATCTCGCCGGCCGAGGACAGGCGATAGAGATCGAAATGGTGCACGGGGATGCGCGTGTCGTAGCTTTGCACCAAGGTGAAGGTAGGGCTCGGCACATCGAGGCCGGCATCATCGGCCAGCGCCCTGATCAGGGCCCGCGCCAGCGTCGACTTGCCGGCGCCGAGATCGCCCTTGAGCGCCAGCACGTCGCCCGGCCGCAGCGCCATGGCCAGGTCCTCGCCGAGCCTTGCGGTCGCAGCCTCGTCGGCGAGAAAACGCTCCAGCACAACAACAGTCATCGAGCGCGCTACTCGGCCGCGGCGCGGATGCCCGACGGTGCATCGGGGAAGGTGCAGATGACGGTGGTGCCCTTGTCCTTGCCGGTCTCGATGCGCACGCTGCCGCCGTGCAGCTCGACAAAGCTCTTGACGATCGACAGGCCTAAGCCCGCACCGCGCCGGCGCCCGCCATTGGTGCGCGGCTCGAAGCGGCGGAACACCGAATCGAGCAGGTCCGGCGGCATGCCGGGGCCGTTGTCATGGACGGAGAATTCCACACCTTGCTCCAAATGCCGGCAGGCAAGCGTGATAGTGCTCGCCTCCGGCGCGTAATTGGCGGCGTTGCTGAGCAGATTGTAGAGGATCTGGCGAACCCGGGTCTCGTCGCCGTGAAAACTCTTCGGCGCCGCAGCGGCGTCGATCCGGAGCTTGATCGAATGTTCTTGCAGCCGGTCGGCGACCAGTTCGGCCGCGGCCTCGATGGTGCGCTCGACGCTTACTTCCGAAATGTCGAGCTGCATGATGCCGGCGTCGACGGTGGCGAGGTCGAGTATGTCGTTGACGATGGTGAGTAGCACCGAGGATGACGAGCCGACATGCTCGACATATTCGCGCTGCTTTGGGCTGAGCGGCCCGGTCGCCGGCAGCGACAGAAGCTCGGTAAAGCCGATAATGTTGGTCAGCGGCGAGCGCAGCTCGTAGGAGACGTGCTGCACGAACTCGTTCTTCAGCTGGTCGGATTTCTGCAGCGCTTCGTTCTTGTCCTTCAGCGCGCGCTCGACATTGACGCTGTCGGTGACGTCCACAAAGGTCATCATCACCTGGCCGTTGGGCAGCGGGATGACGGCGTAGCTGAGCACTGTGCCGTTCTTCAGTTCGGTCTGGCCATGGCGGTCGCGGCGCTCGTCGTCGAAACCGGTGATGGCGGCGACGAACCCGCCCCACGGGCTGTCGACGGCGCGCTGGTCGCTGAGATCGCGGATCGCCGAGACATGGACGTTGGGCTTGATCACATCCTGGCTCAGTCCCCACAGCGCGACAAAGGCCGGGTTCGACAGGCGCAGCCGCCCATCGGGGCCGAACACCGCGACGCCTTCGGCCAGATTGTCGAGCGTTTCGCCCTGGACCCGCACCGCCGTCTGGTAGCGGCTTTCCAGGTCCATCTTCTCGGTCAGGTTCTCGAACACCCAGGTCACGCCGCCCTTCGGCTGCGGGTTGGCCACCACGCGGATGGTCTTGCCGTCGGGCAGATGCCACCAATGCTCTTGCGATTCCACCGCGCGGTAGGCGCCAAGCAGGCCTTCTTTCCAGCGCCGCCATTCCGGCTGCTCGGCGATCTTGCCTTCGCTGCGCAGCCGGTCGAGCAGCAGCGCATTGTCGGGCGCGCTGTGCAGGAAGCCCGGGTCCAGCCCCCACAGTTTCTGGAACGCCTGGTTGAAGAAGCGCAACTTCTCGTTGGCATCGAAGATCGCCACCGCCGTGTTGAGCTGGTCGAGCGTGTCGGCATGGCTGCGCACCGTGCGCTCATATTCGCCGCGAATGGTTTCGGTGGCGCTGGTGTCGCAGGCAAGGCCGGCCGAGCCGTCCGCACCGGCGAAGTCGGTGACGGCGAACACGCGGCGGTCGCCCTCGATCACTGTCGACAGCGTTTGTTCGAAGATTGGGCGCGATTTGTGCTGCGCGGCGATCTGTTCGCGCGCTTGGCCGCCGAGGAATTCCTTGGCTTCGCGCACGGCGGTCTCGGCGTTCGGTGCCTCGACCGCTCCGGCATAGGCACGGTTGACCCATTTCAGCCGCCCGTCGGTGGCGCGCAGCCAGGCCGGCATCGGCAAGGCGTCGAGCAGGCCGATCATGGTCTCGTAGTCGGCGGCCAGACGCTGGTTCTCGATCTTCAGCCTGGCTTGGCTCCTCTGAGTTTCCGACAGCGAGACGAAGCGCACCAGCACATGCGCGGCGCTCTTGCGGCCATGCACTTCAAGCGGCGCCCCGGCCTGCGATTCGATCACGAGATCAAAGGGTTTCGCTTTCTCGCGCAGACCAGCGACGGCATTTTCGAGCGCCGCCGCCGAGCGCGGCATCAGCCAGCGGCCGAAGGCGAGGAAGGCTGCACGGTCGTCCGGCGCACCGCTTTCCAGCGGCAGCGTGCCGATCAGCTCCGGCTTCTTGTTCTCCGACGCCCAGACGATGACGCGCTGGTCACGCAGATTGAGCAGCGCCTCGGAGCGCTGCAGCGCCGCATTGATGTCGGCAATGCGGGCTCTGAGTTCGACATTCTGCGCCGAGGTGCGGGCTCTTTCGCGGATCAGGAAGATGGCCGAGACCAGTGCCGCGCCCATGACGCCGACGAACATGGCGAGCTGGATGACTTCGACCGCGCTGACCGACAGTCCGGCCTTCTGCGCAATGGCCGGCTCGGCATGGGCGGCAAACGAGGTAAGCGGGCCGGCAAGAGCTGAGGTGGCAAGAAAGCCGGCGGTGCGGGCGCCAACGCGCCTCTTCAGGCCACCGCCTGTCGTGACGGAGCCATTGCTATCGGAATCGTCATGGCCGCCGGAAACGGCCGATCCCGCGCGAGGCGGGTTTTCCCCCGGCATGCCTTGGTCCTCTTCGCCGCCTGAATGCAAGACCGCCTAGATCAGGATCACGTTTGATGGAAACGCCCTTCTGACCTAACTCTTTTCTAAAGAGCATGATCTTTTCCGAAAACCGCTTCCCACTTTTCGCTGACGCGGTCCTTCGGTTCGAATCATGCTCTCGATGCGTACGCCGGCCTCGTCCCCGGCCCACGAATCAGCACAATAGCGCGTGCTGGAATCGGCGTGAAGAATCATCCGCGCAAAAAAGAAGCCGGGCGAAAAGTCAATCGCCCGGCTTCAATATCTAGTGGTAAACGCCGCTTTGGCTAATAGCGGTAGTGTTCCGGCTTGAACGGACCCTGCGGGGTCACGCCGATATAGGCGGCCTGTTCGCCGGAAAGTTCGGTCAAGCGGGCTCCAAGCTTGTCGAGATGCAGACGCGCCACCTTCTCGTCGAGGTGCTTGGGCAGCACATAGACCTGGTTCTGGTACTGGCCGGGCTTGGTGTAGAGTTCGATCTGCGCCAGCACCTGATTGGTGAACGAGGCCGACATCACGAAGCTCGGATGACCGGTCGCGTTGCCGAGGTTGAGCAGGCGCCCCTCGGACAGCAGGATCATCCGCTTGCCGTCCGGGAAGGTTATCATGTCGACCTGCGGCTTGACGTTGGTCCATTGCAGGTTGCGCAGCGACGCGACCTGGATCTCATTGTCGAAGTGGCCGATATTGCCGACGATCACCATGTCCTTCATCGAGCGCATGTGGTCGAGGGTGACGACATCCTTGTTGCCGGTGGTGGTGATGACGATGTCGGCGGTTGGTGCGGCATCTTCCAGCGTGACGACTTCAAAGCCGTCCATCGCCGCCTGCAGCGCGCAGATCGGATCGACTTCCGTGACCTTGACGCGGGCGCCGGCGCCCTTGAGCGAAGCCGACGAGCCCTTGCCGACGTCGCCATAGCCGCAGACGACCGCAACCTTGCCGGCCATCATGGTGTCGGTGCCGCGGCGGATGCCGTCGACCAGCGATTCCTTGCAGCCATATTTGTTGTCGAACTTCGACTTGGTGACCGAGTCGTTGACGTTGATCGCCGGGAAGGGCAGCAGGCCCTTCTTCTGCAACTGGTAGAGCCGGTTGACGCCCGTCGTCGTCTCTTCGGTGACGCCGCGGATGGCTTCCTTCTGCTTGCTGAAAAAGCCGGGCGAAGCCTTCAGGCGCTTCTTGACCTGGGCGTAGAAGTATTCCTCTTCCTCGCTCTGCGGGTTGGACAGCACGTCCTCGCCGGCTTCGGCGCGGGCGCCGATCAGTATGTACATCGTGGCGTCGCCGCCATCATCGAGGATCATGTTGGAGAGGCCGCCATCGGCCCACTGGAAGATCCTGTCGGTGTAGTCCCAGTACTCCTCGAGCGACTCGCCCTTGACGGCGAACACCGGGATGCCGGCCTCGGCGATGGCCGCGGCCGCATGGTCCTGGGTCGAGAAGATGTTGCACGAGGCCCAGCGGATATCGGCGCCAAGCGCCTTCAGCGTCTCGATCAGCACCGCCGTCTGGATGGTCATGTGCAGCGATCCGGTGATGCGCGCACCTTTCAACGGTTTCTTGTCGCCGAATTCCTCGCGGCAGGCCATCAGGCCCGGCATTTCGGTTTCGGCGATATCGAGTTCCTTGCGGCCCCAGCCGGCAAGCGAGATGTCGGCGACCACATAGTCCTTGCTACCTGTCATGGCAGTGCTCCGGTGTGATTTGTCTTCAGAATGCGCCTGCGCCACACGGCGCGTCGAAGGGCGCGGAATGCCGGCCTGACTAGCAGATCGCCGCCAAGACGACAATGGGATATAAAGAAATCTTTATGCGCGTATGTGTTTACGGGGATGCATGCCGCCCAAAAGTATCCGGCGGTTTTGGGACAACGGCGTCCAAAGCAAAAACTTCAGCACTCTTCGCCGAAGCGCGAGGCGACCAGCTGCTCCAGCGCGTCCATCGCCGCTGCGGCTTCAGCGCCGCTGGCGGTGACGCGGATCGAATAACCGGGGCTCGCCGCCAGCATCATCAGCCCCATGATCGAGGTGCCGCCGACCTTGAGACCATCCTTCTCGACATGGACGGTGGCGTCGAAGCCGCTGGCGACCTGGACGAACTTCGCCGAGGCGCGCGCATGCAGGCCGCGCTGGTTGACGATCGGGAACTCGCGCACGATCTCACCGGGCGACAGCGCGTTCATTTGCTGCTCAGCAGCTGACTTGCGACGTTGATGTATTTGCGCCCCGCGGCCTGCGCCTCGTCGAGCGCGGTCGCCATGTTGTCGCCCTTGCGGATCGACGACAGCTTGATCAGCATCGGCAGGTTCATGCCGGCGATGACCTCGGTGCGACCGGATTCCATCACCGAAATGGCGAGGTTGGAAGGCGTGCCGCCGAACATATCGGTCAGAACGATGACGCCGGTCCCGGTGTCGACGCGGCCGACGGCGTCGACGATATCGCGCCTACGCTGCTCCATATCGTCGTCGGCGCCGATTGCCACGGTTTCGAAATTGTCTTGTGGCCCCACGACATGTTCCACGGCATGGCGGAACTCGGCGGCCAGTTGACCGTGCGTTACAAGCACGAGTCCGATCATTCTATGGTGGCTCCCGTCATCGCCGCTTCACAGGCGCTTTTTATGCTCGCCGGCCATCCCAGGCGGCGGGAGCGCTATCTTGTCGACGCGCGGCGCGTTGACAAGCCCAAAATTGCGTCGGCCATGGCCAATTTGACGCATTGCAGCAAAAAACCGGCGGCGGATCATACGAAAGGCGCAATCGCCAGCCGCGCCATTACCGCCGGCAAAGCCGCAGTGACGTTGCGCTGAACGAGGTCGATGCGCGGCACCACACAGCCGGCAATGGTCGCGCTCGACTCTTCCTGGAAACGCTCCACAGCGTTAGCGGCAACCAGCTGGATCGTAAGGTCGATGACTCCCACAGATTGGAACAAAAGCGGCTTCGGACCAAGTCCGGGCACCTCTGCGAGGCCGGCAATGCTGGCGGGCGCATGGCAGACCAGCCGCCCGAAACGCGCCGCGACAAACAGCTGGTCGTCGCCGATCAGCCGGGCAAACAGCCCGAGCCGGCTGAAATGGTCGATGAGCGCCAGCGCCAGCGTTGTCTTGCCCGAGCCGGACGGCCCGGTGATCAGGACGCCCCGCTCGCCAATCAGGACTGCGGTGGCATGGATGTTCTCGGGTTCCGCGGTGGGATCGGGCATGCGCAGCCGCGATCAGCCTTCGGCCGGCAGCGTAACGACGAAGCGCGCGCCCTTGATGTCGCCGGGCTTGGTGCCGGGGATGTTCTCGGCGGTCAGCGTGCCGCCATGGGCTTCGACGATCTGCCTGGATATCGACAGGCCAAGCCCCGAATTCTGGCCGAACGCCTCGCCGGCCGGGCGGTCGGTGTAGAAGCGCTCGAAGATGCGGTCGATGGCGTCGGCGCGGATTCCGGGGCCGTTGTCGTCGACGGTGACGATGTTGACCTTGCCCGAGCGTGCCAGGGAAATGGCGATATGGCCGTGGTCCTCCGGCACGAAGGAGCGGGCATTCTCGATCAGATTGGTGATGACCTGGCCGATCCTCAGATCATGGCCGGTGACGAAATAGCCTTTGACGCCTTGCGGCAGCTTGGCGGCCTTGAATTCGATCTCGACAGCCTTTTTGTTGCGCGTCGCTTCGCGCGACACGGCGACGAGATCGGTGATGAATTTCTTCAAATCGACCGTGGCGGCATCCTCACGCGCCAGTTCGGCGTCTAGGCGCGAGGCATCGGAAATGTCGGTGATCAGCCGGTCGAGACGCCGGACATCGTGCTGGATGATCTCCATCAGCCTGCCGCGTGAATTGTCGTTCTTGGCAAGCGGCAAGGTCTCCACCGCGCTGCGCAGCGAGGTCAGCGGGTTCTTCAGCTCGTGCGAGACATCGGCGGCGAAGCTTTCGATCGCCTCGATGCGGGCATAGAGCGCATTGGTCATGTCGCGCACCGCGACCGACAAATTGCCGATCTCGTCCTGGCGGTCGGAAAAGTCGGGGATCTCCTCGCGGCTCTTGACGCCGCGCCGCACCCGCACTGCCGCCGCCGATAGGCGGCGCAGCGGATTGGCGATGGTGGATGCGAGCAGCATCGACAGGATGGCGGTGACCAGGGCGGCGATGCCGAACACGCGCAAAATAGCCTTGCGTTCGGCGGCGACGATCTTGTCGATGTCGCCGCCTTCCGTCGACAGCATCAGCACGCCGAGGACGGCACGGAAGCGCTGGATCGGCACCGCCACCGAAACGATCTGCTCGCCCTGTTCGCTCACCCGCACGATCGTCGATGGACTGCCGGTCAGCGCCTTGACCACTTCCGGGAAGGCCGCACCGTTGCCGCCGGGCTGCTCATGGTAGACGGGCAGGTCCTTGTTGCGGAAGAAGTCGAAGACGAATTTCTGCACGCGCTCCAGCATATCCGGCTGCTCGTCCTCGACCGGCGGCAGGTCGTAGCGCAGGATTTGGCCGCGCGAATAGAGATGGCGCGAATCGAGCAGCAGATTGGCGTCGCGGTCATAGATGCGGGCCCGGGTGCGCGTCGGCGAAATCAGCCGCCGCAGCACCGGCGCCACGCGCTCGGGATTGATCGGGAAATCCAGATTGTCGAGCTGGTCGGAGCCCGGCCCCAGGCTTTCGCCGGCCTGCAGTTCAAGCAGTTTTTCTGGATCGATGCTGATCGAATCGGTCTCGACCGTCGCCGACGCGGCAATGGCGCCGGCGATGATCTCGCCCTGCGTCATCAGGCTTTCGACGCGGGCGTCGATCAGCCCGTCGCGGAAGGTGTTGAGATAGAGGATGCCGGTGACCAGCACGGCGAGGCCGGCCAGGTTGAGGAACAGGATGCGCCGGGTCAGGCTGGAAAAGATGTGGTGGCCGAGGAAGCGGCGCATCGGCACCGTCAACCTCGACAGGAATGCGGGCAGAATCCGCGACCGCCTGACAGCGCTCGTTCGTCTGCTCCGCTGTACATCCACTGCCATCGAATAGCAGCTCCCGCCTAGTCTTTGGTTTTATGCATGTCGTCGTCCCAAAAACCGCGACCACTTTTGGGCGACATGCATCAACTCAAGCTTCGCGGAACCGGTATCCGACTCCGTAAAGGGTTTCGATCATTTCGAAGTCGTCATCGACGGCCTTGAACTTCTTGCGCAGCCGCTTGATGTGGCTATCGATGGTGCGGTCGTCGACATAGACCTGCTCATCATAGGCGGAATCCATCAGCGCATCACGGCTTTTTACCACGCCGGGGCGCTGCGCCAACGAGTGCAGGATGAGAAATTCGGTGACCGTCAGCGTCACCGGCTCGCCCTTCCAGGTGCAGGTATGGCGTTCCTGGTCCATGACGAGCTGGCCGCGTTCCAGCGAACGGGCCTGCTGGCTGGGCGCCTTTGCCGCAGCTTCGCGGGCGCTGGCGCGGCGCAGCACGGCGCGCACCCGCTCGACCAGCAGGCGCTGCGAGAACGGTTTGCGGATGAAATCGTCGGCGCCCATCTTGAGGCCGAAAAGCTCATCGATCTCATCGTCCTTCGAGGTCAGGAAGATCACCGGCAGGTCGGACTTCTGCCGCATCCGGCGCAACAGCTCCATGCCGTCCATGCGCGGCATCTTGATGTCGAGGATGGCGAGATTCGGCGGCCGCGCCGCCAGGCCTTCCAGCGCCGACGCACCATCCGTGTAGGTCTCGACGCGATACCCCTCGGACTCGAGGGCGATCGACACCGATGTCAGAATGTTGCGGTCGTCATCGACAAGCGCGATTGTTGCCATTTCAAGCGGCTCCCTCATGAGCTGTCCCTTCTGTCTTAGAGAAGGGGCTTTTGCAGGACAAATTAGGTACAAAATGTGGCACAGGCTCCACCCGCTGTCGCGGACGGCTTGCCGGCGGCCCCATCGGAACCTCTACACGGGGTTGGACGAACACTGTGTGCCAATCCTTTGGGCAACCACCGTGATTTTTTGCACATATAAACGATTTAAACAACTTTCAAAATTTTTAAATCGATTAATGATTTGATATCATTCGAGTTTTCTGGTTCTCACCGTCTCAGCCCCTAACGCGGGCTCGCCGGAAACGCGCCGGCAAAGTGCGGCGAATCCAGAAGAAGGGACCCTTGATGTCGGAAGTCGGCAAACGCAATTCTGCTTGCGCGATCGATCGTATCGGCCTGAAAACCACCGGCACGGTGCATTATAATTTTGGTGCGGCCGCCCTTTATGAGGCAGCGATCCGTCGTGGCGAGGCCCGGTTGACCGCCGGCGGCGCGCTGCTTGCCGAGACCGGCCAGCACACTGGCCGCTCGCCCAAGGACAAGTTTGTCGTCCGCGATGGCGCCACCGAGCCCCATGTCTGGTGGGACAACAACAAGGCGATTTCGGCGGGCCAGTTCGAAATGCTGCTCGCCGATTTCCTTGTCCACGCCGCGAATAGCGATCTCTATGTGCAGGACCTCGTCGGCGGCGCCGATGCCGAGCTGAAGCTGCCGACGCGGGTCATCACCGAATTCGCCTGGCACTCGCTGTTCATCCGCAATCTTTTGATCCGCCCGCAGGCCGCCGAGCTCGAGGATTTCGTGCCGGAGATGACGATCATCGACCTGCCGTCCTTCCGCGCCGATCCGGCCCGCCACGGCAGCCGCACCGAAACGGTGATTGCGGTCGATCTCACCCGCAAGATCGTGCTCATCGGCGGCACTTCCTATGCCGGCGAGATGAAGAAATCGGTGTTCACCATGCTCAACTATCTGCTGCCGGAAAAGGGCGTCATGCCGATGCACTGCTCGGCCAATGAGGGTCCGGGCGGCGACGCAGCGATCTTCTTCGGGCTTTCCGGGACGGGCAAGACGACGCTGTCGGCCGATCCGTCACGTACGCTCATCGGCGACGACGAGCACGGCTGGGGACCGCACGGCATCTTCAACTTCGAAGGCGGCTGCTACGCCAAGACGATCCGGCTGTCGGCCGAGGCCGAGCCGGAGATTTTCGCCACCACGCAGCGTTTCGGCACGGTGCTGGAAAATGTCGTGCTCGACGCCGACCGCGTGCCGGACTTCAACGACGGCCGGCTCACCGAAAACACGCGCTGCGCCTATCCGCTGGATTTCATCCCCAATGCCTCGAAGAGCGGACGGGCCAGCCACCCGAAAAACATCATCATGCTGACCGCCGATGCCTTCGGCATCATGCCGCCGATCGCACGGCTGACCCCGGCGCAGGCGATGTACCACTTCCTCTCCGGCTACACCGCCAAGGTGGCCGGCACCGAGAAGGGCGTTACCGAGCCGGAAGCGACGTTCTCGACCTGCTTCGGCGCCCCGTTCATGCCGCGCCACCCCAAGGAATACGGCAATCTGCTGCGCGAGCTGATCGCCCGCCACGGCGCCGATTGCTGGCTGGTCAACACCGGCTGGACCGGCGGCGCCTACGGCACCGGCAAGCGCATGCCGATCAAGGCGACGCGCGCCTTGCTGGCCGCAGCGCTTGACGGTTCGCTGAAGGCGTCCGGTTTCCGCACTGACGCCAATTTCGGCTTCGAGGTGCCGGTTGCTGTGCCTGGCGTCGAGAGCGCCATTCTCGACCCGCGTTCGACCTGGGCCGACAAGGCAGCCTATGACCGGCAGGCAGCGCGATTGGTCGGCATGTTCGCCGTCAACTTCGAGAAATTCGAGAGCCATGTCGATGCCGTCGTGCTCGGCGCAGCACCCCGCCTGCAGGAAGCTGCGGAATAGTCCAGGCATCTTCACCGAAGCATCCTTGAAAGGCGCGGTCTCGATCGGGCCTTTTCTTTTTTGGTCCGCCGCGCCATGACTGCGGCATGCCTATCGACGACATCATCATATCAGACGAAGCCGTAATCCATCCGGGCGACCTGCACGAGGATTTCATCCGCTCGTCGGGTCCCGGCGGCCAGAACGTCAACAAGGTGGCGACCGCCGTCCAATTGCGCTTCGACGCCGCCAATGCAGCTGGCCTGTCCGAACGCGTGCGCGCGCGCACGATCAAGCTCGCCGGCCAGCGCGCCACCAAGGACGGCGTCATCGTCATCGAGGCCGGCCGCTTCCGCACCCAGGAGCAGAACCGGGCCGATGCCCGGGCAAGGCTGACGGCGCTGGTCGCCAAGGCCGCGGAACCGCCGCCGCCGCCGCGCAAGAAGACCAGGCCGTCGAAAGGCTCGGTGGAGCGGCGGCTGCAAAGCAAGGCAGGGCGCGGCACGATCAAAAAGCTGCGCGGCCGGGTAGAGAACGACTAAGGACCGCGCCGACTGCGCATAAAGCGGCCTCCCCTGCCGCAGCCGCAAGGTTTCGCCATTGCCACAGAAAGGGAGGCCGACAACGGTGGCTTTCGGGTCGCCGTTCTGATTGGCGGTGGCATGGTTTCAGTATCAACCGGAGGCGAAGTCATGCTCGTTCTGCCCAAAGGCGTCCGCCACTTGCCTGGTTATCTGTCCCGCGCGGCGCAGGAAGCGCTGGTCGAAGAGGTGAGGACAATTGTACAGCGGGCGCCGCTGTACGTGCCGGCGATGCCGCGGACCGGCAAGGAGATGAGCGTGCGCATGACCAATTGCGGCACGCTCGGCTGGGTCACCGACAAGGAGCTGGGCTATCGCTACCAGCCAACGCACCCACTCACCGGAGAGCCATGGCCGCCGATCCCGGACGCGCTGCTGCAATTGTGGCGGGAGGTCGCCGCCTATCCGAATCCGCCGGAGGCCTGCCTGGTCAATTTCTATACGCAGGACGCCAAAATGGGTCTGCACCAGGATCGCGACGAAGCCGATTTCTCGGCCCCAGTGGTCTCGGTGTCACTTGGCGACGATTGCCTGTTCCGGGTCGGCCAAGTGACGGGCAGGGGGGCCACACGCGACGGCGGTACCAAATCGTTCCGCCTGAAAAGCGGCGACGTCGTCGTGCTCGGCGGCGAAGGCCGGCTCTGCTTCCACGGCGTCGACCGCATCTATCCGTCGACCTCGGCGCTGCTGAAAAAAGGCGGCCGGATCAATCTGACGCTGCGGCGGGTGACCTTGCCTTGAAGAGGTGAGAGTGCATTCTTGCACTTACTGAACCACTGACCTTGCGAATAAAAGTCCCTAACGGAATTTAAGGTTTCGGCCGCTAGTCTGCGCCAAAACGTCATCATTCCCGGTGTGGATACCATGCTCGAAATCGAATCCGAAGTGATTTGGCGCTACATTCGAAATGCCGCATGGCGCACGGTTTCGATCGCCCGCTCGGATGCATCGCTCTACCTGTTCATTGGCATCTACACTGCAACGGGGCTGGGGTTTCTGGCTTGGGTCGGCGCGCTCCATCGCACCGCATACCAGACCTACGTGCCGATATGGCTTATGGTTTTCGGTTTCGTGCTGCCGGCGGTATCGCTTCTCCTGGAAACCGGCTGGCTTTTGCATCGATTTGAGCGTCGGCGGAAATTTGCTGCGGGCAAGATGTTCTCAGCCGAGCGGATGGCGGTTCTCTTTTCCGGCATATGTCTGTTGATGGGCATCATGATTTTCCAAAGCACCTTCACCTCGGTCAAGAACGGCATGTCCGTCCTGTGGAAAGGTTTCCCCTATGATCGCGCCTTGGCAGATATCGATGCCTATCTGCATTTCGGCACTGATCCGTGGCGATGGCTCTACGTTATCGGCAAGCATGACTGGGTACGGGAATCCGTCGGATGGAACTACGACATGCTGTGGTTCATCATTTGCTACAGCATGCTGTTTTTCATGGTCACGTCACCACGCACCACGCATCTGAAGAGACGCTATGTGCTGTCCTTCATGGTGGTGTGGGTAGTCGTCGGAAACATCCTGGCCGGGCTGTTCATGTCGGCCGGACCGGCGTTCTACGGCTATGTCACCGGCGATGTGCCACGCTTCGGTGAACAGCTTTCGTTTCTTGCGCAAAGCCCGTCGGCGAGTTCCGCCGCCGTGTACCAGCAGTATCTGTGGACGCTCCAGACCGAGGGTGTGACTGGACTCGCGTCGGGAATATCGGCATTTCCAAGCGTTCATGTCGCCTTGATCACCCTGAATGCGGTGTATACCTGGGAGTACGACCAGCGGTTGGGCGCCATCGCATTTCTGTATGTCGCCTTCATAGTCGCGAGTTCGGTCTATCTTGGTTGGCACTATGCGATCGATGGTTATGCGGCGGTCGCGCTCACGATCGCCCTATGTGCGGCCGTCCGCAAGCTGGTACCCGACGGCGAAATCCTGATGCCAGGCCCGGCCCGGCAATCGGCGGCTGGCGGCAGCCGCCCGGAGGCGGCCGTCACAGTTTCCTGAGCGCCACTTCCTCGACCAGATGATTGGCGCCCTTGCGCAGGATGAGGTCGGCGCGCGCTCGTGTCGGCACGATGTTCTCGCGCAGGTTTTTCAGGTTGATGTTGGCCCACAAGCCTTCCGCAATGGCACGCGCGGCGTCTTCCGAAAGCTGCGAATAGCGGTGGAAGAAGGAGTCCGGATTGCGGAAGGCCGTCTCGCGCAGGCGCATGAAGCGGGCGATGTACCATTGGTGGATCAGCTTTTCGTCGGCGTCGATATAAATGGCGAAATCGAAGAAATCCGACAGGAACGGCACTATCTTGCCGTCCTTCGGCAATTTGCCGGGTTGCAGAACGTTGATGCCTTCGAAGATCAGAATGTCGGGCCGGTCGATGGTGACGAACTCGCCGGGGATGACGTTATAGGTCAAATGCGAATAGACGGGCGCGCGGACATTGCGCTGGGCCGACTTGATGCCCGAGAGGAAACGCAGCAGCGCACCGACATCGTAGCTGTCGGGAAAGCCCTTGCGCTCCATCAGATTGTCGCGTCGCAACACCTTGTTGGGCAGCAGGAACCCGTCGGTAGTGATGAGATCGACCTTGGGGCTCGACGGCCAGCGCGCCAGAAGCTCCTTCAGCACGCGCGCCGTGGTCGATTTGCCGACCGCAACCGAACCGGCAATGCCGATGATGAACGGTGTCTTGACCACATCCAGCGCGTTGAAGAAGGCCTGGCGCTGGCGAAACAGCAGCTGGCTGGCCTCGACATGCGCCGAAAGCAGCCGCGAGAGCGACAGATAGATGCGCTTGACTTCTTCCAGGTCGACCGGATCGTTCAACGAGCGCAGACGGTTGATCTCGTCTTCGCCCAGCGTCATCGGCGTGTCGGCGCGGAAGTTCGACCATTGCTCGGCCGAGAAGAAACGATAGGGGGAATATTTCTCGGTCGGAGCGAGCTGGTCCATCGAGTTTCCTGCCCTCTAGAGCATGAGGCCGAAAAGTGTGAAGCGGTTTTCGGGCGACATCATGCTCCCTCTATCAATTGAGAGACGGATTCAGATTTAAGGCCTCGGCCCGAAATCATCCGGCTCTAGCGGTCAGCCTTTAGGCCGGGATGCCTTTTCAGTGACGCCCGAACGGCCGGTGCGGCCCTCAAGCTCCTTCAGCACCTCGCCCAGCGAAACGCCGGCCATGCCAAGCACGACGAGCCAATGATATATGAGATCGGCACTTTCGGAAACGAGGGCTTTCTCGTCGCCCTTGACGGCGGCAATGACGGTCTCGACTGCCTCTTCACCAAGCTTCTGCGCCGCCTTGTCGATGCCTTTGGCGAACAGTTTTGCCGTCCACGAGTCCGGGTCGCCGGAACGGGCGCGTTCGCCAATGATTGTTTCCAGATCGGACAGCGAAAATTCAGCCATGGCGCAGCCTACTGCCTTTGTGGAGTGGATTGAACCGGGTAGTCCAGCCGCATCGGTAGCCCGGCCGCGGCCATATGCGCCTTGGCTTCCGCAATCGTGTAAGTGCCGAAATGGAAGATCGAGGCGGCGAGCACGGCGCCGGCATGGCCGTCGCGAATGCCCTCGACCAGATGATCGAGCGTGCCGACGCCGCCCGACGCGATCACCGGCGCGCGCACCGCATCCGCTATCGCGCGGGTCAGCGCAATGTCGTAACCGGCCTTGGTGCCGTCGCGGTCCATTGAGGTCAGCAGGATCTCGCCAGCGCCGCGATCGACCATTTTTCGCGCGAACTCGACCGCATCGATGCCGGTCTTTTCGCGGCCACCGTGGGTGAAGATCTCCCAGCGGCCGGGCTCTTTCGGCGCCGACACCTTCTTAGCGTCGATGGCCACGACAATACACTGGTTGCCGAACTTGTCGGCGGCTTCGGCGACGAAATCGGGGTTCTTCACCGCCGCAGTGTTGATCGACACCTTGTCGGCGCCGGCCAGCAACAGTTTACGGATATCGGCGACCTGGCGCACGCCGCCGCCGACGGTCAGCGGCATGAAGCATTGTTCGGCGGTGCGGGCGACGACGTCGAAGATGGTTTCACGGTTGTCGGACGACGCGGTGATATCGAGAAAGCAAAGCTCGTCTGCGCCGGCCGCGTCATAGGCTTTGGCCGCCTCGACCGGATCACCGGCATCGATGAGGTCGACGAAATTGACGCCCTTGACGACACGGCCGTTCTTGACGTCGAGGCAAGGGATGATTCGGGCCTTCAGCATCAGCCCTTCTCCATCGTCGCCAGCAACTCGCTTAGCAGTTCGCCGACCAGCGGCGGAACCTCGGCCTGCGCATCGAACGCCGGATCGTAGGCGGAAATGGTGATGCCGGAAATCGGCAGCAGGCCGGCCATGCCGCAGACAGCCTGGCGCAGCTGTTTCGGCTCCGGGCCGCCGGGCGTGGTGTAGCGGTTGGCCTGCAGCGCACCGGGGTCGTGCACGTCGAGATCGAGATGCAGGTGCACCCGCTTCGCATCCGGCGCCTTCAGCCTGCCGCTCGCCGTCGCCCAGTCCGGGCATTCGGTGCGGATGACCGGCAACGTCTTCAACAGCTCCATTTCGGCCGGATCGAGATCGCGCGCGTTGACCAGCACGCAGCGCGCCGGATCGATCGGCCTGAAGCCGGGGATGGCCGAGGCCATCGGCTTCCAGCACAGGCCGAGAACCGTGGCCAGCGCCATGCCGTCGAGAAAGCCGAAGATGGACGTCTCCGGCGTGTTGAGATCGCCATGCTGGTCGGCCCAGATGATCGCATCGGCATCCTCGCCGGCAACCGCACCGGCCGATGTCAGGCAATTGCCGGCCAGCACGATGGGAAACCGGCCGCGGTCTATGGCGATGCGGACCTCGCCGGAGACGGCACCGCACACGGCAAAGCCGGTGGCGATCTCGCGCTGCTGTTCGTCGCCAACCCTGCCGATATCGGTGACGACGACGTCATGCCCGGAGAGCGTCAGCGCGTCGACAAGCCCGCCGGCGATGAGTGCATCCGGGCCTCGGCCCATGCCGCCGTGATAGTGGCCGCTGTCATAGGAGGCCAGGATGATGGAGATTTTCACGGCCGGGTCTCCATCGCCTTGCGCTGCAGCACCGCCAGCGCCTCGGCCGGATCGATGCGCCCGTCATAGAGCGCGCGACCGGAGATGGCGCCTTCCAGTTTCTTCGCGTCGGGCATGGTCATGCGCACGATGTCGGCGATCGAAGCCAGCCCGCCCGAGGCGATGACCGGGATCGAGACCGCGTCGGCGAGATCTATCGTGGCATCCCAGTTGATGCCGGTCAGAACGCCGTCGCGGTCGATATCGGTGTAGATGATGGCGGCAACGCCGGCGCCTTCGAATTTCCGCGCCAGTTCGATGACGCCGAGGCTGGAGGCCTCGGCCCAGCCTTCGACCGCCACCTTGCCGCCCTTGGCGTCGATGCCCACGGCGATCTTTCCAGGAAATTCCTTGCAGGCTTCCCGGACCAGGTCGGGATCGCGCACCGCCACCGTGCCGAGGATGACGCGGGCCAGCCCGCGGTCGAGCCAGTCCTCGATCTGCGCCAGCGTGCGGATGCCGCCGCCGAGCTGCACCGGGTTTTTCGTCGCCTTGAGGATGGCGCCGACCGCCGCGCTGTTGACGCTCTGGCCCTTGAAGGCGCCGTTGAGGTCGACGACATGCAGCCATTCAAACCCTTGCTCTTCGAAGGCCTTGGCCTGGGCCGCAGGGTCGTCATTGTAGATGGTCGCGGTCGCCATATCGCCGTGCTTCAGCCGCACGCACTTGCCGTCCTTGAGGTCGATGGCCGGAAACAGGATCACCGTTCAGACCCCTTCCACAATGGCGAAATGCGAGGTCGAACAAGCGCGCCGGAATTTCAGCGCTGCCTGGTATTCGGGGGAATGGAAGCAAGCCAGCGCGACCTCGTAGCTTTCGAACTCGACGATCACATGGCGATTGCCGGATGGCCCTTCCGGGCTTGACGACTGACCGCCTCGCGTCAGGAATTTCGCGCCGTATTTGTCGAACGCCGCTTTGTTGGCGGCGATGTATTTCGGATAGTTTTCCGGATCGGTCACATCGACCATCGCCATCCAGTAGCCCTTCTTGCTCATCTCAAGGCCTCCAGCGCAGGAAGTTGGTGATCAGTGCCAGGCCGAGCGCCTGGCTCTTTTCCGGATGGAATTGCGTGCCGGCAAGGTTGCCGCGCTCGACCGCCGCCGTTACCGGGCCGCCATAATCGGCAACGGCCAGCACTTCGTCCGGCCTTGTCGCGTCGAGATGGTAGGAATGAACGAAATAGGCGTGCAGACCCTTGGGCCCGGTCGCAATACCGGAAAACAGCGGGTGCTTGCGGTCGAGGTCGATCGTGTTCCAGCCGATCTGCGGGATCTTCAGCGCCGGATCGGCGGGCGTGATCTCCTTGACGTCGCCGGCAATCCAGCCGAAGCCCTTGGTCACGGTCTTTTCCAGGCCGCGCTGCGACATCAGCTGCATGCCGACGCAGATGCCGAGGAACGGCCGCGCCTTGGCGATCGCTACCTCTTCCACCGCTTCCCACATGCCGGCGACGCCGCGCAGGCCCGCCGCGCAATCGGCATAGGCGCCGACGCCGGGCAAAACGATGCGGTCGGCGCTGCGCACACGCTCGGCATCGGCGGTCAGCTCGATGGCAGCCGCAATGCCGGCTTCATGCGCGGCGCGCTCGAAGGCCTTGGTGGCCGAGCGCAGATTGCCCGACCCGTAATCGATGATCGCGACCCGCATCTCAGGCTTTTCCCGGCGTATGGCTCAGGCCCAGCGTCAGCCCGGTCTGCGCCGGCCGGGCCAGGCTGGCGTCCGGCACGATGCGCGGCAGCGGCGCCGGCTCATCGGCAAGGGCCTCGGCGTCCAGTGACTGGCGGATGTCGGCATCGTCAGGATTGTCGGCTTCGACGACGCCCCATTCATGCCAGCCGCCGCGGCGCAGCGCTGCGAGCCGCAACCCTTGGCCTTCCAGCCCGATATAGAGCGACACCAGCAGCGACAGCGCCGAGCCAGCCCAATCCAGCCCCAGTCTTTCGCCAAGCAGCGAAAGCAGGCCCATGGCGACGAAAGCGAGCCCCGCCTCGATCCAAAGCCGGTGCCAGGCGAGCCACAGCGGCGCCACCAGGAAAGCCAGCCAGGAAAAACCGTCGCGGACCAAAATCGTTGCGTCGGCCGCCTCGGTGCGGCCTGGCGGTTCCATCACGACATAGATGGCCATCAGCCTACCCTTTCAGAGATCCCTTGGTGGAGGGAACCGCTTCCGGCTGGCGCGGGTCGCGCTCCAGTGCGAAACGCAGCGCGCGCGCCACCGCCTTGAAGCAGGTCTCGGCAATATGGTGATTGTTGGCGCCATAATGATTGGTGACATGCAGCGTGATACCGGCATTCTGCGCCAGCGCCTGGAAGAATTCACGCACCAGTTCGGTGTCGAACGTGCCGATCTTGGGCGACGAGAAGGCGACATTCCAGACCAGGAACGGACGGCCCGACACGTCGATCGCGGCCCGCGTCAGCGTCTCGTCCATGGCAAGGTCGACAGAGGCATAGCGCATGATGCCGCGCCGCTCGCCCAGCGCCTTGGCCAGCGCCTGGCCGATCGCAATGCCGGTGTCCTCGACCGTGTGGTGGTCGTCAATGTGCAGGTCGCCCTTGGCCTTTACCGTCATGTCGATCAGCGAGTGGCGCGACAGCTGGTTCAGCATGTGGTCGAAGAAGCCGACGCCGCTCGACATGTCGGATTTTCCGGTGCCGTCGACATCGACCGAGACGCTGATCTCGGTTTCCTTGGTCTTGCGGCTGACTTCGGCGGAACGGGACGCCATGACCTTGTCCTTGTCTTTGGGCATACGACACTTTTGGCAACTGACCGGGGCGAAACGAAAAGACAATGCCTCCAGGCGCTCATTTGCTTGAAAACGAAAGCCTTCTAGCAGCATGATCCGGCGATAGCCAGTTGCGATGCGGATCGCTATCGGCCGTGGCGGAGGCGGTTTGCAATCGTTAGCCCCATGCATACATATGGCCGATCGAAATCCCGCGCCAATCGCCTCATCGGGATCGCGCGAATCGGAGCAGCAGATGTCCAATGAACTGAGTATGCACGCCACGACCATTGTGACGGTGCGCAAGGGCAACAAGGTGGTGATCGCCGGCGACGGCCAGGTCAGCCTTGGCCAGACCATCATGAAAGGCAACGCCAAAAAGGTGCGCCGCATCGGCAAAGGCGGCAATGTCATTGCCGGTTTCGCCGGCGCCACGGCGGACGCTTTCACCCTTCTGGAGCGGCTCGAAGCCAAGCTCGAACAATATCCGGACCAGTTGACGCGCGCCTGCGTCGAGCTCGCCAAGGACTGGCGCACCGACCGTTATCTGCGCCGGCTGGAAGCGATGATGCTGGTGGCCGACAAGTCGGTTTCGCTGGCGCTCACCGGCACCGGCGACGTGCTGGAGCCCGAATTCGGCGTCATGGCCATCGGTTCCGGCGGCAACTATGCGCTGGCCGCTGCCCGCGCGCTGATGGATAGCGACAAGGATGCCGAGGAGATCGCCCGCAAGGCGATGCAGATCGCCTCCGACATTTGCGTCTACACCAACAACAACTTTGTTGTCGAAACGCTCGATGCCGGCTAACCCGCCGGTGCTCTATGATTTTCGACCGGTTACCGAAAAAGACCTGCCGATGATCGCCGGCTGGCTGGCCGAGCCGCATGTCGCCGAATGGTGGGACGACCCCGAGACGGAAATTGCCGGTATCAGGGAGAACATCGACTCGATTTCGGTCGAGCCGCTGATCGTCGAGCTCGAGGGCAGGCCGATCGCCTATCTGCAGAGCTACGATCCGCATCTGGAGGACGGCCATCCCTATGCCGACCAGCCGTTCGGCACGCTCGGCATCGACCTGTCGATCGGCGTGCCGGACCTGGTTGGCAAAGGTCATGGCTCGGCTATCGTCAGGCAATTCGTCGAGCAACTGTTCGAGGAAGGCGCGCCGCGCGTCATCATCGATCCGCATCCCGACAATGGCCGCGCCATCCGCGCCTATGAAAAGGCGGGCTTCAGGGCTATCGATCGCAGACACTCTAGATATGGGGACGTCGTGCTGATGGCCGTCGATGCCGAAGAGAGCGACGCGGAAGAAGGGGAATGAGTTGATGGCGACACCGGGCACTGCCAAAAATTACTCGGCCTATGAAGACAGCTGGCGGATGGGGCTTCTGCTCGTGCTCGCTCTGCTCATCTTCCAGGCCGGCGCGCTTTACGGCATGGGCCGCACGCCGATCTGCACCTGCGGTTACGTCAAACTCTGGCACGGTGTGGTGAACAGTTCGGAGAATTCCCAGCATATTTCCGACTGGTACACGTTCTCGCACATCATCCACGGCTTCCTGTTCTACGCCTTGGCCTGGTTCCTGTTCCCGCGCTCGCCAATCGGTCTGCGCCTGGCATTCGCCGTCGTCATCGAGGGCGGCTGGGAACTCCTGGAAAACAGCCCGTTCATCATCGAGCGCTACCGCGCCGGCACCATCTCGCTGGATTACTATGGCGACTCGATCATCAATTCGGTGTCCGACACGCTGGCCATGGTGCTGGGATTTGTGATGGCGCGAAAGCTACCTATATGGAGCATCGTCGGCCTCGCCCTCATCTTCGAACTGGGTGTCGGCTACCTCATCCGGGACAATCTGACGCTCAACGTGATCATGCTGCTGCATCCGTTCGAGTCCATCAAGCAGTGGCAAAGTGGAATCTAGTGATATGACCACCTTCTCTCCCCGTGAAATCGTTTCGGAACTCGACCGCTTCATCATCGGCCAGAAGGACGCCAAGCGCGCCGTGGCCATTGCCTTGCGCAACCGCTGGCGCCGCCAGCAGCTGGAAGGCCAGATGCGCGAAGAGGTGATGCCGAAGAACATCCTGATGATCGGCCCGACCGGCGTCGGCAAGACCGAGATCTCGCGCCGCCTGGCGCGACTCGCCGGTGCGCCCTTCGTCAAGGTCGAGGCCACCAAGTTCACCGAAGTCGGCTATGTCGGCCGCGATGTCGAGCAGATCATCCGCGACCTGGTCGAGATCGCCATCGGCCTGGTGCGCGAGAAGATGCGCGAGGACGTGAAGGCGCGCGCGCACCTCAATGCCGAGGAGCGCGTGCTGGAAGCCCTGGTCGGCAAGACGGCGAGCCCGGCGACCCGCGATTCCTTCCGCAAGAAGCTGCGCGACGGCGAGCTCGACGAAAAGGAGATCGAGATCGAGGTTGCCGACACCGGCACCGGCGGCATGCCCGGCTTCGAGATCCCCGGCATGCCGGGCGCTAATATCGGCGTGCTCAACATCAACGACATGCTGTCGAAGGCGATGGGTGGCAAGAAGACCAAGGCGCGCAAGACGACGGTCAAGGAGTCCTACGCGCTGTTGGTCAACGACGAGTCCGACAAGCTGCTCGACCAAGACGAGGTGGTGCGCCGGGCGCTCGACGCGACCGAAAATGACGGCATCGTCTTCCTCGACGAGATCGACAAGATCGCCTCGCGCGAAGGCGGCATGGGCGCCGGCGTCTCGCGCGAAGGCGTGCAGCGCGACCTGCTGCCGCTGATCGAAGGCACGACGGTGGCGACCAAATACGGACCGTTGAAGACCGACCACATACTGTTCATCGCCTCGGGCGCCTTCCATGTCTCCAAGCCGTCCGACCTGTTGCCGGAATTGCAGGGCCGCCTGCCGATCCGTGTCGAGTTGCGGGCGCTGGAGAAGGACGATTTCATTCGCATCCTCACCGAGACCGAGGCCAGCCTCATCAAGCAGTATATCGCGCTGATGAAGACCGAAGGCGTCGACCTCACCTTCACCGACGATGCCATCGATTCGCTGGCCGGCATCGCTGTCGACCTCAACGCCAGCGTCGAAAACATCGGAGCGAGACGCCTGCAGACGGTGATGGAGCGCGTGCTGGACGAGATCTCCTACGACGCGCCCGACCGCAACGGCACCAGCGTCGCCATCGATGCCGCCTATGTGGAAAAGCATGTCGGCGACCTCTCGCGAAACACAGATTTGTCGCGATTCATCCTTTAAACGAGGGCGCCGGTTCATCCGGCGCCGGTATTAGAGCGCCGCGCGTCCTTTGGACGCGCAAAGGTCGCTCTAACAGTATTGAATCGACGCATCGGACTTTCCAAAAATCGGTTTCGATTTTTGGGCCGATGCTTAGGCAACAGTTTCCGGCAAACATCATCGTGTGTGGCCGGATGGTATCATGCGGCCATCTTTCGTCTTGCCGGCTGCAAGGGCGCTCTCGACTCGACCGGGAGCTTTACCTAGTTTGCGCGGCAATTCTCTAGGCGGCGGCGCATGAAAAAACTGATCCTGCTCATTCTCGGCTTGACGCTGGCGGCGACGCTGTTCGCGGCTGACGCGGCGACATTGGTGCCGGCGGGCAACCGCAATGTCGTGCAGCCTGACATACCGGGCGCCTCCAGCCGCCGCACCCAGGCGACCAACACCACCTTCCAGGCCAAATACCGCAAGGTCTACGCTCTGTTGCAGAACGACGCCGAATTGCGCGCCAAGATCAGGAAGGCGGCTGCCGGTTACGGCATCAACCCCTTGCACATCGTCGGCGCCATCGTCGGCGAGCACACCTACAATGTCGATGCCTACGACCGGCTGCAGACCTACTACGTCAAGGCGATCTCCTACCTCTCCAGCAAGCTGTCCTTCGCCTATGACGGCGAGGACATCACCGATTTCGTGCAGCGGCCGGAATTCAAGAAGTGCACAATGTCGGACAGCTACGACCTGTGGGAATGCCGCGAGCAGGTGTGGAACCGCTCCTTCCGCGGCAAGACCGTCGACGGCACCAGCTTTCCCAACGACCGCTTCGGCGCCACCTTCTTCCAGCCCTATTATGCCGGCCAGACCTTTGGCCTCGGCCAGCTCAACCCGCTGACCGCGCTGCAGATGAGCGATCTGGTGCACAAGGTGTCGGGGCTGCCCGAACTCGATGTCGGCGATCCCAATGGGGTCTACAAGACCATCATGGATCCGGATCTGACATTGCCCTACGTCGCAGCGACGATCAGGAAGTCGATCGACGCCTACAAAAACATTGCCGGCTTCGACATCTCAGGCAATCCGGGGCTGACCGCCACGCTCTACAATGTCGGCAATCCCGAGCAGCGCGCCTATGCGCTGAAAGCAGAGAACGACAAGCGCCGCGCGGCGGGTGAGACGGTCAAACTGCCGGAAGAGAATTATTACGGCTGGCTGGTCAACGACAAGCTGGACGAGCTGAAGGCGCTGTTTTAGCGGGCTTAGCTCAGCCGTCTACCTCCCCCTTTGTGGGGAGGTCGGACCGCAGGTCGGGGTGGGGGCCGGTGCCGCACCCCACCCCGCTGCTTCGCAGCGACCCTCCCCACAAGGGGAGGGTAAGTCAGTCCTTCACGCTGCCAGCAACGACTTCAGCTTCACATCCGGCGACCCCAACGCCTCCGGCGCCGGCCTAGCCCGCTTGGCGATCAGCATCTCGGCCAGCCTGATGTCGCGCGCCACGGCATTGCCCGTACCGAGGCCGCTCGCCGCCACCAGCCTGCCATCCTCGGCCAGATGAAACAGAATAAAAGCACCGTCGCCGAGATCGCGGCGGACCGTGCTTTTGCCCTCGTCCGAAAGGCCGGCGATCTGCAGCGACAAACCATACTGATCCGACCAGAACCATGGCACCGCGGCATGCGCTTCGCGGGCGCCCAACATGTTCTTCGCGGCCAGCGCACCCTGTTCCTGCGCATTGCGCCAGGCTTCCAGCCGCACCCGCCGGCCAGCATAGACAGCGAGCGGAAACGAGCAGCAATCGCCGGCGGCGAAGATGTCGGGATCGATTGTTTGGAGTTCGCCATTGACGGCGATGCCGTTATCGACGGTCAGGCCCGCTTCCGCGGCAAGCCCGGTCACCGGCACGGCGCCGATGCCGATGACGGCGAGATCGGCGACGATGTCCTGCCCATCGGCGAGCATGATGTGCACCTCAGCGCCGTCGTCGGCGATATCAGCGATGCCCTGACCGGTGAGCACGGTCACGCCTTCGGCCTCATGCGCCTGATGGATGATTTCAGCGATCTCCGCCGGCACCCCGCGCATGAGGATGCGCGGCTGCGCCTCAATGACCGTGACGCTGGCCCCGAGCTTGCGCGCCGAAGCGGCGAGCTCCAGGCCGATAAAGCCACCACCAATGATGGCGATGCGGTTTGCCGGGCTGAGGTGGGCACGAATGGCCAGCGCGTCGGCAAAGGTGCGGAGGTAGACGCAGCGCGGACCCAATCCCGGCATCGGCAGCTTGCGCGGTGTCGAGCCGGTCGCCAGCAGCAGCTTGTCGTAGGGCAGGGCCGAACCGTCCGACAGCCGCACCATATGCGCCGGGCGGTCGATCGCCACCGCTTGAACGGAATGGATATGCCGGATCGATTTCTCGGCCAGAATTTCGTCGCTGGCGATCGTCTTGATCTCGGCCGCGTCGCTCGTCATTGCGTCCTTGGACAGGGGCGGCCGCTCATAGGGCAGATGGGGTTCGTCACCCACCAGCGTCACCGGCCCGTCATAGCCCAGCTCGCGCAGTGTCAGCGCTGCCCGCCCGCCGCACTCGCCGGCGCCAATGATGACCATTCCCGCCTGCATGGTCCTATCCGATCTGGATCAGCACTTTGCCGGCCTCGACCTTTACCGGATAGGTGGCGAGATTGACGCAAACCGGCGCGCCCCGTGCCGCCCCCGTCTTGTAATTGAAGCGGCCATTGTGCTTGGGGCACTCGATGATGTCGTCCATCACCAGCCCGTCGGCCAGATGCACCTTTTCGTGCGTGCACAGGCCATCGGTGGCGAAATAATCGTCGTCAGGGCTGCGATAGATGGCGAAGGTGCGGCCGCCATGGTCGAAGCGCATCACATCTTCTTCGTCGATGTCGCCGGCGGCGCAGGCCTCGATCCAGTCGCTCATGTGTTCCTCCCAAAAGCAATTCCAGGAAAAGTGCGTTGCGGTTTTCCGTTCGGAGTTGCGACAAAACAAAAGCTTAATCGCGCGATCATTCCGCCGCGGCGGCGACGGCGTCGTTGTGGAGTTCCTCGCGATAGGGCCGCGCCGTTGGCGGCAGTTCGCGCTTGAGGAAATAGTCCTCGTTGCGCAGCTGGCGCAAAAAGGCCGGGATCATCTCGCGGTAGCCGGCCAGGATCGACGGCGTCGGCGCCGGCAGATCGTGCTTGATAAGCGCATGCAGTTTAGGCAGCGCATGATAGGGCACCATCGGGAACATGTGGTGTTCGACGTGATAGTTCATGTTCCAGTAGATGAAGCGGCTGACCGGGTTCATGTAGACGGTGCGGCTGTTCAGCCGGTGGTCGATGACATTTTCCGCCAGCCCGCCATGCTGCAGCAGGCCGACCATGACATGATGCCAGGCGCCGTAGAGCCGGGGCAGCCCGACCAGCATCAGCGGCAGCCATGAACCGAAATAAAGCGCCAGCGCGATCGTCACGGCATAGATCGCCGTCCAGATGCGGGCGATGCGAATGGCCTTAGGCTGCTCCTGTTCGGGGATAAAAGTCTTTTCCGCCGCGCTGATATTGCCGGCGGCATTGCGCAGCATGTCCGACATCGCATGCCAGGCATCCAGCACGCCGATAAAGCCAAGCGCGACCCGGAACAGATCCGGCGGCCGCATGACGGAGATTTCCGGGTCGCGGCCGACGATGATGGTGTCGGTGTGGTGGCGGGTGTGGCTCCAGCGCCAGGTCACCGGATTGCGCATGATCATGAAGCAGGCGATCTGGTAAACCGCGTCGTTCATCCACTGGGTGCGGAAGGCGGTGCCGTGGCCGCATTCGTGCCAGCGTGAGTCGGTGGAGGAGCCGTAGAGCACGCCATAGACGAAGAAGAACGGCACGCACCACCAGCTGCCCCAGAACCAGGCGCCGCCGGCGGCACTCAGGATCAGCGCGGCCAGCCAGATCGCGGTGTCGCGGATCGCCGGCCCGTCGGAGCGCTGCATCAGCTCCTTCATCTGCTTGCGCGGAATATCAGTGTGATACCACTCGGCCGCCGCCAGCCCGGTCTCGACGGCGAGCTTGGAATCGCGGCCCATCAGGCTGTAGTCGCGCCGGGACGGTGGTGTGGATAGTGTCGCTTCCATAGGGGCTGCCTCCGTCGGCCACAGCATCCGTCAGGACGGATATGTCCATTACAGGCGCTTGTGTCCGAGCGCAAAATAGCGCCATGCGGTGATAGTCTCAATATCACAAAGATAGTTTCTATCATTTTCCATCAGAACGATGTAAGCAGTTGCAGGCACTCATGCGGGACAGTCATGGCAAAACGGCCAACCATCACCGATCTGGCGCGCATCTCCGGCGTTAGCGTCGCCACTGTCGACAGGGTGCTGAACAACCGGCTGCCGGTGCGCGAGGAAACCGCGCGCCGCGTCTATGAGGCGGCGACCGGCATCGGCTACCACGCCGCCGGGCTGATCAAGCGGCGCATGCGCCAGGAATTGCCGGAATACCGCCTCGGCTTTCTGCTGCTGCGGGGCAATGATGTTTTTTACGGCGATTTCGCGAGGGAGCTAGAAATGGCGGTCTCGCAATCGCAGCGCTTCCGCGGCGTCGCCACCATCGATTTCGCCAGCTCGCTAGCCGCCGACGAGATCGCCGCCCAAATGCGCAAGCTGGCAGCGAAATCCAGAGCAATCGCCGTTGTCGGTCCGGACCATCCGACGCTGACGGCGGTCGTGGAGTCGCTGAAAGCGAGGGGGCAACCTGTCTTCTCGCTGCTGTCCGACTTTGCCGCTGGCATCCGTGAGGGATATGTCGGCCTCGACAATCGCAAGGTCGGTCGCACCGCGGCCTGGATGATCGCCAGGGCGGCAAAGAACCCCGGCAAGGTCGCCCTTTTCGTCGGCAGTCATCGCTTCCACGGTCATGAACTGCGCGAGATCGGATTTCGCTCCTTCTTCCGCGAACATGCGCCGGACTTCACGGTGATGGAAACGCTGGTCAATCTGGAAGCCAACCAGGTCACCCACGATGCGATGATCGATCTCCTGGTGCGGTATCCGGATCTTGCCGGCTGCTATGTCGCCGGCGGCGGCATGGAAGGCGCGGTCTCGGCGCTGCGCGCAGCGAAGCCCGCAAACATGCCGGTGGTCGTCTGCAACGAGATCAACGCCGAATCGCGCGCGGCACTCGCCGACAACATCCTGACAATGGTGATCTCGACGCCGCTCGCCGCCTTGTGCCGCGAGCTTGTCGACCTGATGGCGCATTCCATCGAGGCCGGCGCCGCCAACGCGCCGGGCCAGACCTTTCTGCCCTTCGACATCTATCTGCCGGAAAATATCTAACGCGTTGCCGCGCCGACCCGTTCGGCGTGGGCTCTCCGGCGATGATAGAATCTATCAGATTCTGCCTTCAGACTCGGCCTGGGCCGCTGTCGGCCTCGATTCGACGTGAAATTGCGGCGCGGCGACCGAAAATCCGCTTTCCGACTTAGGAATCGCTCTTGACGTCTTGCGAAAAAATGGAATAAATATTTCATCAGATTGGTATTTTGGTTCTTTCGTTCCGGAACATCTGTTTCAAACTGGGAGCCTGGCGTTCCATCCCTTGGACAAAACGCCATACGGAACAGGAAGGCATCAGGGAGCGATTCCTCGGGCTATCGGGGATTCCGGGTAGATCGGTGCAGCCGGACACCAATGTGGAGGAGAAACACAATGAAGAAACTGATTTTGGGCGTCGCCTTTGCGGCGCTGATGAGTTCGTCCGCTTTTGCCGCCAAGGTCGGCGTGTCGATGGCCAAGTTCGACGACAACTTCCTCACCGTGCTGCGCAACGGCATGATCGAGCAGGCCAAGGGCATGAGCGGCGTGGAACTGCAGGTCGAGGACGCGCAGAACGACGTCGCCAAGCAGCTCGACCAGATCAAGAACTTCGCCGCCTCGGGCGTCGACGCCATCATCGTCAACCCGGTCGATACCTCGGCCACGCAGGCGATGTCGGACGCCGCCGCAGCCGCCAAGATCCCGTTGGTCTATGTCAACCGCCAGCCGGTCAATGTCGACACGCTGCCGGACAACCAGGCCTTCGTCGCGTCGAACGAGGCCGATTCCGGCACGCTCGAGACCAAGGAAGTCTGCCGCCTGTTCACCGAGGCCGGCAAGAAGGAGGCCAATGTCTATGTCATCATGGGCGAGCTTTCCAACCAGGCCGCCGTGCAGCGCACCAAGGACATCGAAGAGGTGATCGCCACGCCGGAGTGCAGCTTCATCAAGATCATCGACAAGCAGACTTCGAACTGGAACCGCGACGAAGCGCAGAACCTGATGACCAACTGGCTGTCGACCGGCAAGCCGTTCGACGGCGTCATCGCCAACAATGACGAAAGCGCCATCGGCGCCATCCAGGCGATGAAGGCCGCCAACATCGACATGAAGACGGTCGTCGTCGGCGGTGTCGACGCCACGCAGGACGCGCTTGCCGCCATGCAGGCCGGCGACCTCGATGCCACCGTGTTCCAGGATGCGGCCGGCCAGGGCGCCGGCGCTCTGGACGCAGCGCTGAAGCTCGCCAAGGGCGAGAAGGTCGAGCACAAGGTCTACGTGCCCTTCCAACTCGTGACGCCAGCCAACATCGACAAGTTCCTGAAGAAGAACTGAGCCGGCGACTCGTTCGACTAACGGAGCGGCGCATCAATCGCGCCGCTCCCGTTTCCCTCACCGCCCTTACGTGCGGGAGGGCAAATGCCGCCTCACGGAGGACAGACATGTCACAGACATCTCATGGCGTCGGCGGGGTCAGCTATGACGCGAAGAGGCGGACATGGCCGGCCGAATTCAACGTCTTCCTGGCGCTGGTCATTCTGGTCGTCATCTTCGAAATGATCGGCCGCATCTTTCTTGGCGACAGCTTCCTGTTCAACACGCGCGACAACGTCGCCGGGATCTTCAATGAGGCCCGCCTGCAGATCATCATCCTGCAGGTGTCGATCGTCGGCATCATCGCCATCGGCGTCACGCAGGTGATCATTTGCGGCGGCATCGACTTGTCCTCGGGCTCGATCGTCGGCGCCACCGCCATGATCGCCATGAGTTTTGCCCAGGTGGCGACGGTCAACGGTAACCCCAACCCCAAGGCGATGTTCCTGGCGCAAGGCTGGACCGACCTGCCGGTCATCGTGCCGGTACTAGTCGCCATCGGCTGCGGTCTGCTCGCCGGTCTCGTCAACGGCTCCTTGATTGCATACACGCGCATTCCGCCGTTCATTGCCACGCTCGGCATGATGGTGACCGCGCGCGGCATTGCCAAATGGTGGTCCAAGGGTCAGCCGATCTCGTTTCCGACCGAAAGTTTCGCTGGTATCGGCAAGGGGCTGATGCCGGTCATCATCTTCCTGTCGCTGGCGGTGCTGTTCCAGCTGATCATGACCTACACACGCTACGGCAAGCATTGCTATGCCATCGGCTCCAACGAGGATGCCGCGCGCATGTCCGGCATCAAGATCGCCAACCACAAGATCCTCGTCTACGTCATTGCCGGCATCCTCGCCGCGCTGGCCGCCATCGTGCTCTCCTCCAAGAACCTGACGGCACAGTCCGGCATGGGCGTCATGTACGAGCTCGACGCCATCGCAATGGCGGTCATCGGCGGCGTCTCTTTGTCGGGCGGCCGCGGCTCGATCGTCGGCACCGTGATCGGCTCGCTGATCTTCGGCGTCATCATTTCCGGCTTCACCTTCCTGCGCCTCGACGCCTACTATCAGGAGATGGTCAAGGGCGTGATCATCGTCGGCGCGGTCGTTCTCGACCAATGGCGCCAGCGCATGCGGGCATTGAGGGCTTGACCATGCCAGATATCTCCACGACAGACATCGTCCTGAAGACCGAAAACCTGACCAAGCGTTATGGCGGCGTGCACGCGCTGGAAGGCGCGAATTTCGAGCTGCGCAAGGGCGAGCATGTCGCCATCATGGGCGACAATGGCGCCGGCAAATCGACCTTCGTGCGCCAGATCACCGCCGTCGAGCAACGCACCAGCGGCCAGATCTGGTTCGACGGCAGGGAAGTGAATTTTGCCGGGCCGATCGAAGCGCGCACGGCGGGCATCGAGACCGTGTTCCAGAACCTGGCGCTGGCCGACGATCTCGACGTGCCGTCGAACCTGTTCCTCGGCCGCGAAAAGGTGCTTTTCAATCTCGGGCCGTTCTCGATCCTCGACCGCAAATACATGCGCAAGGCGACCGAGGCGGCGCTGATCCGCACGGCAGTGAAAATCCCCAATTTGTCGAACACCATTCGCCACATGTCGGGCGGCCAGCGCCAGTGCGTTGCGATCGCCCGGACCGCGACCTTCGCCTCCAAGCTGATCATCATGGACGAGCCGACGGCAGCCCTTGGCGTGCAGGAGACGGCGCAGGTCGAGAACATCATCCGCACGCTGAAGGACAATGGCGAGCCGCTGATCCTGATCAGCCACAACATGCGCCAGGTGTTCGACCTGTGCGATCGCATCGTCGTCTTCCGGCGCGGCCGCATCGTCGCCAACCTGCGCAAGGAAAACACCGACGGCAACGACATCGTCTCCTACATCACCGGCGCCAAGACCGGGGAGGCGGAACTCGCGGCCTGAACAGGATGGTCATCCTGTTTTCTGGCGTGCTCGAAAAATTATCTTGCCACCTTTCTCAAAAGGAAGGTGGAGACACAACTCTCTCGAACCCATCCCCCTAGAGGAAATACCCCATGACTGTTCGTTTCGCCCTCCTCGGTGCCGGCCGCATCGGCAAGGTCCATGCCCGCGCCGTCGGCTCCAACCCGCAGGCCAGACTGGTGGCCGTTGCCGACGCTTTTGAAAAGGCCGCGACCGAGTTGGCAACCGCCTATGGCGCCGAAGTGCGCACCATCGACGCGATCGAGAAGGCCAAGGACGTCGACGCCGTGGTCATCTGCACGCCGACCGACACCCATGCCGATCTGATCGAGCGTTTCGCCAAGGCCGGCAAGGCGATCTTCTGCGAGAAGCCGATCGACCTCGACGTCAAGCGCGTCGAGAAATGCCTGGCGGTGGTCGACAAGGCCAAGGCGACGCTGATGGTCGGTTTCAACCGCCGCTTCGATCCGCATTTCGCCGCCGTGCGCAAGGCGATCGACGACGGCGCCATCGGCAAGGTCGAGATGGTCACCATCACCTCGCGCGATCCAGGTGCGCCGCCCGTCGACTACATCAAGCGCTCGGGCGGCATCTTTCGCGACATGACAATCCACGATTTCGACATGGCGCGCTTCCTGCTCGGCGAAGAGGTGGTCGCGGTCAGCGCCCATGCCTCGGTTCTGGTCGACGAGAAGATCGGCGAAGCGGGCGATTTCGACTCTGTCAGCGTCATCCTCGAAACCGCGTCCGGCAAGCAGGCCGTCATCTCCAATTCGCGCCGCGCCACCTATGGCTACGACCAGCGCATCGAGGTGCATGGCTCCAAGGGCATGGTCGCCGCCGAGAACCAGCGGCCGGTGTCGATCGAGGTCGCCAATGAGAAGGGCTATACGCGCCCGCCGCTGCACGACTTCTTCATGACCCGCTATCTCGACGCCTACGCCATCGAGATTGCCGCTTTCATCACTGCTGCAACCTCGGGCAAGAAGGCATCGCCAAGCGGCGCCGACGGCCTCGTGGCGCTGAAGCTGGCCGATGCCGCGCTGAAGTCGGCGACATCAGGCAAGACCGTCCGTCTCGACAAGTAAGAACCGGAACCAAGGCACAGGAGCAGAGCGATGAGCACATCCGCCGATCGCAATTCGAAGACGCGCGCCATCGTCACCGGCGGCGCGCAAGGCATCGGCTTTGCCGTCGCCGAAGCGCTGGCCGACGAGGGCTGCAAAGCGCTGGCGCTCATCGGCCGCTCGCAGGAGAAGGGCGACAAGGCGGTCGCCCACTTCAAGAAGGCCGGCGTCGATGCGATCTTCATCAGCGCCGACGTCTCGAAAGTGGCGGACTGCAAGCGCGCGGTGGCAACCGCGATCTCGCATTTCGACACCATCAACGCGCTGGTCAACGCCGCCGCCACGTCCGCGCGTGGTTCACTTGTCGAAACTTCGGAAGAGGTGTTCGACCAGATTTTCCACACCAATGTGCGTGGTCCCTTCTTCCTGATGCAGGGCGTGGTGGCGCATCTGCTGGACAAGAAGGCGCCGGGCTCGATCGTCAACGTGCTGTCGATGTCGGCGCATTGCGGCCAGTCCTTCCTGGCGCCATATTCCTCCAGCAAGGGCGCGCTGGCGACGCTGACCAAGAACGTCGCCAACGCCTATCGTTTCAACCGCATCCGCTGCAACGCCGTGCTGCCGGGCTGGATGGACACCGAGGGCGAGGACATCGTGCAGAAGAAATGGCACGGTGCCTCCGACGACTGGCTGGCAAAGGCAGAGGCCGGCCAGCCCATGGGCCAACTGGTGAAGCCCGACCAACTGGCGCGGCTGATCAGCTACATGGCCAGCCCGCAATCCGGTGTCATGACCGGCTCGCTGGTTGACTACGACCAGAACGTCGCGGGGACCTCGCCGGAGTAGCCTCAAACCCTGTTGCAGCAACATCGCCATTCCCACATAGTCATGATAGTCAGGCTAGTCACGAGCATGCGATGCTAACGTCATCCCAACTGGACGGTTGCCGGGGCAAAAGCCCGGCTCTCCGAGGTCATCGAGCGCGCACAGTCCTCGCCGCAGACGATCACCAAGAACGGCAAACCAAGCGTGGTTGTCGTCTCGGCCGAGGAATGGCAGCGCAAGATCGCACGCAAGGGTACGCTTGCCGAGTTCCTGCTGGACTCGCCGCTGCGCGGCGCCGATCTCGAGCTTGAACGTCAGCGCGACGAACCGCGTGACCTGCCGCCGTGAGACTGCTGCTCGACACGAATGTCCTGTCCGAGGTGACGAGGCTAGCGCCTGACGCACGTGTCCTGGGCTGGCTGGACGAGCTTGATGAGGACCGCTCCTTCATCAGCGTAGTGTCGATCGCCGAGATCCGGCGCGGCGTCTCTCTGATGGATGAGGGCCGCAAACGCGAGGCGCTGGCCGAATGGCTTGCCCGGGACCTGCCCCAGCGCTTCGAACAGCGGGTTTTGCCGGTGAACGATGCGGTTGCCTTGGCCTGGGGCGACCTGATGGGTCTTGCGAAGCGCCGCGGTCGTGGTCTGTCGTCGATGGACGGCCTGATCGCAGCCACTGCGATTGCGCACGAGCTCACCTTGGCAACGTGCAATACGAAAGATTTCGAAGGCTTTGGGCTTGAACTCTTCGATCCCTGGACGGCATGAGCCGCTCCGCGTTATACGTGTTGGCGATTGGCGAAACCGCCGGCACTTCGTCATCCACGGGCGGAGCAAGGAGCGTAGCGACGCAGCGCAGACCCGAGGATCCATGCCGCGACTTCAGAGCGCTGCTACGGTCCAGAATTCTGCTCCGCCGCACTCCACGGCCCAGGTCACGGAATGGATCCCAGGGTCTCCGCGACGGAGCTTCGCTCCTGCTCCGCCCAGGGATGACGAAATCGCGAGGATTCGGCCCATCCCGAATTGTCTCCGCATACCCCACGTGACAAGCGCCTCGGCATCGACTATATGAGCCTGATGATCAACCTGACCGCCACCTATTGGTACTTTAGCAGCTCGCTGGCGGCGGGAGGATTGCGCTCGATCTGAAGATTGCAGCAACAAGTCCGAACAGCCGCCAGACCTGGCGGCTTTTTTGTATCAGCCGGCAGGTCTCCTAAAAACAGGAGCAGAAAGCCGTGTTGACCACCACAGACGATCTTCGGGTCAAGGAAATCCGAGAATTGAGTACGCCGGACGAGGTGATGCGGGAGATCCCGCGCACGCTGACGGCAACGCGCACCGTGAGCGCATCACGCAACGCCACCCATGCCATCTTGAACGGCACCGACGACCGGCTGCTTGTCATCGTTGGCCCGTGTTCGATCCACGACCCGGTCGCGGCCGTTGACTATGCCAGCCGGCTAGTGGCGCTGCGCGAGACCCTGTCCGACCGGTTGGAGATCGTCATGCGGGTCTATTTCGAAAAGCCGCGCACGACTGTCGGCTGGAAGGGCCTTATCAACGATCCCGATCTCGACGGCAGCTTCAACATCGACAAGGGGCTGCGGATGGCGCGCAACGTGCTGTCGGCGGTCAACAATCTCGGCCTGCCCTCGGCCACCGAATTTCTCGACATGACGACGCCGCAATACATTGCCGACCTCGTCGCCTGGGGCGCCATCGGCGCGCGCACCACCGAGAGCCAGATCCACCGCGAACTGGCTTCCGGCCTGTCCTGCCCGGTCGGCTTCAAGAACGGCACCGACGGCAATCTCAGGATCGCCGCCGAGGCGGTGAAATCCGCCGCCCAGCCGCATCATTTCATGGCGGTGACCAAGGGCGGACGCAGCGGCATTGCGACTACTACCGGCAATGAGGACTGCCACGTCATCCTGCGCGGCGGCGTTCAGCCGAATTACGATGCGGCGAGCGTCGAGGCGGCCTCGGTCGAACTTGCCCGCATCGGCGTCGCCCCCCGTCTGATGATCGATGTCAGCCACGCCAACTCGAGCAAGAAGCCGGAGAACCAGCCGAAGGTGGCGGCCGATGTCGCCGGCCAGGTGGCAGCAGGGGACGAGCGTATCATCGGCGTCATGATCGAGAGCAATCTCGTCGCCGGCCGGCAGGACGTGGTATCAGGCAAGCCGCTCGTCTATGGCCAGAGCATCACAGATGGCTGCATCGACTGGGCGACCACAGAGACTGTGCTGCACGGCCTCGCCGGCGCCGTAGAATGGCGCCGCTCAGCCCGCCGCGCCATGATGGAGAACCGGCCGGGCGCCGCCTGATACGAGGCGATGCGCGGGAAGGACGCTGCGGCTCCCCTTGCACCCCGGCAACCGGTCTGCTAAATACTGAACCGTATGGTTCAGTATACCGACTTGGATTCCTCGTTCGCCGCGCTCTCGGACGCCACCCGGCGTGGCGTTCTGGAGCAGCTCGGACGCGCAGACGCTTCGATCACCGAGCTTGCCGGAAAGTTCCACATGACCCTCACGGGCATGAAGAAGCACGTCGGCGTCCTGGAGCAGGCGGGGCTCGTCACCACGCAGAAGGTTGGCCGCGTGCGGACCTGCAAGCTCGGCCTGCGCGGACTGGAGGAAGAGGCGGCCTGGATCGAGCGGCACCGCCTGCTCTGGGACGCACGCTTCAACGAGTTGGACAAGGTTGTCGAGGAATTGAAACGGAAGGAGAAAGCCGATGCGCCAAAGAACCGAGAGTGAGCCCACGAACAACCGCACGACGGTCGAACGGAAGTCCGAGCGCGAGCTGGTCGTCACGCGAACAGTCAACGGTCCGGCGCGCATCGTGTTCGAGGCGTGGACCAAGCCCGAGCTGTTCAAGCAGTGGTGGGTGCCGAAGTCGATGGGCATGTTCCTGCGTTCATGTGAGATGGATGCTCGTACCGGAGGCACGTACCGCCTGGTGTTCGGCCACGACGCCTCGGACCTTCACGAATTCTTCGGCAGGTATATCGAAGTGACACCGCACTCACGCCTTGTCTGGACCAATGACGAAGGTGGTGACGGTGGACCCGTCACCACGCTGACCTTCGAGGAAAAGGGTGGTAATACGCTGCTGGTCATGCACGAACTCTATCCCTCGAAGGAGGCTCTCGACGCGGCCGGTACCGGGGCGGCGGATGCGATGGGCGAGACGTTCGAGCAATTGGACGAGCTTCTCGTCGTCTTGGGCGAAGGCGTGAGGCGGTCATGACGTCATCGGTCTCGCGGACGGGGTAGCTGCCGCCCTCGACGACGAAAAGACCGGGACAGTGATCCGCAAGCGCCGCGCCGAGGCGAAGAAACGCGGCGTCATCGCTTGATCGGGATCACGCTGCCCTCAACCCTTCCCATGCCGTAAACACCGAGACCGCAAACAGCAGCAGTCCGGCCGCCCGGCCCGCAAACGCGGTCTTCCGCGGATTGGCCACCAGCAGATTGCGGCTGCGGCCGGCGGTGATGGCGAGCCCGCCATAGATCGCGGCCTGAGTCGCCACCGTCAGCAAGCCCATGACCGTCGCCTGCATCCAGATCGGGCCGTAATCCGGCTTCAGGAACTGCGGATAGACGGCAAATATGAAGAGATAGGCCTTCGGGTTGATCAGGCAGGTCACCAGTCCCTGGCGAAAGGCCTTCCAGGCCGTACGGCTGCCGGCGGGCCCGTCATGGCCGACGGTGATGGAACTGCGCATCAGCGAGATGCCGATGAAGGCCATGTAGGCGGCGCCGGCTATCAGCAGCGGCTTGTACAGGATCGGTACGAAATGCATCAGCAGGCCGACGCCGATGGCGCCGTTCAGCGTGTGCACGATGCCGCCGACCATGATGCCGCCGGTGGCGGCGAGGCCCCGGTCGCGGCCGCCGGTGAGCGCATTGGCAAGCACGAACAGCATGTCCATGCCGGGCACGATGATGATGCCGGACAGCAGGATAAAGAACAGCCAGAGATTTTCCGCGTAACTCATGTCAGTTGCCTGTCGCTTCCTGCTGGGGTGCCGTTGAGGAATTTGTTGATTTTCAACCCGATAGGCAGTCAATAAATCATCCCAACTGACGGGGATGTGTCAGTAGCGTTTCATCAGGGAAGAGGAAATGCGCAAGGCGTCGCGCCTGTTCGAGATCATCCAGATCCTGCGGCTGGCGCGGCAGCCGGTGACGGCGGCCATGATCGCCGGGCAGCTGGAAGTCACGATGCGTTCGATCTATCGCGACATCGCCGCACTGCAGGCGATGCGCGTGCCGATCGAAGGCGGGCGCGGTATCGGTTATATATTGCGGCCCGGCTTCGACCTGCCGCCGCTGATGTTTTCGATCGAGGAGATGGAGGCGATCGTCCTGTCGCTGGCGCTGCTGGAGCGCACGGGAGACAGCGAGCTCAAGCAGGCGGCCAAGCGCGTCAGCGCCAAGATCGCCGGCGCCGTGCCGCCGCCGTTGCGCCAGGCGTTCGACGCCAACGCACTGCATGTCTGGGGGTTCGCTGCACCGGCAATCGGCACCATCGATCTGGCGCTGGTGCGCCGCGCAATCCGCGACGAGGAAAAGCTCGACCTGTCCTATCGCGACGAAATCGGCCGCGCCTCCGAGCGGCTGATCCGTCCGATCGCGCTGATCTACTATTCAGAGACCGCCAACATCGTCGCCTGGTGCGAATTGCGCCAGGCCATCCGCAATTTCCGCAGCGACCGCATCGCGAATTGCCGGGCGACCGGGCTGCGCTTCAAGGGCGAAGGCGATCGCCTGCGCCAGGTCTGGGTCAGTGGCTGGGAGGCGAACGCTGTCGCTGGCGGCTGAAGCGGATCTTACCGCACATCCACCCAGCGCTTCTCCTCGAACGACCTCGCCATCGCGTGCACGGTGCGCTCGATCTCCAGCCCTTCGGCAAATTCGATGACCCGTGCCGGCTTGCCGGCAAGCCGCGTCAGCAATTCGTGGCACTCGATGATCTTGAGGTCGTTGAAACCGAGCCCATGGCCCGGCGCCGGGAGGAAGGCGTCGTAAGGCTTGTGGTGCGGCGCCATCAATATGGTGCGGTAGCCCTGTTCGGTCGGGCGATCGGCGGTGACGTAGAGCTGGATTTCGTTCATCCGCTCCTGGTCGAACAGGATCGATCCCTTGGAGCCGAAAATCTGTATGGCGATGCGGCCCTTGCGGCCCCAGGCCGAGCGGTTGACCAGCAGCGTGCCGGCAATGCCGTTTTCCAGATGCATCAAAACGCTGGCGATGTCGTAGGTCTCCACCGCACGGCGGCCGCCGCCGGCCAGCTTGCGGTCGACATAGGGCTTGGCCATGTCGCAGATGACTTTTGCGACGCGGCCGAACAGCGTCGAGACCAGCGACAGCGGATGCACGGCGAAATCGTCGAGCGCGCCATAGCCGGATGCGGCCTCATGCTTCCAGAAGAACAGCGCTTCGGGGTCGGCCATGAAGTCCTCGTCCATCTCGATGCGCAGATGGTTGACCTCGCCGATGATCTTTTCCTCGAGCAGCGCGCCGATGTGGCGGATGGCCGGGCTCTGTATGTAGTTGTAGCCAAGCGCTGCGACCTTGCCGGACTTCTTCGCCGCGGCCGCCATCGCCGCTGCTTCGGCAAAGCTCGGCGCCATCGGCTTCTCGCACCACAGATGCTTGCCGGCTTCGAGAATAGCGATGGCCATCTCCGGATGGAACTGGTTGGGCGTGGTCAGCGAGACGATATCGACCTCGGGGTCGTTGACGACGGCACGCCAGTCGCCCGACGCCTTGGCGAAGCCGAACTCACCGGCCTTGCGCTTGGCCAGCTCCTCGTTGACCTCGCCGAGATGGACCAGCTTCGGCTTGGCGACATCGGGAAAGACGGCGCCGACGGCGCTCCACGCAATGGCGTGGCATTTGCCCATGAAACCCGTGCCGATAAGACCAACGCCGACCATTTCTTTCTCCCAATACCTGAAGCGATCGATGGATGAATTAGTCCATTTCTTCTCCGAATGGAATGTCTGCTCATTTTTTATGGCCTTCTTGCGCAGGCTCGCTATGATGGGGCAGAGAGGACGTCACTTGGGTTAAAGAGAGCATGATGTCGTCCGAAAACCGCTGCACACTTTTCGGCATCATGCTCTAGATGAGCTTGGACGGGGCGACGATGGACGAACGGGTACCTCGCGACTTCGAGACGCTGCGCGCCACGATCCTCGATCGCCGTGAAACCTTGCCCAAGCGCATCGCCCAGATCGCCGCCTATGCGCTCGACAATCCCGATGACATCGCCTTCGGCACCGCCGCCAGCATCGCCGCTTCGGCGGGCGTGCAGCCGTCCACCTTGATCCGCTTTGCCCAGCAACTAGGCTTTGACGGCTTCACCAGCCTGCAGCAGGTGTTTCGCGAGCGGCTGCGCGAGCGCAATTCCTCTTATGACGAACGCCTGCAGGCGCTGCGCGCCAAGGCCGATGCGGGTGCTGGACACCGAGCCATCTTCGACGGCTTCGTCGCCGCCGCCAGCACTTCGCTCAACGACATTTCGCGCTCGCTGGACGAGGCGCATCTGGAAGACGCGATCTCGCTGCTGGCCAAGGCCGAGACCATCTATGTCCTGGCCAAGCGCCGCTCCTACCCGGTGGCGAGCTACATTGCCTATGCCTTGGGCAAGCTGAAGATCCGCAACCAGCTGATCGAATCCGCCGCCGGCCTCAATGCCGAGATGGTCGCCTTCGCCACCCCGGCGGACGCCGTCATTGCCATCAGTTTCTCGCCCTATGCGCCGGCCACCATCGAGGAGGCCCGCACCATTTCCGAACAGGGCGTGCCGATCATCGCCATCACCGACAGTTCGTTTTCGCCACTAGCGCAGTTCGCCAAGGTCTGGTTCGAGGTTGCCGAGGCCGATTTTGCCGGCTTCCGCTCGCTGTCGGCCACCATGGCGCTGGCCATGGCGCTCACCGTCGGCGTCGGCGAGAAGCGGCGCAGCACGGGCAAGAAGCGTAAGGCCTAGGCCGGCGCCCGGCGCTCGAATTCGCGGAGGAATGCTCATTCCATATTGACTATGGATTGGAATTATTATTTCATATTCCCGGCGCCACGCTGCCGCTCGCGCGTGTCCCCCAACTACGTTGCTCAAGACAACAAGACCGACGGGAGGTTCAAATGAGCGAAGCCGTGGACGCCAAACAGGCGACGCTCGATGTCATCACCATCGGTCGCGCTTCCGTCGACCTTTACGGCCAGCAGATCGGCTCGCGGCTGGAGGACATCACCTCCTTTGCCAAATCGGTCGGCGGCTGCCCGGCCAACATCTCGGTTGGCACGGCGAGACTAGGCCTGCGCTCGGCGCTGCTCACCCGCGTCGGCGACGAGCAGATGGGCCGCTTCATCCGCGAGCAGCTGCGGCGCGAAGGCGTCAATGTCGACGGGCTGAAGACCGACAAGGAACGGCTGACGGCTCTGGTGCTGCTTTCGGTCGAGAGCGAAGGCGTCTCGCCGATGATCTTTTATCGCAGCGACTGCGCCGACATGGCGCTCGCCGAAGAAGACATCGATGAAGCCTTCATCGCCTCGGCCCGTTCCATCGTCGTCACCGGCACGCATTTTTCCCGACCCAACAGCGACGCCGCCCAGCGCAAGGCGATCCGCATCATCAAGGCCAGGGGCGGCAAGGTGGTGTTCGACATCGACTACCGCCCCAACCTCTGGGGACTCGCAGGCCATGCCGAGGGTTTTGAGCGCTATGTCAAATCCGACCGCGTCTCGGCCCAGCTGAAGACGGTGCTGCCCGATTGCGACCTCATCGTCGGCACCGAGGAAGAGATCATGATCGCCTCGGGCGCCGACGATTGCCTGAGCGCGCTGAAGACGATCCGCGCGCTGTCCAAGGCAACCATCGTACTGAAGCGCGGCGCCATGGGCTGCATCGTCTATGACGGGCCGATCAGCGACGATCTGGAAGACGGTATCGTCGGCAAGGGCTTTCCGATCGAGATCTATAATGTGCTGGGCGCCGGCGATGCCTTCATGTCCGGTTTCCTGCGCGGCTGGCTGGGTGGCGAAGATCATGCGACAGCGGCGACCTGGGCCAATGCCTGCGGCGCCTTCGCCGTGTCGCGGCTGCTCTGCGCGCCGGAATATCCGACCTTCGAGGAATTGCAGTTCTTCCTCAAGAACGGCAGCAAGCATCTCGCTCTGCGCAAGGACGAGGCGATCAACCACATCCATTGGGCGACGACCCGCCGCCGCGATATCCCCTCGATGATGGCGCTCGCCTGCGACCACCGTGTGCAGCTCGAGGACGTCGCGGCAAAGACCGGCGCCGATCCGGCGCGCATCCGCGATTTCAAGGTGCTGGCGGTCAAGGCCGCGGCGAAAGTCGCCGCCGGCCGCGACGGCTATGGCATGCTGATCGACGAGAAGCACGGTCGCGAGGCGATGTTCGAGTTCGCCCGCCACCCCTTTGCCTGGCTCGGCCGTCCCGTCGAACTGCCGGGCTCCCGGCCGCTGCGCTTCGAGTTCTCGCAGGACATCGGCTCGCAACTGGTGGAATGGCCGGTCGACCACTGCATCAAATGCCTGTGCTTCTATCACCCCGACGATCCGGCAGCGCTCAAGGAAGAGCAGCAGCAGAAGCTGCGCTCGCTGTTCGAAGCCGCGCGGAAGGTCGGCCGGGAGCTTCTGGTCGAGATCATCGCCGGCAAGCACGGCAAGCTCGATGACACGACGATCCCGCGCGCCCTGGAAGAACTCTATGCGCTTGGCATCAAGCCGGACTGGTGGAAGCTCGAACCGCAGGCGTCGGCCGGCGCCTGGGCCAAGATCGAAGCGGTGATCCTGAAGCACGATCCGTGGTGCCGCGGCGTCGTGCTGCTGGGTCTCGAAGCGCCGCAGGACGAACTGGAAGCGGCCTTTGCCGCCACCGCCAAGGCGCCGATCGTCAAGGGCTTTGCCGTCGGCCGCACCATCTTCGTCCACGCCGCGGAACAATGGCTGGCCGGCAAGATGACGGATGACGAGGCTATCGCCGACATGGCCGCGCGCTTCGAACAGTTGACCGAAGCGTGGCTTGCCGCGCGTGGCCGTAAAGCAGCATAAAGGCGCGGCAAGAGGACTGCGGAGGAAAACACCATGAGCAAGACAATCCGCCTGACGATGGCGCAGGCGCTGACCCGCTTTCTCAGCAAGCAGATGACCGAGATCGACGGCAGACGAGTGCCCATCTTCGGCGGTGTCTGGGCGATCTTCGGTCACGGCAATGTCGCCGGCATCGGCGAGGCGCTGTACCAGCTGCGCGACGAATTGCCGACCTTCCGCGCCCACAATGAGCAGGCGATGGCGCATGCGGCGATCGCCTATGGCAAGGCCAATTTCCGCCGCCGCTTCATGGCCGCGACCTCTTCGATCGGCCCCGGTGCGCTCAACATGGTGACGGCGGCGGCGCTCGCCCACGTAAACAGGTTGCCCGTCCTGTTTTTGCCGGGCGATGTCTTCGCCAACCGCATCCCCGATCCGGTGCTGCAGCAGGCCGAGGACTTTTCCGACGGCACCGCGACGGTCAATGACTGCTTCCGTCCGGTGTCGCGCTATTTCGACCGCATCACCCGTCCCGAGCAGATCATCCCGGCATTGGCGCGGACCATGCAGGTGCTGACCGATCCCGCGGAATGCGGCCCGGTGACGCTGTCGCTCTGCCAGGACGTGCAGGCCGAGGCCTATGACTATCCCGAGAGCTTTTTCGCCGAGCGCGTCTGGCATCAGCGCCGGCCGCGTCCGGACCGGAATGAGCTTGCCACTGCGGTGGCGGCGCTGAAGGGCGCGAAGAAGCCGCTGATCATCGCCGGTGGCGGCGTGCTCTATTCGCAGGCCTCTAGCGAATTGGCGAAATTCGCCGGGGGGGCCGGCATTCCGGCCTGCGAGACGCAAGGCGGCAAATCCTCGCTGCCGGATACGCATCCGCTCAACATGGGGGCAGTCGGCGTCACCGGCACGTCCGCGGCCAACCGGCTGGCGGAAGAGGCCGATGTCGTGCTGGCCATCGGCACGCGCCTGCAGGATTTCACCACCGGCTCGTGGGCGCTGTTCAAGAATTCCGGCAAGACCATCATCGGGCTCAACGTGCAGCCTTTCGACGCCGGCAAGCACCGCGCGCTGCCGCTGGTCGCCGATGCGGCCGAAGCGCTTGTCGAACTGGGTGCGGCGCTGGGCGGCTGGAAGGCGCCTTCCGCCTGGACCGACAATTCGGCTGCCGGCAAGAAGGCCTGGCAGGTCGACGCGGGCAAGGTGACGGCCTCGACAAACGCAGCTTTCCCTTCGGATGCGCAGGTGATCGGCGCTGTGCAGCGCGCGCTGGGGTCCGGCGTGACCTTGCTGAACGCGTCGGGCGGCCTGCCGGGCGAGTTGCACAAGCTCTGGCAGGCAGGCGCGCCCGGCTCGTACCATGGCGAATATGGTTTCTCGACCATGGGCTACGAGATTGCCGGCGGGCTCGGCGCCAAGATGGCCAAGCCCGACCAGGAAATCGTCGTCATGGTCGGCGACGGCTCCTACCTGATGATGAATTCCGAAATCGCCACGTCGGTGATGCTTGGCCTGAAGCTGACCATCGTGGTGCTCGACAACAGGGGTTATGGCTGCATCAACCGGCTGCAGATGGCCACCGGCGGCGCCAACTTCAACAACCTCCTGAAGGACTCGCGCCACGAGATCCTGCCCGACATCGACTTTGCCGCGCATGCGGCGAGCATGGGCGCGATATCGGAAAAAGTGCCGTCGATCGCCGGCCTGGAAAACGCGCTGCAGAAAGCAAAAAAGAACGACCGCACGACCGTTCTGGTCATCGACACAGATCCACTGGTTTCCACCGATGCCGGCGGCCATTGGTGGGATGTGGCGGTGCCGGAAGTGTCAGTGCGCAGCCAGGTCAACGCAGCCCGCAAGGCCTATGACGAAAAGCGGCAGATGCAGACCATCGGCGATTGATGTACATGCACCCGGCCCCTACCTCCCCCTTGTGGGGAGGTCGGACCGCAGGTCCGGGTGGGGGGTCTGGCGCCGCACCCCCACCCCGCTGCTTCGCAGCGACCCTCCCCACAGGGGGGAGGGTAAACAAGAACCGGAGCTAAAACTTGAAAGCCAAACTGGGCATGTCCCCCATTGCGTGGTGGAACGACGATCTTGCCGAACTCAGCGATGACGTCTCGCTGGAAGAATGTCTGCGCCAGTCGCGCTCGGCCGGCTTCACCGGCATGGAAATGGGCCGGCGTTTTCCCAACGACCCCGCTGTCATGCTGCCGATCCTGAAGCAGGCCGACGTGACGCTGTGTGGCGGCTGGTTCTCCGGCACGCTGGTCGATGAGGATATGGGTAAGAACAAGGACCGCATCCAGCCGATGATCGACCTGTTCAAGGCGGTCAACGCGCCTTGCATCGTCTATGGCGAGGTCGGCCGCTCGATCCAGGGCGACCGCTCCAGGCCGCTCGCCACCAAGCCGAAACTCACCAGTGACGAGATGAAGGCCTATGCAAGGCGGCTGACCGAATTCGGCGAATGGTGCGCAGAGCAAGGCATGCCGCTGTCCTATCATCACCACATGGCGGCAGTGGTCGAGACCGAGCCGGAGCTCGATGCCTTCATGCGCCATTCCGGCGAAGGCATTCCGCTGCTGCTCGATGCCGGGCATCTCGCCTTTGCCGGCGGCGACGTGCTGCGCGCCATCGACAACCACCACAAGCGCATCAGCCATGTCCATGTGAAGGATGTGCGCATGGCCGTGATCGACGGGCTCGATCGCACCAAACAGTCGTTCCTCGATGCCGTTGCGCTCGGCGCCTTCACCGTGCCGGGTGACGGCTCGCTGGATTTCGGCGCCATCGTGCAGCGCTTCGCCGACCATGGCTATGAAGGCTGGTTCGTCGTCGAGGCCGAGCAGGACCCGAAAAAGAACCCGCCGCTGAAGATGGCCCAAGTGGGTTACAAGGAGCTGATGCGGGTGATGACGGCGGCCGGCTACACGGTCGAGACGCAAGGCTTTCCCAATGCGTAAGCCGGTCCGATGAAGGATTACGAGCACCCGTTCTTCCGGCCGCTGTGGCGGCGCGTTGCCGTCGTCGCCGTCTGCGTGATCTGGGCCGGAATAGAATTCGCCTCCGGCACCCCATTCTGGGGCATCATTGCGCTCGGCTTTGCCGCCTACGCCGTCTGGCAGTTCTTCTACCTTTACAAGCCGGTGGAGGAGAGCAAGGCTGCGCCTGATCGACCGAAGACCGGCGAAGCGAAGGCGGACGCCGAACCGAAGGAATGAAGCGGCCGTGGCTCGGAAGGGCTTGCGGGTCGGACACTGGACACCTGGCGTATCGCCTACGTCGGTGATTGGGCGGAACGTCCCTCGCTTCGTCATCCTAGGGTCTTCGCGACGGAGCTTCGCTCCTGCTTCGCCCTAGGATGACGAAGTTGAGAGGCCGACCTCGAAGACTTGCGATAGGAGAGACAAAACATGTCGAAACTGCTCGTCAAAGCCGACAAGGGCCATGGCCGCGTCGCCCATGTCACGCCCAAAAGCGCCGGCTGGACCTATGTCGGCTTCGACCTGCACCGTTTGAAGCCCGGCGAAAACGCCTCGGGTAAGACGGGCGGTCGCGAAGTCTGCCTGGTGTTCGTCACCGGCAAGGGCACGGCAAGGGCCGGCGGCCAGGAACTCGGCCTGCTCGGCGAGCGCATGTCGCCCTTCGAGGGCAAGCCGTGGTCGGTCTATATTGCGGAGGGTTCGGACTGGTCGGTCACCGCCGACACCGATCTCGAACTCGCGGTCTGCTCGGCGCCGGGCCTGGGCGGCGGCTTGCCCGTTCGCGTCATCGCACCCCACGACCTCGGCCAGGAGACTCGGGGCAAAGGCACCAACACGCGCTACGTCACCAACATATTGCCCGAGGGCAAGCCCGCCGACTCGCTGCTGGTGGTCGAGGTCATCACGCCCGGCGGCCACACATCGAGCTACCCGCCGCACAAGCACGACCAGGACAATCTGCCGGCCGAATCCTATCTTGAGGAAACCTACTACCACCGCCTCAACCCGCCGCAGGGTTTTGCCTTCCAGCGCGTCTACACCGACGCCGACAAGACCGGCGCCCGCGAGCTGGACGAAGCCATGGCGATCGAGGACGGCGATGTTGTGCTGGTGCCCAAGGGCTATCACCCCTGCGCCGCCTGCCACGGCTACGACCTCTATTACCTTAACGTCATGGCCGGGCCGAAGCGGACGTGGAAGTTCCACAACGCGCTCGAGCACGAATGGCTGATGAAGGCCTGATCGGCCTTCGCTTGCGGCGGAAGCTGTTGGTCCAGCAGGAAAAAATCGTCGGCTAACGATCCATGGGGTCGATTTGCCTTCGAAAACCCGCATAAGCTTCGTCAATCCGTCATGGAAATCACCTATGGCAGCGGGCTGACGAGGATTTTCGATGCGCTACGCCATTTATTTCACCCCGAGGCAGGACGAACCGCTGGCGCGGATCGCCGCCAACTGGCTGGGCCGCGACCCCTTTGGCGCCGCCACCAGGCCGGTCGAGGCGGTGGGCGAGCTGTCGGCGGCCGAAGTCGCCTTTCACACCGCATCGGCGCGGCGCTACGGTTTTCATGCGACGCTGAAAGCGCCCTTCCGGTTGGCCGCCAACGAAACCGAAAGCTCGTTGCGCGCGGCGCTGGACGCCTTTGCCGAAGCAACGCCGACGGTCACCATCCCGCGCCTGGTCGTCAGCCAGATCGATGGTTTCTTCGCTTTGCTGCCGGAAGGCCCGCTGCCGCCGCTCAACCGTTTCGCCGATGATGTCGTGCTTAGCTTCGACCGTTTTCGCGCGCCGCTCACCGAGGCCGAGATCGAGCGGCGCAGCCCGGATTCGCTGAAGCCGGCCGAGTTCCGCAATCTCTGCCAGTGGGGCTATCCCTATGTGTTTGAGACCTTTCGCTTCCACATGACACTGTCCGGCCGGGCCGGGCCGCAGGAAAGCCAACGTCTGCGCGCGGCAATTGACAGCCTGTTCGCCGATGTGCTGCAGCAGCCGGTGCTGGTGGATGCGCTGACGCTGTTCGTCGAAACCGAACCGGGCGCTCCGTTCATGGTGCTTTCGCATCATGCGCTCGGCCGCCGCGCTGCCCGAAAAACCGCCTGACCGCAATTCGTCCGAGTAAGCAAGGACTGCCTGAATGACCGCCGAAACTGTTCTCCACAACGCCCGCATCGTGCTTGCCGACGAGATCGTCGAAGGGTCGCTCGTGCTGCGCGACGGTTTTATCTCCGGCGTCGACGCCGGCACCGGCCACACCGGCGGGAGCATGGGCGGCGAGGACATGGGCGGCGACTACATCATTCCCGGCCTGGTCGAGCTGCACACTGACCATCTCGAAGGCCACTATGCGCCGCGCCCGAAAGTGCGCTGGAACCCGATCGCCGCCGTCCTTGCCCATGACGCGCAGGTGGCCACCGCCGGCATCACCACCGTCCTCGACGCGTTGCGTGTCGGCATGGACGAGGACGCGAATATTACCTCCGACGACATCCGCAAGCTCGCCGGCGCGATCGAGGACAGCGTCGCGAAAGACCGGTTGCGGGCCGACCATTTCCTGCACCTGCGCTGCGAGGTCTCGGCGCCGGATTGCTTGCGGGCTTTCGCCAATTTCGATGGCGACGAGCGGGTCAAGCTGGCCTCGCTGATGGACCATGCGCCGGGACAGCGTCAGTTCGTCAATCTCGAGACCTACGCCCATTACTATCAGCGCAAGCTGAAATTGACCGATCGCGACTTCCAATTGTTCTGCGAAAAGCGGATGTCGGAATCGGCGAAGAATTCGGGACCGAACCGGGTGGCGATATCAGCCGCCTGCAACGAGCGGGGCATTGTGCTGGCGAGCCATGACGACGCCACATCAGGCCATGTCGACGAGGCGATCGAGCAGGGCGTGCGCGTCGCGGAATTCCCGACCACGCTGGAAGCCGCCAAGGCCTCGAAGGATGCCGGGCTCGGCGTACTGATGGGCGCGCCCAACGTCATGCGCGGCTCCTCGCATTCGGGCAATGTCTCGGCCCGCACGCTGGCCGGCGACGGCCTGCTCGACATATTGTCGTCCGACTACATTCCCTTCAGCCTGATCCAGTCGGCCTTCTTCCTCGGCGACGTCGTCGAGGGCATTTCCCTGCCGCAGGCGGTTGCGATGGTGTCGAAGAATCCGGCCGAGGCGATCGGCCTAAACGACCGCGGCGTCATCGAACAGGGCCGCCGCGCCGACCTCGTGCGTGTGCGCGTCGACGACCATGTGCCGGTCGTGCGCACTGTCTGGCGCCAAGGGCGCCGGGTCGCCTGATGGTCTCGGCGTCGATCGAGCGCGAACTCAGCAGCGAGGCCTTTCCGCTCCGCAACGGCGTGTTTGTCGCCGTCGTCGGCCCGAGTGGCGCCGGCAAGGATACGGTAATCGGTTATGCCCGCACCTTGTTTGCCGACGAGACGAGGCTGGAGTTCGTCCGCCGGGTCATCACCAGGCCGAGCGATGCGGCAAGCGAGGATCACGACACGCTGGCCGACGCGGCCTTTGTCGAAGCCGAGGCCGACGGCGCCTTCGCCATTTCCTGGGAGGCGCACGGCCTGCGCTACGGCATTCCGGCCGATGTCGACTCGTCCATCGCCAACGGCTATGTCGCGGTCGCCAATGTCTCGCGCGCAGTCATCCCGGTGCTGCGGGAGCGCTATGCCAATCTGGCTGTCGTCGAGATCACCGCCTCGCCGGAAATCCTCGCCGAGCGTCTCGCCCAGCGCGGCCGCGAATCGCGCGGCGAAGTGCTGGCTCGGCTCGCCCGCAGCGCCAATATCGCTTTGTCCGGCTCCGGCGTCACCTCGATCGACAATGGCGGCCAGCGCGAAGCCGCCGGAGAACGCTTCGCCGAGGTGCTGCGCAATGCGATGGCCTTCTCGGATATATCCGGCGTGATGTAGCGCTACTCCGCCGCGACAGTCTTCCGGCTGGCATCGAGCATCAGCCGCCTTGCGCGGAACACGCCCCATTGCTGGTCGACCAGCACGCCGATCAGGATCACGCCGCCCATCACCGCGAAGTTGAGCGAGGACGGGATGCCGAGCAGATTGACCAGGTTCTGCAACTCCTGCAGCAGCACGGTGCCCAGGATGACGCCGACCAGCGAGCCTTCGCCGCCGCGCAGCGAGAAGCCGCCGAGAACGGCGGCGGCAATGGCGTAGAGCTCGTAGAACTGGCCGTGGCTGGCCGGCGAGATCGAGCGCGTGTACATGGCGAAATAGATCGCCGACAGCGCCGTCAGCACGCCGCAGATGACATAGGCGGCCATGACGACACGGCCGGTGCGAATTCCCGAATATTTCGCCGCCTCTTCGTTCTTGCCGATGGCATAGAGGTAGCGTCCGAACACCGAGCGGTGCAGCACCACCCACATGACGATCGAAATGACGATCAGTGCGATGAAGCTGTTGGGCACGCCATAGCTGCGGCCCGCGGTGAGGAATTCGAGCTCGGGAAAATTCTGGCCGAAGGCGAAGCCGGCGGTGCCGTCGGCGGTATAGAAACGGGCGACCCCGCGATAGATCAAAAGGCCGCACAGCGTCACCACGAAGGGCTGCAATTTCAGCCTTGTGATCAGCCAGCCATGCGCCAGCCCGATGATGCCGCCCAGCACCAGGATCAGCGGCAGCGCCACCGGCCATGGCATGTCGCGCACGGCGATGAAATCGATGAACAGCGTGCCGAGCAGCGCCACCAGCGATCCCACCGACAATTCGATGCCGCCGGTAATGATGACGAAGGCCTGGCCGATGGCGAGGATCCCGAACAGGCCGATCAGGTTCGAGGTGTTGGCGAGGTTGATCGGCAAAAGGAAGCGCGGGTTGATGGCGGTCACCACGGCGCCGACCGCCAGGATCAGGATCAGCAGGCCGAGATCTTTTTTGCTCATCGTCTTCTCCCCAATGCGCCGGACCGGCAATCGCCTGAAGCCCGCTAGTTTGCCGGCTTGCCGACCGCCAGCAACAGCACGTTTTCCTGGCTGAATTGTTCCTTGTCGAGAATGCCCGAGATCTGGCCCTCATGCATGACGGCGATGCGGTCGGACACGCCGATCACCTCTTCCATGTCGCTGGAGATCATCAGCACGGCGACGCCGGCATCGGCCAAGGCTCGCATCAGCCCGTAAATCTCGGCCTTGGCGCCGATATCGATGCCGCGCGTCGGCTCATCGAGGATCATCACCTTCGGGTTCATCGCCAGCCATTTGCCCAGCACCACCTTCTGCTGGTTGCCGCCCGACAGCGTGCCGGTGCGCGTCTGCACCGACGGCGCTTTGATGCCGAGATTCGTCTTCTGCTTCTCTGCGGTGGCGGCCTCGGAGCTTGCCGACACCAGTCGACGCTTCGCATGCGCCGGCAGGTTGGGCAGCGAGATGTTCTGCGCGATCGACAGGTCAAGCAAAATGCCGGTCAGCTTGCGGTCTTCCGGAACCAGGAAAATGCCATGCGCGACCGCATCGGCCGCCGAACCCAGTACAAGCGGCTTGCCGTCGAGTTCGAGCCCACCGCCAAGCGTGCTGTCGATGCCGAAGAACACCCGCGCCAGTTCGGTGCGGCCGGAACCGACAAGGCCGGCCAGGCCGAGGATTTCACCGCGCCTGATGTCGAGGTCGACCGGCCGGGCAGGGTAGGCGGGGGTGCGGATGGCTTTGGCCGAGAGCGCCGTGGCGCCCGGCGCCCGAGCCGCCTCGGAGGCCTTCTCGCGCTCCTTCAGCATGCGGCCGATCATCAGCTTGACCATCTGGTCGTGGTTGATGGCGCTCTTCGGCAAGGTGCCAGCCAGCATGCCGTCGCGCAGCACCACGACGCGGTCGGCGACGCGCTCGACTTCATGCAGCCGGTGCGAAATGAAGATGACGCTGATGCCATCGGCCTTCAGCGCCTTGATGACGTCGAGCAGCTTGTCGGTTTCGGCGAGCGGCAGGCTCGACGTCGGCTCGTCGAGGATCACCAGCCGCGCCTTGATCGACAGTGCCTTGGCGATCTCGACCATCTGCTGCTGCGCCAGCGACAGCGAGGCAACCGGCGTATCGGCGGAGAAATTGGCGCCGACGCGCTTCAGCAGTGGCGCCACCATTTCGCGCAGCTTGGCGCGGTCGACCAATCTCAGCGGCCCGCCGCGCAACGGCTCGCGGCCGAAGAAGATATTGGCGGCAACATCGAGGTTTTCGAAGAGATTGAGTTCCTGGTGGACGAAGGCGATGCCCGACCCCAGGCTGCCTTCGACGGTGAGCCCGTCATGCGCAACGCCGTCGACGGTGATGGCGCCGCTGTCCGGCCTGGTGACGCCGCCGAGGATCTTCATCAAGGTCGATTTGCCGGCGCCGTTTTCGCCGACCAGGCCGATCACCTCGCCCGGCCTGACCTCCATGGAAAAGCCGTCCAGCGCCACCACGCCCGGATAGGTCTTGCGCACGTTCTCGAGGCCGAGGAACGGGGCGGTTGCGACGATGGATGGGTCGGAATAATTCATCACGCCATATTTGATCAGGCTTGCCAGCAGCCGGTGGGCTACAGACTGACGGGCCTTGGCCGGCCCGTCAACACGATCGCCGGCTCAAGGCGAACCCTGAGCCGGCGCAACTGCTCGTGGTCTCAGTTTCCGGACATCGCCTTCAGATTGGCGGCATAGGTGTCGACATCGTCCTTACCGATGATCTTGGTCGGGATGATGATCAGGCCGCCTTCCGGAATGCCTGATTTGTCGCCCTTGAGATAGGCGGCCATCAGCTTCATGCCCTGATAGGCCCATTCGAAGGGCTGCTGCACGACGGTCGCCGCCACGGTGCCTTCCTTGACGCCGCCCAGCGTGATCGGATCGTCATCGAAGCCGACGACGGTGATCGAGCCGAGCTTGCCGGCGTCGCGCAGCGCTTCATAGATGCGCGGCGTGTTGTAGGAATAGAAGCCGACCATGCAGGTGATGTCGGGGCTGGCGACCAGCGCGTCCTCGACATTCTTCTTGGCGCGCGCCTGGTCGATGTCGTCGCCGCGCACGTCCACCAGTTCGATCTTGCTGCCGGCGAGGCCGTCCTTCATGCCCTGGATGCGTTCCTTGGCATTGTCGGCGCCGAGCAGGCCGACGAAGCCGAGGCACTTGCCGCCGTCCGGCATCGCTTTCTTGGCGATCTCGGCCGCCTGCTTGCCGGCGTCGACATTGGACGAGCCGATATAGGCAACGCGCTTGGTCTGCGGGGCATCGGAGTCGGTGGTGAACAGCGCCGTTTCCGACGCGATCTTGTTCAGACCGTCGGTCGAGGTCTTGGGATCGACGGCCGAGACCATGATGCCCTTGACGCCGGCGGTCACCAGATCGTCCATCAGCCGCTGCTGGATGGCGACCGAGGACTGCTCGGGATATTTGAGTTCGAGATTGTAGTCGGGCAATTCGGCCTGCGCCTTCTTGACGCCGGCTTCGGCGGCCTTCCAGAAATCGGAAGCGCCGTTGACGACGAAGGCCAGCGTCGGCTTGTCGTCGGCGCGCGCAATGGCTGTCGCGGTCAGGCCAAGCAGCAGGGCTGCGGTGGCCACGGATGCATGTCGTATCAAGGATTTCATGTTCAACCTCCCGTTTTGGCTCAGTCGTCGGACTGAACCGATCTTGCATTCACTGACTTGCCGCTCGCGATTTGGACGCCCTCCTCCTCAGGGGTTCCCGGCGCTGAAGAATGGCGTCGTCGGTCGCGATCACGGACTTTAGAGACTCATCCCGTGCTCGTAAATAGTCTGATTTGTCTGACATATCACATGTCTGAGACCAGGCTTGCGGAGGCAAACCCCGCTCGCCATCGGGCCATTCACGTGCACTTCTCGCCGCACGGGTCCCACCTGACCGGACACGGCGGATTGACGTTACAGCGTCGTTTTGTATTAGTAAACAGTATTAGCAGAGGTCTCGCGCGGACACTCGGCGGTGGCCCTAGGTCTAGTTTGCCCGAAGAGGTGCAGCACGGCTTCGCGCAAGCAGATGCCTTGCAGTCCTCGAATTTCACGCGGCCCGAAGCGGCATGGCGGCGAACTTCAAAGCTGCTAATAAAGATAAACGCCTTCGACTATTTCCATTGGTCGACGGCGCGACACCATCTTGTCGGTGTGGCAGGCTTGCGACTAGACAGGCTGGGGATTGGGACGCAATGCCATGAGCGAGACGAGGGATCCGGACGACACGGCGAAGCGGCGCAAGGCGCCGGCGAGAGCCGCCAAGGGCGGCCGCGTCACCATGACCGACATCGCCAGGGCAGCCGGGTGCTCGCAGGCGACCGTCTCCTTCGTGCTCAACGATTCGCCAGGCATCCGGCTGTCGCAGCAGACGCGCGAGCGGGTGATCGACGCCGCGCGTGCGCTCGGCTACGCAGCACCCGCCTTCTCGGCGCTGCGCAAACCTGTTCCCGCCTTCGATGGACTTGACGGTGTCATCGGTTTCGCTGTCGACCAGCTGGCGACAAGTCCGGAAGCCGTTGTCGCCATCGAGGGCGCGCGCCAGGCGTCGTGGAACGCCGGCAATGTGTTGCTCGTGGCGCAGACCATGGGCGACGCCGTCATGGAGCCGCGCGCCATTGCGGCGCTCACCAGGCGCGGCATCTCGGCGCTGGTCTACATGTCCATCTTCACCCGCGAGATCACGGCACCGGACTTCCTCTACGGCCTCGACATCCCGGTCATCCTGCTCAACTGCTACACGGCCGATTATGCCTTCCCGGCCGTGGTGCCGTCCGAGATCGCCGGCGGCCAGAACTCGACCCGGCATCTGATCGGCCACGGCCACCGCCGCATCGCCACCATCACCGGCGAGCCGTGGATGCAGGCCGCGCAGGACCGGCTCAAAGGCTACCGCAGGGCGCTCGCCACCGCCGACATCCCGTTCGATCCCGAACTGGTGGTCGAGGGCGACTGGTCGGCGAGCGCCGGCTACGCGGCGACCGTGAAGCTTTTGGCGCTGAAAGAGCGTCCGACCGCTATCTTCTGCCAGAACGACCGCACGGCCATCGGCTGTTACGAAGCGCTGAAGGAGGCGGGCCTGCACATCCCGCAGGACATCTCCGTCGTCGGCTATGACGACGAGGAGATCGCCCGTCACCTGTTCCCGCCGCTGACGACATCGATCCTGCCGCACATGGCGATGGGCCAATGGGCGATCGAACAGCTCGAAGTGCCGCCGCCTGCCGGCCGCGGCCGCTATCCCATCACCAAGCTGGAATGCCCGCTGGTCGAGCGGGAGTCGGTGGCAGCTGTGGCTGGATAAAGCTGAACCAACCCATCCCGATGCAAATCGGGATGGGTCTGTTTGGTGGTTGCGCCTCAGGGCAGGGACTATCCGGGAACGTGCCGCGGTTAGAACTGCAAGACGACAAAGGAGCGCCTGCGATAGCAGCGCCGGCGCAGCCGGCCATGCCGCCAGAACGTGCGGCAGTGCCGTCTCCAGACATGCCGCCTGTGGTGGCGACGATGGTGCCATCGCCGATGCGAGATCTGCTCGACATCGCCAGCGCCTTCGTCGTCATCAAACGAATTGGCATCCTGCTTGTCGAGTTCATCGAGAATGCCGTTACCGACATTGGGAACCCCGGCCACGGCCTCGAGAGGCCGAACCGCGGTAGCAAGCGCCGCGGCCCCCGCAACGCCGAACAATGCTGTCAAGAATGATCGCCGATCCATCAAAACCTCCATCAGCAAGACAAGGCTAACATGACGAGCCTAACACAAAGCAGCTAGAGCGGGTGATACAAAAGGCCAGAGGCGAATCTTCGAGCCGGCCCAAACGGGTGACCGGACGGACGGCAGAGGTCAGATTAAGGCCGCAACCGGGCGGCGCGCTTCCTTCGGCTCGGTGACCAAGCCATGCAGAATGCCGCCGATGAAAGCGCACAGCCTGACCGGTTCCGCCTTTCCGCGAAACGCTGAACCGCTCGGCAAAGCTCTCTCCCTAAGAATGCCCGCCACCTTGCGGCATTGGGGCTGGCTGAGAGACTGATGCCCCACGGCAGATGCGATGTTGCGGTACTCAGCGCCGCGCCAATATCCGGCAGAGCTCCTTCAGGTCCCGGTCGTAGGTGCCCTTGCCGCTGAGCACGCTGGCGCAGCGTTTCTTCATCTTGGCGATCTGGCCGGCCGACATGGCGCTGATGGCAACCACCGCCGGTCGCGTCGGCACCGCCGGCGTGTTGGGATCCCTAGGGCTGGTGGACGTTGTCTGTGTGCCAATGCCGACGCCGACCCCGGCCGTCACTCCACTGCCCACCCCGACCCCGGCGCCGACCCCGACACTGCTGCCGACGGTTGCGCCGACCCCGACCCCGACGCCCGTGCCGACCGATACGCCGGCGCCGGCGGTAACGCCGCTGCCAACCGAGGCGCCGACACTGGCGGTGGTGCCGCTGGTGCCTCCGACCGTCGCTCCGGCATTGACGCCCTTGCTCCCGCCGACCGAGACACCGACGCCAAGCCCGCCGCCACTGCCGCCGACCGAAACACCCACCCCACCGCTGCCGCCGATGCCCACACTGAGCCCGCCCGCGCCAGCCGGAAAGCACAAAGCCACGGTAACCGCGCCGCCGGCCAAGACCTTTGTTAAACTTTTAAAGAAATCCATAACGCCGCCCCCGTGTTGGTTGCCTGGACGCAGGTTGAACAGCATCCGTTACCAATATGATTACGCGAGTGTAGCGTTTTTAGTTTCTGCAAGAATAGGTAGTATTGGAAATCGTTGTTATGGCTTCTTGCGGCGACCGGAATATATATTCTGGAATTGGCGGAAAAAATCGAGGATTTGCGGTTAGACTCGGAACCTTAGACAGGCAGGACGAGTGCTCGCATGCGGGAATTTACCGGGCGCATGCCTCAGGCCATCTTGCGACGCCGCTTCGCTAGGATGCGGTGGAGAATGGACCCTCGAGAATGGGCTCGTACTGGGGAAAGGGGACGATCCAAGAACCCGCGACGATCCACCGGTGTCGGGCGCGTTGTGCGTCACATCGTTCCGCTGCTCGCAGTCGACGGCGTCAGCGCTACCCTTGCGGGCATACCTTCGCCCCGTTTGGCGTTTCTGCCCTTTGGATCGGATGCCGATCGTCTGCTGGCGTTTCGAATCTCTTCAACTTACGCCGAGTTTCGCAAATCCACTTTGCATCCCGGCTAACGTTCGAAGGGTTCGCCAAGCGAGGCGACACCGTTCAGCCTGAGCAAGCGGCGGTCCGCCGAGATGACACCGAGCACGACGATCGTAACGAGATAGGGAAGGCTGGAAAGCAGTTGCGATGGCAGGTCCAAACCGGTCGCCTGGGCGGCGAGGCTCATCAGCGAAACCGCGCCGAAGAGGCAGGCACCCAGGAAGATGCGGGCAGCGAGCCACGTACCAAAGACAACGAGTGCGATCGCGATCCAGCCACGTCCGGCAATCATACCGTCCGCCCAAAGGGGCGTGTACACCGCCGCCGCATAGGCGCCGGCAAAACCCGCCATCATGCCACCAAAAGCTACGGCCGCGACACGGATAGCGATGACCGGATAGCCGATGGCGTGGGCTGCCTTGGGATTCTCGCCGATTGCCCTCACGACAAGGCCGGCTCTCGTATAGGCAAACATCGCCCAGATCGCAAACGTCACGGCAAGGGAAAGCCATACGACGACGTCCTGGACAAACAGCCTGCCGACTACCGGGATTTCCGAGAGGCCGGGAAAGGCAAGTTTCGGGAGCCCCTTGACCGTCAAGCTCTCGTAGCTTTTGCCGAACAGCGCCGAAAGGCCTTGGCCGAGAATGCCGATCGCTAGGCCTGTCGCGACCTGGTTTGCCCGGAATCCGAGTGCCAGCACTGCAAAGACGAGGGACAGGACGGCGCTACCGAGGCCGGCGGCAACGAACCCCAGCAGGTGTCCACCGCCGTGGTAGACGACGATGAACGCGAGCACCGCGCCGAGGGCCATCAGGCCCTCTACGCCGAGGTTAAGAACACCGGCGCGCTCGACCACCAACTCGCCGAGCGCGGCAAGGAGAAAGGGGGTTGCCGCTGCGAGCATGCCCGAAATAATGAACTCGACGGCGTTCATGGCTGGCTCAGGTGATGGAGGCGGCGCCACTCGATGCGGTAGCGCACGAAGGCCACAGCGCCGAGATAGGCGAGCAGCAAGCTGCCTTGGAAGACGCGGACGGCGGCGATCGGCAGGTTTGCCGACACCATCGCATTGTCGCCGCCGATATAGAGGACAGCCATAAAGAGCGCGGAAAAGATGATGCCGACTGGATGCAAGCCGCCGAGATAGGCGACAATGATGGCCGCATAACCGTAGCCGGTCGAGATCGAGCGCTGCAGCTGGCCGAGCGGACCCGCGACTTCCGCCGCGCCTGCCAGTCCCGCCGCCAAGCCACCGATCAGAAGCGATAGCCAAATCGCACGCCCTTCGCTGAAGCCGGCGTAACCGGCCGCGCGCGGGGCAAGGCCGCCGACCTTGAGCTTATACCCCATGAAGCTTCGCTGCATGAAAACCCAGGCCACCAGCGAGAGCGCAAGTGTGATGAGCAGCGAGACGTTGACGCGGGTACCGGCGATCAGGGTCGGCACCATCGCGTCGTTCTGAAACATGACGGATTGTGGGAAATTGAAGCCGGCCGGGTCCTTCCATGGGCCGAGCAGCAGGTAGTTGAGGACTTGCGTCGCAACGAGGCTCAGCATCAGGGAGACCAGGATCTCGTTCGCATTGAGCCTGACGCGCCAGAAGGCGGTGATAGATGCCCAAAGCGCACCGCCGAGGGCACCGAGAAGCAGCATCAGCGGCCAGATCCACTGCCCGGTCGCCTGCGGAAACCAGACGGGGATCGCCGAGGCGAAAATAGCGCCCAGGATAAACTGGCCCTCCGCGCCGATGTTGAACACTTTTGCGCGGAAACCGATCGCCAGCCCCTGAGCAATGAGGAGAAGAGGCCCCGCCTTCAGCAGCACCTCCGCGAACGATGCCCAGGAGAGGAACGGCTCGAGAAGCATCGCGTACAGGACGGCCGCCGGATCTCGGCCTATCAGCACATAAAGGCCCAGATTGAGGATGATCGCCATGCCAAGCGCGACAGCCGGGGCCAGCATGGCCGCGACGAGCGAGGCATGCTCCCGGCGGACGAGCGCGGGGAGGAACGGCGCGGCCCAAACGCTCATGCAGGAACCTTCTCTGGCGAGGCATGTGCTCCGATCATGTATCTGCCGATGTCTTCGGGGCGCGTGTCCCGCGTGACCAGAGGCGGACTCAGCATTCCATGATGGAGCACCTGGATGAAATCGCAGAGTTCGAAAAGTTCCTCGAGTTCCTCGGAAATTACGAGGATCGCCACGCCCAGGTTGCGCAACGCGATGAGCCGCCTTCTGATGGCGGATGCAGCGCCAATGTCTACACCCCAGGTCGGCTGCGCCACGAAAAGCAGTTTTGGCGACAGCATCATCTCGCGACCGACGATGAATTTCTGCAAGTTGCCGCCGGACAGCGAGCCCGCTTCGGCATCCGGGCCGGAGGCGCGGACGTCGTACCGACGGATGCATTCGCTGGTGAAAGCCGTCGCTGCGGCGCTGTTGATGAGGCCGCGCCTCACGAGATCGAAAGGATGGGCGGTAAGAACGGTGTTGAGCACGAGCGACATTTCAGGGACCGCGCCGCGTCCCAGCCGGTCTTCGGGCACGAAGGCGAAGCCAAATCTCCTGCGCGCGGCCGCATCGAGTGCGCCTACGTCGCGGCCCATCATGTAAATCCGGTCGCGTTGTTCCTTCAGCAGCATCGCTTCGCCCGAGATAAGCGCGGCAAGCTCGCCTTGGCCATTGCCCGATATTCCGGCTATGCCAAGAATCTCGCCTGATCGTACCGTGAGGCTGATGCCGGAGAGCGGCGTGGCAAAGGGGTCGTCCGGCGTGTAGTCCATGTCGATGATTTCCAGCCGCTTCTCCCCCTCGGGCATGGCCAACGCGGGCATCACCTCGGGCATGTCGCGGCCGATCATCATGCGGGCGAGGTCGTGCGCATCATAGTCGCGAGGGTCGACGGTGCCGATAACGCGCCCTCCACGCAAGACCGTCGCCTGGTCACAGATCGTGCGAATTTCCTCCAGTTTGTGGGAGATGAACAGGATGGACACGCCGCGGTCGCGAAGGCGCCTGAGCGTGTCGAACAGCTTCTTCACCGCCTGCGGCGGCAAGACCGAGGTCGGCTCGTCGAGAATGAGCAGCTTCGGGTCCGTCATCAGGCAGCGGATGATCTCCACCCGCTGCCGTTCGCCGACCGAGAGCGCGTGCACATCGGCGAGAGGATCTACTTCAAGGCCAAAATCCTGGCCGAGGCTGCGGATGCGCCCCGCCAGCTCCGCCTTGCCGCCGGGGACGACGAGCTGGATGTTCTCGACGACAGTCAGCGTCTCGAACAGCGAGAAATGCTGAAAGACCATGCCGATGCCCCTGCGCCGTGCCTCAGCCGGCGAGGCAAGGCGCAGAGGCTCTCCGTTCCAGACGACGGTGCCTTCGTCCGGCTGTTCAACGCCATAGATGAGCTTCATCAGCGTCGATTTGCCCGCCCCATTCTCCCCGAGGATCGCATGGATCGATTGGGGCGCCACGTCCAGATCGATGGCTTGGTTGGCCCGGATCTGGCCGTAGCTCTTCGAGATGCCGCGGAGCGACAGAAGGGGCGGGGTCATGACTTACTTCGGCAGTGGTGTGGTGACACCCTTGACGTGCCAGTCCATCGCGACGATCTCGGGATCCGCTATCGTCGCACCGGCGGCGGCGGCTTCGCTGCCGTCGGCCTTGGTGATTGGACCTGTGAAGGGCGAGAAGCTGCCGTCGGCGATCTTCGCCGCCACTTCCTTGATCTTCGTCATCGTGTCGGCTGGGATATCTGAGTTCCAGTCCACGACCTCCACCACCTTTTCGGCGACGCCGAGGAAGGTGTTGGCGCCCTTGAAGGTTCCGGCCAGATGGGCATCCACGGAAGCCTTGAAGAAGGGCGACCAGTCCGTCGCGATGCAGCCGAGATATTTCTTCGGTGCATATTTCTTCATCGACGAATTGAGGTTGAACGCGTAGACGCCAGCCTCCTCGCAGGCCGAGATCACGGAGGGTGTGTCCTGCGCGTTCGAGAAGATCACGTCGCAGTTCTGTGCCATCAGCGCCTTGGCGGCTTCCTGTTCCTTGGCCGGGTCGAACCAGGAGTTCACCCAGACGACCGATACCTCGATATCGGGATTTACGGTCTGTGCGCCGAGCGTAAATGCGTTGATCGAGGTGATCAGCTCCGGAATGGCGAAGGCCGAGACGGAGCCGACCTTGCCGGTCTTGGAAAGAGCTGCGGCGGCTATGCCGAGCAGGTAAGTGCCCTGGAAATACTTCGCCGCGAAGGGCGAGAAATTCGGCGCAGTCTGGAAGCCGGAGGCATGCAGCACGGTGACCGCAGGATCGCGGCGGGCGATCTGTAGTGCACCATTCTGGTAGCCGAATGAGCCGGCGATCAGGAACTTGTTACCGTCGGCGACGGTCTTGTTCATGATCCGGTCGGCGTCCGGCCCTTCGGCGATGTTCTCGATGACGGTGATCTTCACCTTGTCGCCGTATGCGGCCTTGACCGGCTCGAGGCCGGCGGCGAGCGCATGGCCCCAGCCGACATCGCCGACCGGCGACGGGAGCACGAGCGTGATACCGAGCGGCTCGTCGGCCGCAAAGGCGGGACGGCTGCCAAGCGCGCCGGCAAGCCCTGTTGCGGCAAGGCCCTTCATCAGAGTTCTGCGGGTCAGATAGTTCAGCATGTCAGTTCCCCTGTCTTAAGTTGTTAGAATTCCACCGCGGCAAAAGCGGCTTCCGCGTCCGCAGCAAGCCGGGCCTCGTTCAGCCCGGTAAACGCACCCTTCTCCCAGACGATGCGGCCGTTGATCATGGTCATGTCGGTGGGCATGCCGATGCCGACCTTGGCGATCAGGCTCAATGGATCGTGGCGCGTGCCGACATAATCCATGCGGCGCGTGTCGATCGCGAAGAGGTCGGCGGCCATGCCGGGCGACAGTCGGCCGATGTCATTGCGGCCCAGAAGCGCGGCCCCGCCCGTTGTCGCATAGCCGAGGAAATCGACCGGCGCAGGCACGGGATGAGCGCGCGTCGAGGCCGCCATGCATTGCAGCATGTAGGCGGAATGGATGCAGTGCATGAGGTTGGAATTGTCGTTCGAGGCAGCACCGTCGCAGCCGAGACCGACGCGCAGGCCAAAGGCGGACATGGCGGGAATATCAGTCACCTCCGCGCCCACCAGATAGACCGGCTCCGGGCAATGCGAGACACCGGTGCCGCTCGCCGCCATCAGCCGCAGTTCGTCATGCGTCAGCTCCCAGCAATGGGCATAGAAAGTGTCTCGGCCGGCAAATCCGAGGTCCTCGAGATAGTCCACCGTACGCATGCCATGGCGGGCCTCGATGATCGGGCTTTCGCCCTCGCCGACATGGGTGTGCATCCGCACCCCGCGATCACGCGCCAGCGAAACCGATTCCACGAGGGTCTCGCGGTAGCAGTTGACCGGCTGGCAGGGAGCGACCGCGACCTGACGCATGCTGAAGGGACTGGTGTCGTGATAAGTGTCGATGAGGCGTGCGCAGTCGGCAATGAATTCGTCCGTGGTCTCCAGCATCTCGTCTGGAATGGTCGAGCCTTCCGATTTTGGCAGCGTGTTGCCGCCGCGGCCGGCGTGGAAACGCATGCCGAGAAGGTCGGCCGCTTCGAACTGCCGGTCGATGAGCCGTTTTCCGGCATGGCGTGGAAAATTGTACTGGTGGTCGAAGGCCGTCGTGCAACCGTGCTTTATCATCTCTGCCATCGCCGTGATCGAGGCGTGGTAGAAACAATCCTCGTTGAGCCGGGAGAAGATCGGATAGATCCGGTCGAGCCATTCGATGACCGACAGCTTCGTCCAGTCGAGTTCGGCACGGTTGCGCACAAAGCACTGAAAGAAGTGATGGTGCGTGTTGACGAGGCCGGGATAGACGAACCAGCCGTCGGCGTCCTGCACGATAGTACCGGCCGGCAACTCGCTTCTGTGCAGGCCTTGCCCGATTGCCTCGATCTGCGGGCCATTCGTCAGCACATCGACATTGCGCCGGACGCTCGGACCCCTGCCCTCGTCGGTGATGACCGCTGCGCAATTCTTCAGGAGATAGCCGGTCACCTCACGCCTCGTCCAGCATGGGTCGCGGTTCGGGCTTCAACTCGTGCAGCCGGTGGATACCGGGCATCTCGATGAAATTGTCGAGGCTGCGGAGCGCTCGCGACCAGAGCCGGATCGTGGGATACGAATCGAGGGAAACGCCGCCGTCGGGCGCGAGCGCGACATAGGGAAAACAAGCAATGTCGGCAATCGTCGGCCGGTCGGAAGCGAGAAACCGGTCGCCACGCATTTTTTGTTCGAAGAGGCCGGCTTCCAGCTCACGTAGTGCCGCTATGCCATTGGCCTGAAGCGCACCGATGTCACCGGGGCGCAGCAGCATCTCATGCAGGCGCGCGCCGCCGAGGTTGGCGGTCAGCCTGTGCGAGAAGGAAAGCCATTGCTGGATGCGCGCCGTCTCCTCGGGGGCGCCGCTGCCGAGCCAGGCCGGTGCTGCCTTCGCGGCGAGATAGCCAAGCATGGCGGAAGACTCGGTCAGGATCAGGTCGCCGTCTTCAAGGATCGGGATGGAGCCTCCCGGATTAAGCGCCATAAGCTCGGGGCCACGATGCTCGGCGCCGGGATGGAAGTCGACCGGGCGGATTTCGAGCTTCACACCTGACAGCGTCGCCATCAGGCGCACCTTGTAGCAACTTGGGGAGAGGATGTAGTCGTAAAGCTTCACTGTGCCACCAATTGCGCGCCGTAGGTATAATTGTGGCGCTTCAGCCAGCGGCGATAGGCGACCGAGGTCAGGTCGGCGCGCGTCGGGATTTCCATGCCGGGATCGAGCGGCAGAAGACGCGGGATCTGGTTTTCGAGGATCGAGCGGTCCTGCAGGAAAATCGTCTGCTGGAAATGGATGAGGTCGGTCTGTGGCGTCTCGTCATCGAAAAGCGCCATCCACGGCCAGACGTCGCAGAGATCCTCGGCAAGCGGCTGGACGAATAGCGTAATGACATCCCATTCGCCCGGGCGCGGCGGGCAGGTCTTGTAGAGGACTGAGCAGGTCGGAGCCGGCACGCGGTACATGTATTCCGTCGTGATACCTCCGCTCGCGGATTTCGCCGCCTGCGGCTGGTAGAACTTCACCTGGGTCGCCCAGACCTCGTCCTCCTCGTCGCGGATCTCGACCTTGTAGTTTTCGACCTCGGTATGCGGCTCCGAGCCGAGGATGTCGGTATGGACGAAGGGGAAGTGTGCGATGTCGAGGAAGTTCTCGACGGCGCGGAGCGGCGAGCAGCGCACCCGCACCACGCCGACATCGACGAAGCGGCGCCCGGGCTGGTCTGCTTCGGGAATCGGGAAGACCGGTTTCTTCGGTTCGCCGAGCGACGACCAGATATGGCCATAGCGCACCGAAACCGGCAGCACGCGCCCGTTTTCGCCTGTCACTTTCGCCGCGCCATTGGCGTCGAGCGCAATCTTGATCGGCTCGCCCATCAGGGTGGTCTCGCGTCCTTCGCGGTCGAGCCGGCTGAAAAGCCCGACCGGATACCATTCGTCGCGCATCGCATCGTTGATCATGGCACAGCCCCTTTCGCCTCGATCCCTTCGGCCACGCGCCGAAGGCTCTCGGCGGCTCGCGAGGCGGCGATGCGCTCGGACGCATCGCAATCGGCTGGAACAAGGACGTGGATCAGCGTCTCGCCGGCTTCCTGCGGGATAGGCAGCAGGCGAATTGCCGGCGCGCCGGGCGCCTGCCAGACGTATCCTTCAACGGTGGCCTTCGTACCGGCAGCGACCGAGAGCGCCGAATGTCCGGCACGGGCCGTCAATGAACGGAGCGGGACGTAACCCTCAAAAAGGGGTGGCTTGCCGTCAGGCTCTCCATCAGCGACCCAGATGATCCCGCCGGCCTCTTTGACCAACCGGGTCGTGACGCGAATCGTCTCCGGCGGCGTGAGGCTGGGATGGGCAGGAATGCGCAGACACTGACCGGCCTGCGAATAGGTCCAGCCGTGATAGATGCAGGAGAGCGCCTCGCCGCGCACGAAGCCATGGGAGAGGCGCATACCGCGATGCGGACAGCGATCCGCCGATGCCGCCAAGCGCCCCGATTGGCTTCGCCAGAGGGCAATGGGACCGGCGGGCGTCCGCGCCGGCATTACCTGTCCTGTTGGCAGATCCTGGGTAAGGGCGACCGGCACCCAGGTGTCCGTCTTGTCGGACAGCATGACCTTACTTTCCGTACTGATACTACTGTTTCCCGACCAGAGAGATGCCGGCGCAAGGAGTTGGCGAACCGCTCGATGCGGCTGACGTATGCATAATTATTTCGCAATTGCAATATTGATTAAATTAAGTGCAAACGGAGGGTAACCACACGCAAAGCTATATGTTTTTTTGCTCGACAGGCGCGCGGTCGATCGTCTCGACCCAGACTTCAATAGGCCCAAGCGAACATCCCATCTCCATCATGTCGATCAGTTCCGCCGCACCGGCAATATCGAGTTCGATGCGATCGGTGCTTGCATGAGCGATGTGGTGCGCGAGACCGAGCTTGGCCGCATGGCGCATGATCCAGGGCAGGAAGGACGCGGGTTCGAGGTGGCCGCGAATGGTCATCCGCTCATGCAAGCGGTGTTGACTTTGCTTCATCACGAACGCGCGCCTTCGTGTCATGGTCGGCAGCATAGCGTCTGACTGAACGGGCGGAAGTGGTAATCGACGCGCCAATAACCGTATGGACTGATCGGCTATGCCTGCACCCGGGCACTCATGCATGTCGCCCAGAAGTGCCGCGGTTCTGGAACAACGACATGCATTAAACAAAGACTTTAAAGCGATCGCATGAATCCGTTTCAGCGCGACGCGCTTTTGGGTTATCTAAGCTAATGTAATACATCGGTAAGTTGGCGCACCCGACAGGATTCGAACCTGTGACCTCTGCCTTCGGAGGGCAGCGCTCTATCCAGCTGAGCTACGGGTGCCTTCAGGGAACCTGAAAACGAACCAGCCGATAGGCCGGCCAGCCACGGCTTCTTAGCGGAAGCCGGCGCGGGCTTCAACGGGCAATTGGCGTGGCGATATTTTCGAAGCCACGTCGCGCGGCTCGGCAACTTCGCGTCCGCCTTGCAGCCTCAGCCCGGGACTCACCCCGCCACCTCCACCTTCGCCACCCGCCTGCGCACCCTGCGCGGCGCCCGCTTCGCCTTCTTCGCGCCGGTCAGTTCGTGCATCGCATCCAGCTGCATCTGCTGCATTTCGGCCAGCCGCGTCCATTGGCGCGAGATCAGATAGTCGAGCTTTTCGTGCAAATGGCGCACTTCCAGCTCGGCTTTCAGGTTCACCCGGTAGTCGTTGAACGAGCGCAGGCGGTCCTTGGCCTCCGTCCGTCTCTGGCTCATCATGATGATCGGCGCCTGGATGGCGGCGATACAGGAGAGCAGCAGGTTGAGCAGGATGAAGGGGTAGGGGTCGAAGGCGCTGCTCACGCCCGCGATCAAATTGATGCCGATCCACACCGCAAGCACGCTGCCGAACGAGATCAGGAACCACCAGCTGCCGCCGAAAGCCGCCATGTTGTCGGAGACGCGGTCGGCGAACGAGCGGTGCTCCTCGAACTCCTCTTCCGAGTTTTCCGAAATCGTGTCCTGCCTGGCGATCGATTCGACCACCTGGCGGTCGAGCTCGGAGAATTCGCCATGCTCCTGCTGCAGCAGCTCCTCCATGTAGCGCATGCGGTAGCGGCCGAGCTCCTCGCGGCTGATGCGGGCGCCGCGCGGCAGGTCGGGATGATCGGAGCGGATGCGGTCGGCCAGGCTCGGCCTCAGATCGTCGATGCGCACCAGGTCGCGCTTGCGGAATTTGCGGCCCGAAATCGCCGACGGCTTTCGCTTCGGCTTCAGGCGGCCATGGGGTTCGGAGTCCGGCACATCGGGCGCTTCCAGCGCCTCGTCGGCCGCCAGCTCGGCGTCGTGGTCGGTCGGCGCCTCGAAATACTCGCCGCCGCTGTCGTTTTCATTGGCGGCCTGTTCGGATGGTTTTGGGCTCATGATGCCGGCTCCTGCTGTCGCGCCCACGATACGCCAAGCCGGCACGCCATAGCCACTGTGGCGGTGAAGATTGGGGGCTTGTGCAAGCGCTTGTGATGAATGCCTGCTGCAATTGCCTGTGGCGGCGCAGCCCCCCGGGGCCTCGCTCGCCTGCTGGTCGGCAACCAGACCGCCGAAGTGCTGTTGCCGACGGAGGTCGCGCCTGCTGCAGAGTTAAGATGAGGCAGCGATCCTTCACGACCCCCCTCTGTCCTGCCGGACATCTCCCCCTCAAGGGGGGAGATCAGATGTTGCCATGGCTTCGCCAAACACGAAAAAGAGGCGAGACGCCGAAGCTGCTAATCTCCCCACTTGAGGGGGAGATGGCCGGCAGGCCAGAGGGGGGTGCTGTCCCGCCGCGTTTCAGAGTTCCTCCACCCAACGACGGGTTCTATTGCGGCGGTAAACCAGGCAACTGCGACCCCTGCGCCGGCAAACCAGGCGGCGGCAGGCCGGGCGACGCGGCCGGCTGATCTCCCGCAAACATCAGCCGCGTCTTCGTATCGGCCAGCATCGGCGAAAGACTGCGCTGGATCAGCGCTTCGACATGGTCGTTGCGCTGGCGTGCGCTGTCGGCGCCCATCACCACGACGATCAGATGCCGGCCGTCGGCATTGTAGGACGTGACGATATTGTAGCCGGATGCCCTGATATAGCCGGTCTTGATGCCGTCGACGCCGCGCACCCGGCCGAGCATGTCGTTGTGGCCGCGCACCAGCCGGCCGCGGAACATGAAGTCGCTTTCGGAGAAATAGTGGAACTGCTGCGGGAAGCGGGCGCGCAGCGCCATCCCCAGCGTCGCCATGTCGCGCGCCGATGTGTGCTGGCCATCGTCGGGCAGGCCGGAGGCATTGCGGAAGACGGTGCTGCTCATGCCGATCTGGCGCGCCTTGGACGTCATCATGGCGGCGAATTGGTCCTCCGAGCCGCCGAGATATTCGCCCACCGCCACCGCCACGTCATTGGCCGACTTGACCACGATCGCCCGGATCGCCGAATCGACATCGATGCTCTCGCCGCGCTTGAAGCGCAATTTGGTCGGCGGCTGCCGGGCGGCATTGTCGGAGACCGGGATCTGCGTTTCCTTCGAGACGCGGCCGGACTCCAGCGCCTCGAACAGCAGATACAGCGTCATCATCTTGGTCAGCGACGCCGGATAGCGTTGCGCCCTCGAACTGACTTCGAACAGCGTCTTGCCACTGCCGGCATCGACGACGATGGCCGCATATTTCTCCTGCGGCGCCGGCACCGCCAGCACGCTGTCGGGCGGTGCGGTGGTGCTGCAGCCGGCCACGAAGACAAGCAGCAGGAGGGCTGCGAGAAATTTCTGGGCGGGGGAGGGGAAATGGAAATTTGGCAAGTCAAGTCCGGCGTTGCTGAGAGGGCCGGAACCTAGCCTAACCCATTGTGTTCGTCCATTTGGTTAACGGCGGAGCTGCCGATGACGCTGCCAATCTCCCCCGCAAGGGGGGAGATCAGATGTCGCTTCGGCTTCGCCAACCATCGGCGCTGAAACGGCAACCTCGACATCCGCCCACCCGCCCCGAAATCGCCTGCTTCCTGTCCTGTTTTGCCTGCGGGGTCGCGGTGCTGCTATAGAGGCGGCAATTGCTTGGGGGATTTGACAATGACCGGTGACATCGGCGCGGCTGCGCCATCTCTTATCAGGGCTTCGCTCAGCCGCACCGGCAAATGGGCCGGCAGCGTCGCCTTTATCGGCGGTGCGGCCTCCGACATCCTCAATCCGCTGGCGCCATTCGCCGCCTATATCGCGCTGCTCGCTTCGGTTGCCGCGGCCATCATCGCCATTGCCATCGTTCTGCGGCTGGTGCTGGCCGCCAAAGCGCTCCCGGCGCTGATCTTTGCCACCAGCGCTGCCGCCGTCGCCGGCGGCGTCTATGGCCTGCAGCAGCAGACCAATTCGCAGAACGGTGTGATCGCCGGCCTGGTGCCGGCCATCGCCGACCTGCAGCAGCAGATGGGCATCGTCTCGGCCAGGGTGGCCAGGATCGAGCAAACGGTAACCGAGACGAAGCTGGCGGTCGATCAGGTCAAGCAATCGACCGACGCGGTGGCGAAGAAGACCGAGGAAATTGCGTCGACCCAGCAGCAGCAGGCTGAGCAGGGCGCGCAGACGCAAAAGTCGGTAGAGGCGGTCAAGCAGACGACCGAAACGCTCGCTGCCGGCCAGCAGAAACAGGCGGAGCAGGCGGACAAGCTTCAGGCGACCACCGATCAGATCGCCGCCTCGATCGACACCATCGCCAAGGGCTTTGCCGCATTGGCCGCGCAGGGCGGGACGATCGCCGAGCCGAAGCGGCCGGACGAATTCTATCACAATGCCCGCGTCTACGAGCTGTCCGGCGACATGCTGAATGCGCGGCGCTCCTATCTCGCTTTCGCCGGTTTCGACGTCGACGCCGTCGATCCCTACACACGCTTCGCCACCCTGCTGCGCGTGCAGGACGGCAAGGCCGGCGCCCGCGAAGTGTTCGGCGCCCTGGCCGACAAGGCCAAGGCGCTGTCGATCAAGCTGGTCCATATCCTGCAGTTCGACGATGCCCAACGTCTCGACAAGCTCAACGCCTTCATCGCGGCCAATCCGGATTTCGCACCGGCCTATTACCTGCTCGCGCAGGAGTTTTCCGAGGATCGCCTCGGCGTCCAGTCGCTGTCCGACAAGCGCAGCGAGGCCGAGGCGCTGACCAGGTTCGTCTCCTATGAAAAGGAAGGCGGGCTGCTCAAATATTTCGTCGACCAGACGCAGCTCGCCGACTGGCTCGACCGCAGCCGTACCCGCCTGACGGCGCTTGGCGACGTGCTCGACCCAGCACGCTTTGCCCCGACGCTGACGCCGATGCGCTCCAATGCCGGCTGGACGATCTCCATCTCGCTCCCCGAGGCCGCGACCGGCATTTCCTGGCGCATGGGTGTGTCAGGTCCGTTCACCGACACCGGGCTGATGGCGATGAACGACCAGCGCACCGGCAAGCCGATGCCCAATCCGAGCTTCGAATTGCCCGACAGCACCACGGCCACCACCATCGGGGTCAAATATCTCGATCTCAGGGGCCGCGAGACCGGGCCGTTCGACATAAGTTTCGATCCGGACGCGGCGCTGCAACAGGGCAACAAACAGATCCTCGACCAGTTCTGGACGTCGTGGATCGCCTTCGACGCCAGCGGCAATCACGGCCTGGTCTATTTCTCCCAGATGCTGTCATTCCGCTGCGGCATCAAGGAGGTGCGCTACAGCCTGAACGGCACGGCGCTCGACAAGGAGATCAAGCTGCCGCCTTGCGACAAGAAGGACCCCTACGCCATTCCTTATGACTACCAGCCTTACTTCAAGGTCGCCGACAACGTGACATCGATGGCGGTGCAGGTCACCTACACCGACGGCACCAAGTCGCCGGTCCGGGAGTACAAACGGCAGTAGGCGTCCACCCTCCCCCATGTGGGGAGGGTCGATCCGCGTAGCGGATCGGGGTGGGGGTCCTTGTAGGGCGCTACCCCCACCCCGTCGATCGATCTCCGCTTCGCTCCGATCGCTCGCCGACCCTCCCCACAAGGGGGAGGGTAAAAATCGCCCTGATGCAAAATGCCGGTCGCTGTGCTTGCGCATCCCTCGCGGAGCGGGTTTGTTCGCTGCCATCAGAATCAGCAGGTGCGCGGATGGATACGGTCACGATCAAGGCAAAGGGCATTTCGGTCACGCTCGATCTCACTGTCGGCCATATCGCCGACATAACGGTCGACAGCGATGGCCGCCAGCTGAAGCCGCTGCACCGCGCGCCCTGGATCGATGCCGGCGAGACGCTGCCGCCGGATCTGCCTCAAGGCACGGTGCGGCTGTCGGGCGATTTCCTATGCGCACCGTTTTCGGCCAGCGACATCGAGGCCGCACCGCTGCATGGCTGGCCGGCCAACAGCCCCTGGGATGTCACCGTCAGCGAAGCGACATCCGACGGCTGGCGGGCCGTCTTCCGGTTGCGCCGCACGGTGATGGGCGCGACGGTCGACAAGATCTTCACGCTCCGCAACAGTCATCCCTTCCTCTATCAGGAGCATGTCTTTTCCGGCGGTTCCGGAGCGGTCTCCGCCGCCCACCATCCGATGGCGGCGATGCGCGATGGCGGCCGGCTGGCCTTTTCGCCGAAGCGCTTTGCCGGGACACTGGACGCACCGCTGGAGCCCGATCCGGCCCGCGGCCGCTTCAAGCTTTTCTATCCCGCCCGCTCGACCGATCTGACGCGCTTTCCAGCCACTGGCGGCGGCACGCTCGATCTCACCGACTACCGCATGGAGGATGAGCGCGAGGATTTCATCACCCTGGTCGAAGCCGATCATGACGGTCCGGGCTGGACGGCGCTGGCGCGCCGGGCCGAACAGGATCTGGTGCTGGTGCTGAAGAACCCGGCGGAGCTTCCGGTCACCATGCTGTGGTTCAGCAATGGCGGCCGCGACTACGCGCCGTGGAGCAGCCGCCATCGCGGCGTGCTCGGCATCGAGGACGGCCGCGCCGCCATCGGCCATGCCGCATCGATCGACGACAATTGGCTGAAGCGCGAAGGGGTCGCGACCGCTTTTACCCTCGGCGGCGAAGTCTCCTTCCGCCATGTCATCGGCACGCTGCCGCTGGCGAGCGGCGAGCCGCCGCGCGCTATCGGGACAGCCTCAGGTCACATGCATCTCACCGGAGCCGATGGTTCGACCCGCGATGTCGCATTCGACAGCGATTTCCTGCGGATCGGCCAGCCCGGCTGATTTTCGAACGCTGGCCCTGCCCCTCACCTGCCTGCCGGCATCCTCGACACACGGCACATGGAGCTTGTCCGCCGCACCGCCGCGCCAACCAATCTGCTTGGCGCTGCGGCGGACGCATAGGGGGAGAAGTGTTACCCATCTATCGGCTGCACACCGGCAGGGCGACGAGGGGCAGCGCTGACGTGGCGGATGTCGTGAGATTGCCCAAATCGCGGTTTGAAATTTCCTCAAACTGCCGACAAGATGCAAAGCATAACTGGAAGCGCCCAATGTCCGAAATCGCCCATCTCGCCGCCACCATCTTCAAGCGCGCTGGCAAGGCGAAACGCTTCATCGTCGCCATTGCCGGCCCGCCCGGCGCCGGCAAGTCGACGCTCTCGGCCGGCCTGCATGATCTGTTGCCGGAGGGCGCGGCTGAAGTCGTGCCGATGGACGGCTTCCACTATGACGACATCGTGCTCGACCAGCGCGGCCTGCGGTCAAGAAAGGGCGCGCCGGAGTCTTTCGACTTCGCCGGCTTCGAGACGCTGTTGAAGCGCATCCGTTCGGGCGAGCCAGACATCGCCATTCCGGTGTTCGACCGCAGCATGGAATTGTCGCGCGCCGCCGCCTCCATCGTTGCCGCCGAGACCAAGTTCATCCTGGTCGAAGGCAATTACCTCCTGCTGGACGAGGAGCCGTGGTCGCGGCTGGCGCCGCTGTTCGACTTCACCATCTTTGTCGATGTGCCGCGTGCCGAACTCGAGCGCCGCCTTCTGGTGCGCTGGCACGAGCATGGCCGCTCCGACGAAGACGCCCGCGCCTGGATCGCTTCCAACGACATGCCCAACATCGATCGCGTGCTCGGCCGTCGCAGGTCCGCCGACCTGGTTGTTGGCGATCCCGCATAGTTCGCTGGACTTCGGAACGGGAACCTTAAGACTTTCAGGTCGTTATCTCTCATCGGCAATCGTGCCGCCGTGAGGGAACCGTCAGATGGCAACCAAGGCAAAAACACCCGCCAAGAGCAAGACCGCTCAACCCAAAGCCAGGCAGGCAAAGGCCACGCAGGCGAAGGCAGGCGCCGGCCCGGCGATCGCCGAGCGGTCCAAGGACGCAAAGCCGGCTTTCGGCAAAGCGGCGCCAAAGAAGGTAGAACCGGTGGCGACGGCAAAGGTGACGGCGAAAACCGCCAAACCCAAGAAGCCGGCAAGCAGCGGCTCGGTGGCCGGCGGCGCGATGCGCACCGTCAAGGCGACCGCCAATGTCGCCGCTGGTGCGGTGGCGGCGACAGCCAGGGGCGCTGCGTCGCTCGCTGCGTCCGTCATCGGCAAGGGCGGCTCGAAAAGCAAGGCCAAGGCGAAATAGACCCGGCTGCTTCGGCTGGCCGAGGTCAATTCCTGGCGGGAATGGTCAGGCCGCGCTGCACCGCGGGCCGCGCCAGCCCGCGCTCCAGCCATGCCGCGACGGTGGGGAAGTCGTCGAAGCCGACGAGTTCGCGCGCCTCGTAGAAGCCGATCAGATTGCGCACCCAGCCCAGCATCGAAATGTCGGCGATGGTATAGTCGTCGTCCATGATCCAGGTTCGACCCTTCAGCCGCGTCTCCAGCACCCCGATCAGCCGCCGCGATTCATTGCGGTAGCGATCCAGCGGCCGCTTGTCGGCGATCTCGCGTCCGGCGAATTTGTTGAAAAACCCGACCTGTCCGAAAATCGGCCCGATCGCCGCCATCTGGAAGAACACCCATTGGATGGTCTCGTAGCGCCGCGCCGGATCGGCAGGGATCAGCTTGCCGGTCTTGTCGGTGAGGTAGAGCAGGATGGCGCCGGATTCGAACAGGCCGAATGGCCTGCCGCCCGGCCCGTCGGGGTCGATGACCGCGGGTATCTTGCCGTTCGGGTTCAGCGACAGGAATTCCGGCGTCCAGCTCTGGTCCTTGCCGATATCCACCAGATGCGCCTCGTAGGGGAGGCCGAGTTCTTCCAGCGCGATCGAGACTTTCACCCCATTCGGCGTCGTCGCGGAATAGAGCTGCAGGCGGTCGGGGTGGCTGGCCGGCCAGCGCTTGGTGATCGGAAAGGCGGACAGGTCGGTCATCGAAAGCTCCGGTCGGGAATTTGGCGCGGTATCGCGCCGTCTGGCGAGTTGCGAAGGATTATCCTCGGCTTCTTTGCCGATCAACCGGTCGAAGGTGCACACACCGTCTTCGCAGTCATTCAGGGCCAGTCGCTCAGGCCAGTCGCTTGCCGTCAGACCGCCTTGAACGCCACCACGGCATTGGTGCCGCCGAAGGCAAAACCGTTGCTGATCGCCGCGCGCACCTTGCGCTCGCGCGCCACATTCGGCGTGATGTCGAGATCGCAGTCGGGGTCGGCCTGCCGGAAATTGGCCGTCGGCGGCACGATGCCTTCGCGGATCGCCATCACGCAGGCGATCATTTCCAGGCCGCCCGAGGCGCCGAGGCAATGGGCATGCATGGACTTGGTCGACGACACCGACAGCTTGTAGGCATGGTCGCCGAAGACGCGCTTGATTGCCGCCGTCTCGATCTGGTCGTTGGCCTTGGTGCCGGTGCCGTGGGCGTTGAGATAATCGACGTCCTCGGGATTGAGCCCGGCGTCCGCCAGGCAGGCGCGCATCGCCGCAGTCGGTCCCTCGACAGTCGGCGCGACGATATCGGAAGCGTCGGCGGAAAGGCCGGCTCCGGCAAATTCGGCCAGAATGGTCGCGCCGCGGGCCATGGCGTGTTCATACGTTTCCAGCACCGCCATTCCAGCACCTTCGCCGAGCGACAGGCCCTGGCGATCGGCCGAGAACGGCCGGCAGGTATCGGGCGCCAGCACCCTCAGGGCTTCCCAGCCTTTCAGGATGCCCCAGAGCAGCGGCGCGTCGGTGCCGCCGGCGACCATGACATCGGCGCGGCCGAGCCGGATCTGGTCGACCGCCGAGGCAAAGGCATGATTCGACGACGAACAGGCCGAAGTGACGCCGAACACCGGCCCGCGCAGGCCGAGATTCATACTGACATGGCCGGACGCCGCACTCGGCATCACTTTCGGCACGGTGAAGATGCCGGCCCGGTTCTTGCCGTCGACCAGGATGGCGCGGTAGTTCTCCTCGATCGCCTCCCAGCCGCAGACGCCGACGCCGACGACCGCGCCCATCCGGTAGGTGGTTGCTTCATTCGATGTCAGGCCGGCATGCTGCATGGCTTCGCGCGCGGCAATCGTCGCCAAAAGGCTGAAGCGGTCCATCGACACGGTCTGCTTGTGGCTGATGCCATGGTCGGGCAGCGTCTTGATTTCGCAGCCGACCTTGACCTTCAAATCATGCAAACCGGGATTGCTGATTTGACCGATGGCCGATCGGCCGGCCCGCATTTCGTTCCAGATTGCAGGCGCATTGGCGCCGAGCCCGCATATGCCGCCGATGCCGGTAATGACGACGCGCTTTTGCATTCAGCTCAGGCTTTTTTCGCAATCAGCGCGCGAACAGCCTCAACCATATCGCCGACATTCTTGAGATTGCTCCAGGCATCGACCGTGTTCATCTCGATCTCGATGCCGTACTGCTCCTCGAGATCGAAGATGATCTCGGTCAGTTCCAGGGAATGGATGCCAAGCGCGGTCAATTCCGTATTGGTGGTGATCTCTTCGCCACCGGGCTCCGCATGTGCCCTGATCTTGGCGATGATTTCCGTTGCCAGCTCGTCAGCCATTCGATTCCTTCCCCAATTTTATAACGTCGCGGTGCCGATTGGTTGGCGCCCCTGTTGCCTGGACTGAAATCGCCGTCGCCTTCAAAAACCCGCCAGGCGCAGCATGACCGTTCCAAAGAGGCTCCCTCTATAGAAACGGAAACGCTGTCAAGCAACAAGCTATATCAACAAGCACCATATCGACAAAGCGCCGGGAGTGCTTAACGTTAGCGCCATGGATACGTTGCAGCATGTCTTGATCCCGGCTCTTCCGGCCCAGCGCGCGGCCGGGGCGGCCCGGCTTGCGTGCGGCGTCGGGGACGGACGCACCCGGCTTTTGCGCCTCTATCAGGACGGCTCGGCCAAAATCCGCATGCCGGCCGTTGCAGCCGATCCGCTCGAAGCCGTGCTCATCAACACCGCCGGCGGCCTGACCGGCGGCGACCGGCTCGGCTGGGAAATCGATGTCGGGCCAGGTGCCTCCGCCTCGATAACCACCCAGGCCTGCGAAAAGATCTATCGTGCCGCTAGCGACCGCGCCGAAGTTCGGGTGAAGCTCAGCGTCGGCGCGGGCGGGCGTATCGCCTGGCTGCCCCAGGAAACCATCGTCTTCGACCGCTCGGCCTTTGCCCGCACGCTCGAGGTCGAGCTTGCCGCAGGCGCCGAGGCATTGCTGCTTGAAGCCACCATATTCGGCCGCCTCGCCATGGGCGAAGAGGCCGCGCACGGCCATTTCCACGACCGTTGGCGTGTCCGCCAGGATGGTGCGCTCGTTCATGCCGAGGATTTCCGCATCGGGCCGGCTATCGCGGCGGCACTTGGCCGCCCGGCGGTCGCCGGCGGCGCCATTGCCGCTGCGACGCTGCTGATGGTCTCGCCGCAGGCCGAAGCCTTGCTCGATCCGGCCCGCGACATCGTCGGCGCCGACGGCGATGCCAGCGCCTGGAGCGTCAAAAAATCTGGCAAGCTTCTTGCGAGGCTGTTTGCCGAGGACGGCTACCAGCTGCGCAAGCGGCTGGTTCCGCTCGTCGAACTGCTCAACGGGCGGGCGGGTCTGCCCAAATTATGGTCACTCTGAGCCAAATACAGGCCAAATCCAGGAAAGCGCATGAACCTGACGCCGCGTGAAAAGGACAAGCTGCTCATCGCCATGGCGGCGATCGTGGCGCGCAAGCGGCTGGGACGCGGCGTCAAGCTCAATCACCCCGAAGCGATCGCGCTGATCACCGATTTCGTCGTCGAGGGCGCCCGCGACGGCCGCCCGGTCGCCGAACTGATGGAGGCCGGCGCCCATGTCATCACCCGCGCGCAGGTGATGGAAGGCATCGCCGAGATGATCCACGACGTGCAGGTCGAGGCGACCTTTCCCGACGGCACCAAGCTGGTGACCGTTCACGAACCGATCAGGTGAGGAGAAAAACGATGCTGGAGCTGCGACCGAATTGCGAATGCTGCGACAAGGACCTGCCGCCGGAAGCGGCGGACGCGCTGATCTGCACCTTTGAATGCACCTTCTGCGCTGACTGCGCTGAACATGTGCTGGGCGGCGTCTGCCCGAACTGCGGCGGCAATTTTTCCGCACGCCCGATCCGCCCAGTGGAGAAACTGGTGAAATATCCGGCCTCGACCCAACGCGTGCTCAAGGCCGAGGGCTGCGGCCCGCGCAAGGCTGCGTGATTGTTTTCGTGACTTCGAAGGGAAGACCGATGATCTCTGCTTCAACCAAACGCACCACGCTTGCAGCGATCCTGCTGCTGGCGGCGGCGATGCCCGCCTATGCCCATGTCGGCATCGGCACCACCTCGTCCTTCGCGGCGGGCTTCGCGCATCCGCTGTCCGGCCTCGACCATATGACCGTCATGGTCGCCGTCGGCCTGTGGGCGGCGCTCAAGGGCGGCAAGGCGATCTGGGCCTGGCCGCTGGCCTTTGTCGGCGTAATGCTGGTCGGCGGCGCGCTCGGCATGCTCCACGTGCCGGTGCCTTTCGTCGAACCGGGCATCCTTGCCTCCGTCGTCGCGCTTGGCTTTCTGGTGGCGTTGGCGGTCGATCTGCCGGTCTCGGCCGGAGTCGCCATCATTGGCCTGTTCGCGCTGTTCCATGGCCATGCCCACGGCACCGAAGTGCCGGAAAATGCAGGTGGGCTTGACTATATGGCCGGCTTTGCCGTTGCCACCGCACTTCTCCATGCCATGGGCATCGCTGCCGGCCTTGGCCTCGGCATGCGCTTTCGCGGGCTTGCCCGCGCCGCAGGTGCTGCCTGTGCTGCCGTCGGCCTGGTCTTCGGCGTTTTGTGAGGCTAACGATGATTCCCGGCGAAATCATCACGGCAAGCGGCGACATCGAGCTCAACAAGGGGCTGCCGACGGTGACGCTGAAGGTGGCCAACAGCGGCGACCGGCCGATCCAGGTCGGCAGCCACTACCATTTCTTCGAGACCAATGAGGGGTTGAAATTCGATCGCGACAAAGCGCGCGGCATGCGTCTGGACATTGCCGCCGGCACCGCGATGCGCTTCGAACCGGGACAAGAGCGGGACGTCACGCTGGTGCCGTTCGGAGGAAAACGCGAGGTCTACGGTTTTCAGCAGAAGATCATGGGCAGGCTGTGAGATCGACGGGGTCGGGCGCCCTGAGGTCAGTTCGACGGCCTGGCCGCCGCGTAGATGACGATTCTTGCCGAGCCGTCGAATTCCACCGCAAGGACGTCTTCCGTAAGCACGCGCCGCGAATCGATGGCGTTGAACAGCAAGGCGTTGGCGTCGATCTCCTTGCGCAGTTCCGCAATGTCGTCCTGATGCTGTTCGACCTTGCTCTCGACCGCCGGCGGCGGGCCGCCTTCGCTGCGCGCCGCGTCGGTGAGGAAGACGATATCCACAGTATCGAGCTTGGACGTCTTGCGCACGGCGCCGATGTTCTCACGCGTCCGCTCGATCGCGGTGATGATCTTGTTGGTCTGTGGTTCCGTCCGCGCCTCCTCCTGCCGGACATCGGAGCCGACGATCCTGTTGACGGTGTCGGCCCGGTTGACGGCGTCAGCGCTTTCAAGACCTTGCGCGGCTTGCGGGCCGAAAGCTGCGAGAAATGTGCAGGCAGCAAGGCTCTGGAGCCATCTGGTGTCGGCAAAGACAGGCATTGCTCACTCCTGGTGGACTTTTCTGTGCAACGCCGTTCGGCGCCAAAGGAACGAAACGCCTCCTGTCGGGCGAAGGTTCCCTGTGGGCTGGCGGGCCGGGTGCCGGCCCGCCAAGCGCTTCTTTCAGCTTGCCTTCTTGGTGACAAGGGTCAGCGCGCCATCGGTGGTCATGCTGGCGGCGACCACCTGTGCCGAGGTGAGCCCCTTGGCTTCGAGCGCCGACTTGATCTGCGGCGTCGCGTCGATCGAAGAGCGCAGTTTCTGCAGCCCGGCATCGCCACGCTGGGCGATCACCTGATTGACCTGCGTCTGGGTGGCCTTGGGCAATTCGCTGATATCGACGATGTTGACCTTCTGGATCGCCGGCGCCGCCGGCTGAGCGCTGGGCGCCGCCGGCTTCGGTTGCGGCGTGGGCTGTTGCTGGGCGCCGGCTACGGTTGCGGAGGCCAGCGTGGCGGCGGCTGCAAGAACGATGATTTTGCGCATGTATTTTCCTTTCATCGATTTGGCCAAGGGTTTGGCAAACGGGCGGTTTGGGGTGGCACGTCCACCTCAACGGCCAAATGGGATCAGAAGGTGTCGCCAAGCGGGTCATTGCATGACCATTGGATGGCGACGATGTGGAGTTCGGCTGCGGCCGGACTCTCGTTTGGGGAGCATTGACTGATGGCTAGAATTACCCGCGCCGCCTACGCGCAGATGTATGGCCCGACGGTCGGCGACAGAGTGCGCCTGGCCGACACCGAGCTGTTTATCGAGGTTGAAAAGGACCTCACCGTCCATGGCGAGGAGGTGAAATTCGGCGGCGGCAAGGTCATCCGCGACGGCATGGGCCAGAGCCAGGTGTCGCGCGCCGGCGGCGCGGTCGACACGGTCATCACCAACGCGCTGGTGGTCGATGCCACGGCCGGCATCTTCAAGGCCGATATAGGTCTCAGGGACGGCCGCATCGCGGCGATCGGCAAGGCCGGCAATCCCGACACGCAGGACGGCGTCACCATCATCATCGGCCCCGGTACAGAGATCATCGCCGGCGAGGGCAAGATCCTCACCGCCGGCGGCTTCGACGCGCACATCCACTTCATCTGTCCGCAGCAGATCGACGAAGCGCTGATGTCGGGCATCACCACCATGCTCGGCGGCGGCACCGGCCCGGCGCATGGCACGCTGGCCACCACCTGCACGCCCGGACCCTGGCACATGGCGCGCATGATCCAGTCCTCCGACGCTTTCCCGATGAACATCGGCCTGTCCGGAAAGGGCAACGCCTCGCTGCCGGCAGCGCTGGAGGAAATGGTGCTGGGCGGGGCCTGCTCGCTGAAGCTGCACGAGGACTGGGGGACGACGCCGGCGGCCATCGATTGCTGCCTGTCGGTTGCCGACGATTACGACGTGCAGGTGATGATCCACACCGACACGCTGAACGAATCCGGCTTTGTGGAGAACACCGTCGCCGCCATCAAGGGCCGCACCATCCACGCCTTCCACACCGAAGGCGCCGGCGGCGGCCATGCGCCCGATATCATCAAGGTCTGCGGCCTGCCCAACGTCATTCCGTCTTCGACCAACCCGACGCGGCCCTACACCGTCAACACGCTGGCCGAGCATCTCGACATGCTGATGGTCTGCCACCATCTGTCGCCGTCGATCCCTGAAGACATCGCCTTTGCCGAAAGCCGTATCCGCAAGGAGACCATCGCGGCGGAAGACATTCTGCACGATATCGGCGCCTTCTCGATCATCTCGTCGGACTCGCAGGCCATGGGCCGTGTCGGCGAGGTGGCGATCCGCACCTGGCAGACCGCCGACAAGATGAAGCGCCAGCGCGGGTCATTGCCGCAGGAGACCGGCAACAACGACAATTTCCGCGTCCGCCGCTACATCGCCAAATACACCATCAACCCGGCCATCGCGCATGGGCTGTCCAGGGACATCGGGTCGATCGCGGTCGGCAAGCGCGCCGATCTGGTGCTGTGGAACCCAGCCTTCTTCGGCGTCAAACCGGACATGGTGCTGATCGGCGGCATGATAGCCGCAGCCCCGATGGGCGACCCCAACGCCTCTATCCCGACCCCCAGCCCATGCACTACCGCCCGATGTTCGGCGCCTATGGCAAGGCCAGGACCAACTCGTCGGTGACCTTCGTTTCCAAGGCGGCGCTGGAGTCCGGCCTGCATGGCAGGCTCGGCGTCGACAAGCAGTTCGTCGCGGTCGAAAATACCCGTGGCGGCATCGGCAAGCACTCGATGATCCTCAACGACGCCACGCCGCATATCGAGGTCGATCCCGAAACCTATGAGGTTCGCGCCGATGGCGAGCTACTGACCTGCGAGCCGGCAAGCGTGCTACCGATGGCGCAGCGGTATTTCCTGTTTTGAGGCGAGGGGCGATTTGATCGACCCGGCAAATTCCGTTGCGACCCGGTCGGTCCCACCGCAATATGCGGCTCAAAGAACCGCGTAGCAGGTCATGGTCACCGAAATAGCCTCCGCCCACGACATCTTCCCGCATATCCGCATCGTCATGGGCATGGTGATCGGACTTGGCGTCGCTCGCCTGCTGTCGGGGGTGGCGCGAATCGTCCAGCATCCCGGCCAGTACAGGCTCTATCCCGTGCACCTCGGCTGGGTCGCCTCCATGCTGTTGCTGCTGGTGCATTTCTGGTGGTGGGAGTTCGGCCTCTACACCATAGAGGTCTGGACTTTCGGCAAGTACCTGTTCCTGATCTTCTACGCCATCACGCTGTTCCTGCTGTGCGCGCTGCTGTTTCCGGATTCGATGCTCGACTACACCAGCTACGAGGATTTCTTCTATTCGCGCCGCGGCTGGTTCTTCGGCCTGCTGGCGGCCACCTATCTGCTCGATGTCGTCGACACGCTGCTGAAAGGTCCCGAGCATTTCGCCCGCTACGGCAATGAATATCTGTTCCGAACGCCGGTTTTCGTGGCGCTGTGCATAGCCGCCATACTGGTGCGCGACCGCCGTTTTCACATTGCCTTCGTCGTCGGCACACTGATCTACCAGGGGTCGTTCATCCTGCGGCTCTTCGACACCATCGTCTGAACAGTGGCTATGGTTTAGGGTCGCAGGAAAGAGGGTTCGACCATGTACAAGGCTATCGGATCGCGTGGCTCCCGCGTCAGCCGCGTTCTGTGGATGCTTGAGGAACTCGGGCAGCCCTATGAATTCGTCGAGGTCAAATTGCGCTCGCCGGAAGCCTATGCGCTCAACCCGTCGGGCAAGGTGCCGATCCTGATCGATGGCGAACTGACGGTGACGGATTCGGCGGCGATCTGCGTCTATCTCGCCGACAAGCACGCCGACAAAGGCATGGGCGCCAATCCAGGTGTGGCCGGACGCGCCGAAATGGATTCCTGGATGCATTTTGCCCAGTCCGAGTTCGAAGCGCCGCTGTGGAACAAGCTGCGCCACCGCTTCCTGTTGCCGAAGGACGTGCGGGTCGATGTCGGCCCCGCCGCCGCCTACGATTTCGCCTCGGAGGCCAAGGCGCTCGACGGTCGGCTGGGGGATCGGGAGTTTGCGCTGGGCGACCGGTTTTCCGCCGTCGACGTGCTGTTGGGCGACATGGGCGGCTGGGCCCGCGCCGGAAAATTCCCGATCGAATCCGAGCGCGTCAACGCGTATTTCGACCGCGTCCTGGCGCGGCCTGCCCGTGCGAGAGCCCAGGCTAACGGTGGAGCCATGCGATGAAACTCAACCTGAACACCGACTTCACCAAGTTCCCCCGGGCCGTCTCGGTGGTGCCTGCCGGCACTGCCGGAACTACGCCGCCATCCGGCCGTGCCGTCCTGCCCCATGACGAGCGTCATTTGCGCCGCCGCGCCATCGAGCTTGCCGACGGCAGCAAGGTGCTGGTCGATCTGCCCGAGCCCGTGACCTTGAACGATGGCGACCGGCTGGTGCTGGAGGATGGCGCCCAGGTCGAGATCACCGCGGCACCCGAAGAGGTCTACGACATCCGTGCCCGCCACGCCGTGCATCTGACCGAACTCGCCTGGCATATCGGCAACCGCCATCTGGCGGCAGCGATCGAGCCCGGCCGCATCCTGATCCTGCGCGACCATGTCATCAAGGCTATGCTGGAAGGGCTGGGCGCCACGGTGCGCGAAGTCTCCGAACCGTTCAAGCCGGTGCGCGGCGCCTATTCCGCCCAAGGTGCGCATGGTCACGATCACGGCCATGCGCATGCGCACGCCGAAGCGCATTCCCATGATGGACGTTCCCACGCACACAGCGAGTCGCATTCGCACAGCCATTCCCATGACGGGCATCATCACGATCATGACTGACCAGCCGTCCGGCATCGCTTTGCTGCGGCTCATGGCGTGGCTGTCGCCGGCCTTTCCGGTCGGCGGCTTTGCCTACAGCCATGGTCTCGAACGCGCCGGGCAAGACGGGCTGGTTGCCGATACCGCCAGCCTCGCCTTCTGGCTGGAGACGCTGGTCGAGATGGGCTCGGGCTGGAACGACGCCGTGCTCTTCGCGGAAAGCTGGCGCCGCGCCCGCGACGGCGGCGACCTCCATGAAGGCGACCTCCATGAAATTGCCGATCTCGCCGAAGCGCTGGCCGGCTCGCGTGAGCGCCACACCGAAACCATGCTGCAAGGCGCCGCCTTCCTGAAAGCGGCAGCGGCGTGGGCGAATCCGGTATTGGGCCGCCTGCCGGCCGAATGCGCCTACTGTGTCGCCGTCGGCGCCGTTGCCGGCGGCAACGGCATCGCGCTTCAGGACGCGATGTCGGCCTTCCTGCAGGCCTTCTTCTCCAACCTCGTCCAGGCGGCGATCCGACTCGGCATCGTCGGCCAGACGGACGCTATGGCCTTGCTCGCCGGCTTCGAGCCGTTGGCGCTGTCGACGGCCGCGCGCGCCGCCGGCTCGACATTGGACGATCTCGGCGGCTGCGCCTTCATCTCCGACATCATGGCGATGAAGCACGAGACGCAGTATTCCAGGCTGTTCCGCTCATGATCGTCCTCGCCTTCGCCCTCTCGGCCGTCCTGCTGCTGATCACCGCGCTGCATGTCTATTGGGGCCTTGGCGGCATCTGGCCGGGCAGGGACGGCGTCTCCTGCGCCCACGCCGTCGTCGGCTTTCGCGGCGTCGACGAGATGCCGACGCCGTTTGTCTGTTTTGCCGTTGCCGCGTGCCTGTGCCTGGCGACACTGTGGCCGCTGGCGCTGACAGGGGTCTTCGCCACCCCCTTTCCAAGGGAAGGCCTTGCCGCCACAGCGCTGCTCATAGGGCTGGTCTTCCTCGGCCGCGGCGTTGCCGGCTTCACGCCGTGGTGGCGCCGTCTGGCGCCGGAACAGCCTTTTGCGCGGCTCGATGTCAGCTTCTATTCGCCGCTCTGCCTGTTGATCGGGCTCAGCTTCGCCATCCTCGCCATCACGGAGTTTTCGGCATGACGGATTTTTCGCTATGACTCAGGCCAACGGTCCCCTGCGCATCGGCATCGGCGGTCCCGTCGGCTCCGGCAAGACGACATTGACGGAAAAGCTCTGCAAGGCGCTGCGCGACGATTTCTCCATCGCCGTCGTCACCAACGACATCTACACCAAGGAAGACGCCATGATGCTGGCTCGCCTGCAGGCGCTGCCTGAGGACCGCATCGTCGGCGTGGAGACCGGCGGCTGCCCGCACACTGCCATCCGTGAGGACGCCTCGATCAATTTGCAGGCGATCGCCGGGCTGAACAGGAAATTCCCCGATCTCGACATCGTCTTCATCGAATCCGGCGGCGACAATCTTGCCGCCACCTTCTCGCCCGACCTCGCCGACCTGACCCTCTATGTCATCTCGGTTTGCCAAGGCGAGGAAATCCCCAGGAAGGGCGGGCCGGCGATCACCCGTTCCGATTTCCTGGTCATCAACAAGAGCGATCTGGCGCCCTATGTGAACGTCAACCTCGATGTCATGGAGAGCGATGCCGCCCGCATGCGCGGCAAGCGCCCGTTCGGCTTCACCGACCTGTCGCGTAGCAAGGGCCTGCAGGAAGTCATCGACTTCATCGTCGAACATGGCGGGCTGCAGTCGGCTCGCTCGGCGGCGTAATGCATGTCGCCCAAAAGTGCGTGGCGGTTTTGGGACAACGGACAATGCGAAGACAGCCTGACCCAGCAGTTTGCGGTTGCTGGCCACGGCCGAGCGCGGCATTCTCTTAAAAACGGAGGTTTTTCGGATGAGCATCGCCCGCCTGCAAAAGGAAATGCTGACCAACCTGCCCTACTATGAGGAGCGCGTCGATCTGGCCGCCGCCTTCCGCTGGACGGCGCGGCTCAACATGCATGAGGCGGTGGCCAACCACTTCTCGCTGTCGGTCAACGAGGACGGCAGCAAATTCCTGATGAACCCCAACCAGGTGCATTTCTCGCGCATCAAGGCGAGCGACCTTTTGCTGATCGACGCCAACGATCCCGAGACATTGTCCGGCCCGAATGCGCCCGACCCGACCGCCTGGGGTCTGCACGGCGCCATTCACCGCAACGTGCCGCATGCGCGCTGCGCCATGCATGTGCATTCCATTCATGCCACCGTGCTTGCATCGCTGGCCGACTCGACTCTGCCGCCGATCGACCAGAACTCGGCCATGTTCTTCAACCGCCACGTCGTCGACGCCCATTATGGCGGGCTGGCCTTCGAGGAAGAGGGCGAGCGCTGCTCGCAGCTGCTCACCGACCCGAAGGTCAAAGTGATGGTGATGGGCAATCACGGTGTCATGGTCATCGGTGACACCGTCGCCGACGCCTTCAACCGCATGTTCTATTTCGAGCGCGCCGCAGAGACCTACATCAAGGCGCTGTGGACCGGCCGGCCGCTGCGCACGCTCTCCGACGCCATTGCCGAAAAGGCCGCCAGCGAGATGGACGACTATCCCGGCCAGGCGGAGCGTCACCTTGCCGAGCTGAAGGCGATCCTCGACGAGGAGGAGCCGGTTTACCGGAGCTGAATGAGTTCACCCTTCTCCCCGTTCACGGGGAGAAGGTCCCGGCAGAGGGATGAGGGGCAGCGCAGGCCTTCGCGGGTCTTCTCAGAGTCCCAACTGAGCCCGCAACTCTTCCGCACTGTTGATCACGACAGCGCCCTTGGGTCCTGCCATCGGCGCTTCCGGCCAGAAGATCGTCCGCATCCCCGCGGCCAGGCCTGATGTGGCGCCGGTAACGCTGTCGTCGACGGCCACCGCGTCTGAAGGATCGACGCCGGCCAGCCACGCGGCGCGCAGGAACGGTTCGGGATGCGGCTTGCCTTCGCGCACGTCGTTTCGGCTGATCGTGCGCATGCCGGGATAGATCAGGCCGACGGCGCTCAGATTTGCATCGACGATCACCCGGTCGGAATTGGACACCACCGCCTGCTGCACGCCGAGCGCGCGCAACTCGTTGAACACTTCGATCGCGCCGGGGCGCGGCTTCAGCGTCTCGGCCATCGGCATGTAGTGATCGTATTTGCGCACGATCCAGTCGTCGAAGGGCAGGTCGAGGCCGAACTCGCTGCGCAGCATCTCGTAGACCGGTGCGGCGGCGACGCCCAGCACCCGCTCATGCAGGTCGGCCGGCGGCGTGATACCGACGCTGCGCAGCGCCGCCACCAAGGCCGCCTCGTGCAGCGGCTCGCTGTCGACCAGCGTGCCGTCCATATCCCAGAAAACCGCTTTCGGCGTCATGCGAGGCTCCTTTTGCCGATCCCCTTAAAGCGTTTGTATCAGGAGATAAACCGCCGAGCCCGTCCGCTGGCGATTTTCGCTGGGTTGGTTGCCGCGCGGCGGCCGGATCGAAGCAGCAAGCAATTGTCCTCCCGATTGAACAATTGCGCGCCGACACATTCCCTGCAAGACTATGACGCTTCGCCCAAGGGCGCGCAAAGGGGCAGGGCTGGAGGCACATTTTGAATTCGCGGCAAGATGGCGGCAGCAGCAGGCTGGACGAGGCAGCGCGCGCCGGCTGGCTTTATTATGTTGCCGGCAACACCCAGGACCAGATCGCCGCCACGCTCGGCATTTCCCGGCAGACGGCGCAGCGGCTGGTGTCGCTGGCGGTGTCGGAGGGGCTGATCAAGGTTCGCGTCGATCACCCGATCGCCAATTGCCTTGATCTCGCAGCTAGACTGAAGTCACGCTTCGCGCTCGACCTCGTCGAAGTGGTGCCGAGCGATCCAACCTCATCCTCGACCACGATCGGCATTGCCGAGGCGGCTGCGGCCGAGATCGAGCGGCGGCTGCGGTCACCGACGCCCATCGTCTTGGCCATCGGCACCGGCCGCACGCTGAAGGCGGCGATCGAGCAATTGCCGCCGATGGAATGCTCGCAGCACAAGGTTGTGTCCTTGACCGGCAACATCTCGCCCGACGGTTCGGCCGCCTTCTACAACGTCATCTTCACCATGGCCGACCGGGTCAAGGCGCGCTCGTTCCCGATGCCGCTGCCGGTCATCGCCTCGTCGCCGGAAGAGCGCGAGATGCTGCTTGCCCAGCCGATGATCCAACCGACGCTGGCGCTGGCCGCGGAAGCCGACGTGACCTTTGTCGGCATCGGCGATCTCGGCCCGAAGGCGCCGCTCTACGAGGACGGTTTTATCTCGGAAAGCGAGTTGAAGGCGTTGCAAAAGGCTGGCGGCGTCGCCGAGATCGTCGGCTGGGTGTTCGATCGGGAAGGCCGCATGATCGAGGGCATCACCAACGACCGGGTATCGTCGGCAGCCTTGCCGTCACGCGAAAAGTCGCTGGTCATTGCGCTCGCCATGGGCGAGCGTAAGTTGCCGGGCATCCTGGCCGCTGTGAACCGCCGGCTGGTCAATGGCCTCATCACCGACGAGCGGACCGCCACGGCCTTGCTCGACGGTTCCTGATAGATTAAGCGGCCCATCGATAAAATCCAACACGTTTATTTGCAGCGCCCGGACGGGTCGTTGCCGTCGAGAAAACCCATGTCGCGCTGCAAATGCGGCGACAGCTCCCGGACGTCGACGTAGCCGCGCCGGCGGTGCACAAGCAGGGAAAATTCATGCACCAGCAGGGAAAGCCAGCTCTGCGCCGGGGTCGAATGGAGCTTTTGCTGTACCGTGGTCATGATCTTCAGCCTCCGCTATGCTTGAACTTGATTGATCGTTGACACCAGATATCGGCCTGATTGCCTCTTGCCGCCAATCAAACGTCGATCACGACCCATAAGGAGGGCTTATGCCCGATCTCAAGGCACCACAGCTCGCCCAGTTGCCGCCGCTGCAGGCCATCAGGGTGTTCGAAGCCGTCGCGCGGCATCTCTCCTTCACCAAGGCCGCGCAGGAACTCGGCATGACGCAGGCCGCCGCCAGCTACCAGATCAAGCTTCTGGAAGAGCGCATCGGTTCGCCGCTGTTCCTGCGCCAGCCGCGCCAGATTGTGCTGACGGAACCCGGCCAGCGCCTGGCGCCCGCCGTCAGCGAGGCGTTCAGCCTGCTCTCAAGCGCCTATTCCGCCGCGCGTGGGGGCGCCGATGGTGTGCTGTGCGTCTCGACGCTGCTGACCTTTGCCTCGAACTGGCTGGCGCAGCACCTCGGCTCCTTCCAGGTCGCGCATCCGTCGCTGGCGGTGCGCGTCGATACCTCGAACAGGGTGATCGATTTTGCCCGCGAGGACATGGACATCGCTATCCGCTCCGGCAGCGGCAAGTGGCCTGGAGTGGAGACCCATCTTTTGTTCAAGGCCGATTTCACCCCGGTGCTGAGCCCGGCACTCGCTGCCACCATAGGTGGCGTCCACGAACCCGCCGACCTGTTCAAGCTGCCCATTCTCGATCCCGGCGACATCTGGTGGCGGGAATGGTTCGCCCTTGCCGGCGTCCCGGCGGACGAACTTGCCAGGCGCACCGGCACCAGCATGGGCGCGCAGGCCTATGAGGCGAACGCGGCCATCGCCGGCCATGGTGTGGCAATCCTGACCACCGCATTGTTCAAGACCGAGCTCGCCGCCGGCCGCCTGATCCAGCCCTTCGACCTGGTCGGCGACGACGGCCACGCCTATTGGCTGGTCTACCCGACGGCGCGTCGCAACGTGCCGAAGATAAAAGCCTTCCGGGACTGGATCCTGGCCGAGATCGCCTGCGCCTGAGGGCGAGCGATTCGCGGATTGATTTCCGAGATGCAAAGCGAGCCATGGATCCGCGACGAATGCTCGCTTTCGCGGACAAACAGCTGCGATCGGGCCACCCGGTTAACCAAGCTTGACAAAAACGCTGTCGATATCACTCGCCCGGCATAGGCTTGTGCTTGTGACGACCCAATTGAGCAGGATCAATCGTCTGCAGATTGAAACAAGGTCGATCAGCCGGCTGATGAAAGTCTATCGCGTCGAAGAAATCGAAAACAACACCGTGCGCACGACGCAGGTGATCGAAGCATTTACGCCGTTTCAAGCTGCCGTGAAGGCAATCGGCCGGGAAGTTAGGCTGCGCAAGGACGAGCCCAGCTGGATCCAGGTGACGGAAGTGCTGACCAGAGCCAAGCAAACACGCGACGGCAGGGTTTTCGAATATTCCGTCGGAAGCTACCCGTCCCACGGCTGACGGGCTGGGCCCTATCGCTCCCTTGGCGCCATGATTGGGTTGCGATGGGTCGGCATCAACCCGCTCTCACATCCCCGTGCAAACAGCTTCCCAAATCCATTCAATATCGTCTACGCGCGCAACGTCGCGGACCTGCCCCGTGTGCTGCGCTGCAGCATCGAATCCGGCTTGACATAATTAACGCCAAGTGAGTAATTGCCCATTACCAAGGCAAATGCTCATCTTGGTTCATGGGAGGAATTTGATGAAACTGCGCACGCTCACTTTGGGCCTGTTGTCGGCCAGCGCCTTCGCTTTCGCCGCGCATGCCGAATCCATCACCATCGCCACCGTCAACAATGGCGACATGGTCCGCATGCAGAAGCTGACCGACGACTTCACCAAGGCTAACCCCGACGTCACGCTCAACTGGGTCACGCTCGAAGAGAACGTGCTGCGCGAGCGCGTCACCACCGACATTGCCACCAAGGGCGGCCAGTATGACGTTATGACCATCGGCACCTACGAGGTTCCGATCTGGGCCAAGCAGAACTGGCTGTTGCCGCTCGACAAGCTCGGCGACGACTATGACGCCAAGGACATCATCCCGGCCATCGCCGGCGGCCTGTCGGTCGACGGCAAGCTCTATGCCGCGCCCTTCTACGGCGAAAGCTCCTTCGTCATGTACCGCAAGGACTTGATCGAGAAGGCCGGGCTGAAGATGCCCGACGCCCCGACCTGGGACTTCATCAAGCAGGCCGCCGACAAGATGACCGACCGCGCCAATGGCGTGAACGGCGTTTGCCTGCGCGGCAAGGCCGGCTGGGGCGAGAACATGGCCTTCCTCACCGCCATGTCGAACTCCTTCGGCGCCCGCTGGTTCGACGAGAACTGGAAGCCGCAATTCGACCAGCCGGAATGGAAGAACACGCTGCAGTTCTATGTCGACCTGATGAAGGCCGACGGTCCCGAGGGCGCCTCGTCCAACGGCTTCAACGAAAACCTGGCGCTGTTCCAGCAGGGCAAGTGCGGCATGTGGATCGACGCCACCGTCGCCGCCTCCTTCGTCTCCGACCCGAAGAACTCGACCGTCGCCGACAAGGTCGGCTACGCACTGGCCCCCGACAATGGTCTGGGCAAGCGCGGCAACTGGCTGTGGGCCTGGTCGCTGGCCATCCCGGCCGGCACGCAGAAGGGAGACGCCGCACAGAAGTTCGTCTCCTGGGCGACCAGCAAGCACTACGCAGAATTGGTTGCTTCGAAGGAAGGCTGGGCCAACGTTCCTCCGGGCACGCGCTCCTCGCTCTACGCCAATGCCGAGTATCAGAAGGCGGCTCCGTTCGCCAAGATGACGCTGGACTCGATCAATGCCGCCGACCCGACGCATCCGACCGTCAAGCCGGTGCCCTATGTCGGTGTGCAGTTCGTCGCCATTCCTGAGTTCCAGGGCCTCGGCACAACCGTTGGCCAGCTGTTCTCGGCGGCGCTCGCCGGCCAGACCAGCGTAGACGACGCGCTCAAGCAGGCGCAGGACGCCGCCACCGCGACCATGACCGAAGGCGGTTATATCAAGTAAGGCTCCTCCCGGTGCCGAATGCCGGCCGCCTCCTTGGCCGGCAACGGCCGCCCGAATCCCAGTTCGGGCGGCCCCTTTCACACACCTGAAAATTTGGCTGACCTTGAAGGGTGACCGTCATGGCTACTCAGCAGACCCGTTCGCTTGCCCGCTTTATGTTGGCGCCATCCGTGGTGCTGCTGTTCGTCTGGATGATCGTGCCGCTGGCACTCACGATCTGGTTCTCCTTCCAGCAGTACAATCCGCTCAATCCGATCCGCGACGGCTTCGTCTGGTTCTCGAACTACTCGCTGTTCTATTCCAACCCGGCATTCCTGCAATCGATCCTGAACACGCTCGTCCTGGTCGGCAGCGTGCTGCTGATCACCGTAATCGGCGGCATCATGCTGGCGCTGTTGATCGATCAGCCGATGTGGGGACAGGGGATCGTGCGCATCCTCGTCATCTCTCCGTTCTTCGTCATGCCGCCGGTGGCTGCACTTGTCTGGAAGAACATGATCATGCACCCGCAATACGGCGTCTTTGCCGACATTGCGCGCTTCTTCGGGGCTCAACCGATCGACTGGTTCGGGCAGCATCCGATGCTTGCCATCATCATCATCGTCGCCTGGCAATGGCTGCCCTTCGCAACGCTGATCCTGCTGACCGCATTGCAGTCGCTCGACGGCGAGCAGAAGGAAGCCGCCGAGATGGACGGCGCCGGCTTCGTCAGCCGCTTCATCTATCTGACGCTGCCGCACATGTCGCGCGCCATCACCGTCGTCATCCTGATCCAGACCATCTTCCTGCTGTCGGTCTATGCCGAAATCCTGGTCACCACCAATGGCGGACCCGGCTATGCCTCCACCAACCTGCCCTTCCTCGTCTACCAGAAGGCATTGCTGGAGTTCAAAATCGGCCAGGCATCGGCCGGCGGTGTCATCGCCGTCATTCTCGCCAACATCGTCGCCTTCTTCGCCATGCGCGCGGTAGGCAAGAACCTGGACAAGTAAGGGAGGATACGATGGCACGTGCAGTCACCACCCAACACAAGGTCATTGCGACAGGCGCCGCCTGGATCGTCGCGCTGCTGATCTTCTTCCCGATCCTCTACACGATCATCACCTCGTTCAAGTCGGAGCAGGAGGCCATCCAGGGCTTCGCGCTGATCCCGTCGGGGACGTTCGAGAGCTATACCGAGGTCCAGGCGCAGAGCGGCTACTTCAAGTTCTTCTTCAACTCGGTGCTGCTCTCGGTCGGCTCGACCATCCTGGCCCTGATAGTCGCGGTTCCGGCCGCCTGGTCGATGGCCTTCTCGCCGGGCAAGTGGACCAAGGACATCCTGATGTGGATGCTCTCGACCAAGATGATGCCGGCGGTTGCCGTGCTGTTCCCGATCTACCTCATCTTCCGCGATGCCGGACTGCTCGACAGCCGCATCGGCCTGATGATCATGCTGATGCTGATCAACCTGCCGATCGTGATCTGGATGCTCTACACCTACTTCCGCGAAATCCCCGGCGAGATCCTGGAAGCGGCACGCATGGACGGCGCCACCCTGTGGGGCGAGATCGTTTATGTGCTGACCCCCATGGCCGTGCCGGGCATCGCCTCGACCATGCTGCTCAACATCATCCTGGCGTGGAACGAAGCGTTCTGGACCATCCGCCTGACCACCACCGAGGCGGCGCCGCTGACGGCCTTCATCAGTTCGTTCTCAAGCCCGCAAGGCCTGTTCTGGGCCAAGCTTTCGGCGGCCTCGACGCTGGCCATCGCCCCCATCCTGATCATGGGCTGGTTCAGCCAGAAGCAGTTGGTGCGCGGCCTGACATTCGGCGCGGTAAAATAACGAACCTTGCCTGAAGCAATCCACCAGACCCTTCGGGGGGAGGAAACCATGGGAAACATCACTCTCAAGAACGTCTCCAAGCATTTCGGATCGACGGTCATCATTCCAGGTCTCGACCTGGTCATCGAGAATGGCGAGTTCGTCGTCTTCGTCGGGCCGTCGGGTTGCGGCAAGTCCACGCTGCTGCGCCTCATCGCCGGCCTCGAGGACACCAGCGGCGGCACCATAAACATCGATGGCCGTGACGTCACCGGCGAGGCGCCGGCCAAGCGCAAGCTGGCCATGGTATTCCAGTCCTATGCGCTCTATCCGCATATGACGGTGGCCAAGAACATCGGCTTCCCGCTGAAGATGGCGGGCGAGGATGTGGCGACGATCGACAAGAAGGTGAAGGACGCAGCCCGGGTCCTCAACCTCACCAACTATCTCGAACGCCGGCCCGGCCAGCTCTCCGGCGGCCAGCGGCAACGCGTCGCCATCGGCCGCGCCATCGTGCGCCAGCCCTCGGCATTCCTGTTCGACGAGCCGCTGTCCAACCTCGATGCCGCACTGCGCGGCACCATGCGGCTCGAAATCAGCGAGCTCCACCATCAGCTCAAGACGACGATGGTCTACGTCACCCACGACCAGATCGAAGCCATGACCATGGCCGACAAGATCGTCGTGCTCAACGCCGGCAACATCGAACAGGTCGGCTCGCCGATGGAACTCTACAAGTCGCCGAAGAACCTGTTCGTGGCGGGCTTCATCGGTTCGCCGAAAATGAACCTGATCGAAGGTGCGCCGGCGGCCAAATACAACGCCAAGACCATCGGCATTCGTCCTGAGCATATGGGGATATCGACCACAGCGGGCGACTGGAAAGCCCTTGTCGGCGTCGCCGAGCATCTGGGCTCCGACACCTTCCTGCATGTCCAGGCCGACGGCGTCGGTCCGCTGACGGTACGCGCCGATGGCGAACTGGCAGTACGCCACGGCGACACCATCTATTTGACGCCCGACAAGGTCCGCATGCATCGCTTCGGCCCCGACGGAAAGGCGCTGACGCAGTGAGACTGAAAGGCAAATCGGCGCTGATCACCGGATCCGCGCGCGGCATCGGCAGGGCTTTTGCCGAAGCCTATACGCGCGAGGGTGCCACGGTGGCCATTGCCGACATCAATCTGGCGGCTGCCGAAAAGACGGCCGCCGAGATTGGCGCCAACTCCTATCCGGTCAGGCTCGACGTCAGCGACCTTGCTTCGATCCATGCGGCGGTCAATGCGGTCGAAACAAAGACCGGCGGCCTCGACATACTGATCAACAACGCTGCCTTGTTCGACCTGGCGCCGATCGTCGAGATCACCAAAGCAAGCTACGACAAATTGTTCTCCGTCAACGTCGCCGGCAGCTTGTTCATGCTGCAGGCAGCGGCGCGTTCGATGATCGCAAGGGGCAAGGGCGGCAAGATCATCAACATCGCCAGCCAGGCAGGACGGCGCGGCGAGCCGCTGGTCGCCGTCTATTGCGCCACCAAGGCCGCGGTGATTTCGCTGACCCAGTCCGCCGGGCTCGACCTGATCAAGCACCGCATCAACGTCAATGGCATCGCGCCCGGCGTCGTCGACAGCGATATGTGGGATGAGGTCGATGCGCTGTTTGCCAAATATGAGAACCGGCCGAAGGGCGAGAAGAAGCGGCTGGTCGGCGAGGGCGTGCCCTATGGCCGCATGGGCAAGCCGGAGGACCTGACCGGCATGGCGGTGTTCCTGGCCAGCGACGACGCCGAATACATTGTCGCCCAGACCTACAATGTCGATGGCGGCCAATGGATGAGTTGATGGGCCGGGATCACGCAGGCCGGAGCCCGGCCAAAAGGGTAGAAAAATGACCGTGAAACTCTCCTCCTCGATCCTCTCGGAACTCCCCGCCAAGGTCGCCGGTCCGAAATACGACCGCGCTGCGCTCAAACCCGGTATCGTGCATTTCGGCGTCGGCAATTTCCATCGCTCGCATCAGGCGGTCTACCTCGACGATCTCTTCAATGCAGGCATCGGCCATGACTGGGCGCTGGTCGGCGCCGGGGTCTTCGAGGGCGAAAAGCTCGGCCGTTCCAAGCTGCAGGAGCAGGACTGGCTGACGACAGTGGTCGAGCAGGATTCCGATCATATGAGCGCCCGCGTCACCGGCGTCATGATCGACTTCCTGACGCCCGGCGATGCCGATGCCATCATCGACCAGCTCGCCGATCCGGCGATCAAGATCGTCTCGCTGACCATCACCGAAGGCGGGTATTTCATCGATCCGGCCTCGGGCAAGTTCAACCCGACCCATCCTGATATCGTCGCCGACGCACAGGCAGGCACGACGCCGAAGACGGTGTTCGGCCTCATCCTGGCCGGGCTGAAGCGCCGCCGTGCCGACGGCATCGTGCCGTTCACCGTCATGTCTTGCGACAACATCCCTCACAACGGCCATGTCACCTCGGATGGCGTCATCGGCCTCGCCCGCCTGATCGATGAGGATCTGGCGAACTGGGTCAGCGACAATGTCGCCTTTCCCAACGGCATGGTCGACCGCATCACCCCCGCCACCTCCGACCGCGAGCGCGGTATTCTCGCCTCGGAGTTCGGCCTCGAGGACAACTGGCCGGTGTTCTGCGAGCCGTTCAAGCAATGGGTGCTGGAAGACCGTTTCACCGACGGCCGCCCGCCGCTGGAAAAGGTCGGTGTGCAATTCGTGAGGGATGTCGCGCCCTATGAGCTGATGAAGATCCGCATCCTCAATGGCGGTCATGCCACGATCGCTTATCCCGCAGGGTTGATGGACATCCATTTCGTCCATGAGGCGATGCAGGAGCCGCTGGTGCGCGGCTTCCTCGCCAAGCTCGAGCATGACGAGATCATCCCGACCGTGCCGCCGGTGCCGGACACCGTGCTGGAGGATTATTACCAGCTCATCGAGCACCGCTTTTCCAACCCCAAGATCGGCGACACCATCCGCCGGCTTTGCCTCGACGGTTCCAACCGGCAGCCGAAATTCATCATCCCGACCATCGCCGACCGGCTGAAAGCCGGGAAGAGCGTTGCGGGTCTCGCGCTGGAATCGGCGCTGTGGTGCCGCTATTGCTTCGGCACCACCGACAGCGGCGCCGACATCGAAGCCAACGATCCCAGCTGGGACCGGCTGCAGGCAACCGCCAAGGCGGCGAAGGATGCGCCCGGCGCCTGGCTTGCGATGGAGGACATCTATGGCGATGTCGGCCGCTCGGCGGCGTTCGCCGAGGCCTTTGCCCATGCGCTCAACGTCTTGTGGGCGAATGGCACGCGCGCGACGCTGACGCGCTATATCTCCGGCAAGCTCTGACGCCAGCCGCAATGACGCCCGAACTGGTCATCTTCGACTGTGACGGCGTGCTGGTCGACAGCGAGGCGCTGTCGGTTTCGGCTCTGCTCGGCATGATCTCTGCCGCCGGGGGCTCGGTCAGCGAGGATGCCGCCTACGAGCATTTCCTCGGCAAGAGCATGAAGAGCGTGCGCGAGATACTTCTTCGCGATTTCACCATCGACATCACCGACGTGCATCTTACCGACATGCGCGTCGAACTGATGCGCAAATTCCGCGAGGAGCTGAAGCCGATTCCCGGCATCAGCGACATCCTGCCGAGGCTGGGCGTACCCTGCTGCGTCGCTTCCTCCGGCACGCTCGACCGGATACGCTACGCGCTCGACGTCACCGGTCTGCTCGGCCTGCTCGAGCCGCATCTGTTCAGTGCCGCCATGGTCGCGCGCGGCAAGCCGGCGCCGGATCTTTTTCTCCATGCCGCCGCCGCCATGGGCGCGCATCCCGGTAATTGCATCGTAATCGAGGACAGCCCTGCCGGCATCGCGGCGGCGCGTGCGGCCGGCATGCTCGTCTTTGCTTTCACCGGCGGTTCGCACGCCGGCAACCCGGCCTTGAAAGCGCGGCTTGCGTCGAGTGAACCGGACTTTATATTCGCGGACATGCTGCAATTGCCCGATCTGATTGCAGGCTAGAGCATGATGCCGAAAAGTGTGAAGCGGTTTTCGGACGACATCATGCTCTACTTCTTTGATTTAGAGACGGATTCAGATTTCAGGTCGAACAGACCTGAAATCATCCGGCTCTAGGGAGCGAGAGTAAAAGCATCTTGACGAAGAGCTTCGTTTGCGCGGTCGATGTCGGCACCGGGAGCGCCCGCGCGGGCATTCTCGACACGTCAGGCACCTTGCTCGGCCGCGCCGAGCATCCGATCGTCATGAACCAGCCGCAGGCCGATCACGCCGAGCACAATTCGCAGGATATCTGGTCGGCTGTGTGCATCGCGGTGCGTGCCGCGCGCGAAAAGGCCGGTGTGTCAGCCGACGATATTGTCGGCATGTCGTTCGACGCCACCTGCTCGCTGGTGGTGCTGGACAGGAATGCCGGCCAGCTCAGCGTCTCGGTGACGGGCGAACGGCGCTGGGACACCATCGTCTGGCTCGACCATCGCGCCATCGCCGAGGCAGATGAATGCACCGATAGCGGCCACGCCGTACTTGACTATATCGGCGGCGTCATGTCGCCGGAAATGGCGACGCCGAAGCTGATGTGGCTGAAGCGCAATCTGCCGGGAACATGGCATGAGGCCGGCTACCTATTCGACCTTACGGATTTCCTTACCTGGAAGGCGACCGGTTCGCTGGCGCGCTCGCAATGCACGCTGACCGCCAAATGGACCTATCTGGCGCATGAGGAAACCGGCTGGCGCCGTGACTTCTTCGACAGGGTCGGGCTTGGCGATCTGTTCGAACACGGCAGCCTGCCGGAGAAGGCAAGTGCTGTCGGCGCAGACATCGGCACGCTCACCCCTGAAGCGGCGGCGGAGTTGGGCTTGAGCGAAAACTGTCGGGTCGGCGCCGGCGTCATCGATGCCTATGCCGGCGCGCTTGGCGTGCTCGGCGGCTTTGCTGGCGACGAGCAGAATATCGGCCGCCATCTGGCATTGATCGCCGGCACCTCGTCCTGCGTCATGGCCATGTCGCCCGATCCGCAGCCTTTCGCCGGCGTCTGGGGTCCATACTATGGCGCCGCACTGCCAAAGCTCTGGCTGTCGGAAGGCGGCCAGTCGGCTACCGGGGCTTTGCTCGACCACATCATCCGCTGGCACGGCGCCGGCGGCGAGCCGGATGCGGCCATGCATGCCAAGATCGCCAGGCGCGTCGCTGAACTGCGCAACCTTGAGGGTGACAAGCTGGCGGCGAGGTTGCATGTGCTGCCGGATTTCCACGGTAACCGCTCGCCGCTTGCCGACCCGCATGCCGTCGGCGTGGTCAGCGGGCTGACGCTGGATTCCTCTTTCGACAGTCTGTGCAAGCTGTATTGGCGCACCGCCGTCGGCATCGCGCTCGGCGTGCGCCATGTGCTGGAGGCGCTGAACGAGAACGGCTATCTCATCGACACGCTGCATGTCACCGGCGGCCACACCAAGAACCCGTTGCTGATGGAGCTTTATGCCGACGCCACCGGCTGCGCGGTGATCGAGCCGCTGGCCGACGAAGCCGTTCTGCTCGGCACCGGCATGGTCGCCGCCACCGCGGCCGGTCTGTTCCCGGACCTGAATGCCGCTTGCGTCGCCATGCAGCAAGGCGGCAGGGCGCGCACCTCGAACCCGGCCGCGTCAGGCCGCTTCGACCGCGACTACAGGATCTTCCTCGAAATGCACCGCCAGCGGCAGGCGCTCGACGCGGTCGGCTAGAGCAATTCCAGGAAAAGTGTGAAACGGTTTTCCGTCCGGAATTGCGTACAGATTTAGGCTTCTCGCCGGCGCAAGGATGCGCCGGTCGCCGCGTCGAACAGATGCACGCTCTCCTCCTCGAATGTGTAGCGCACAGGCGCGCGCAACGCCGGGCATTCGCGGGCCGATACCAATGCGCCGACCTCCTTGCCGCCGCAGGCGAACGTCACCAGCGCGTCATTGCCATGGAACTCGATGAGGTCGGCGGTGCCTTGCAGAAGATTGATGCTCTGAGCGCCGGCGGTCTTCAGGTCCGGCGGTCGGATTCCAAGCACGGCGCGCTGGACGCCGCGTAGATCGAAGCCCGAGCCTTCTATGGAGAAGCTCGAGCCGCCGCCTGTCAGCGTCCAGCGTTCGTCCTTCCGCCCGACGGCCACGTCGATGAAATTCATGTTCGGCGTACCGATGAAGCCGGCGACGAACAGATTGCCCGGCTGGCGATAGATCTCCGCAGGCGAGCCGATCTGTTCGATAACGCCATCCCTGAGCAGCACGATCCGGTCGGCCAGCGTCATCGCTTCCAACTGATCGTGGGTGACATAGACGGTGGTGGTCTTCAGCGACTGATGCAGCCGGGCGATCTCGACCCGCATGTGGTTGCGCAGCTTGGCATCGAGATTGGACAGCGGCTCGTCGAACAGGAACACTTTCGGCGTCTTGATCATGGCGCGCGCAATCGCCACGCGCTGCTGCTGGCCGCCGGAAAGTTCGGTCGGCTTGCGGGCGAGGTAAGGTTCGAGGCCGAGCGTCTCTGCCACCGCTTGGACCCGCTTCTTTATCTCGGCCGCCGAAACCTTCTGCCGCTTGAGTCCGAAGGCGATGTTGTCGAAGATCGTCATATGCGGGTAGAGCGCATAGTTCTGGAACACCATGGCGATGCCGCGCTCGCCGGGCTCGAGATCGTTGACCACTCTGCCGCCGATCGACACTTCGCCGCCGCTGATATCCTCCAGCCCGGCCAGCATCCTGAGCAAGGTCGACTTGCCGCAGCCGGACGGGCCGAGGAATACGACGAATTCGTGCTCCTCGATCGAGAGATTGAGGTCGCGGATGACGGTGGTGGCGCCGTAAGCCTTGTCGACATGGGAGCAAACGATCGCGGACATGGTCAGCCCTTCTCGCCGGTAAGGAGGATTTGCAGCTTGACGTCTTGCGGCTTGCCTTGCGCCGCCCGCTCGAAGGCCTCGATGCTGTCCGAGAAATCATAAGTGCCGGTGATCAGCGGCTTGAGGTCGACCTTCCCCGAGGCGATCAGCTGCAGCGCGCGGTCGAAGATGTTGGCGTAACGGAACACCGTCTCGATGCGCACTTCCTTGGAGATCGCCGCCGGAACGTTGAGGCTGACCGGTTCGACCGGCAGTCCGACCAGCACCACCGCGCCGCCCGGCCGCACGACATCGAACAGGTCGGCGAATGCCTTCGGGCCGCCGCTCGCCTCGAACACGATATCCGCGCCCCAATTGTCGGTCGCGGCGGAGACTGCGTCGACCAGCGATTGCTCACCTATATTGACCGGCACGATGCCGGGATATTGTGCGGCAATCTCGAGCTTGGGTGCGGAAAAATCGGAGATCAGCACCTTCGAGCAGCCGCCGGCCAGCGCCGCCAGCGCGATCATGATGCCGATCGGGCCGCAGCCGACGACGACGGCGACGTCGCCAGGCACGATGCGGGCGCGGCTCGCCGCCTGCATGCCGATAGCAAAGGGTTCGACCATCGCGCCTTCGGCGAAGGTGACATTCTCCGGCAGTCTGTAGGTGAAGGCGGCCGGGTGCACGGCATAGGGCGCCAGCACGCCATGCACCGGCGGTGTCGCCCAGAAGCTGACATCGGGATCGACATTATAGATGCCGAGCCTCGTCGCGCGCGACGACAGGTTCGGCACGCCCGGCTCCATGCAGACGCGGTCGCCGACCCTCAACGTCTCGACTTCGGCGCCCACCTCGACAACGGTCCCGGCGGCTTCGTGGCCGAGCACCATCGGCGCCCGCACGACATAACTGCCGATCGCGCCATGCGTATAATAGTGCACGTCGCTGCCGCAGACGCCGACCGTGTGGATGGCGATCTTGACATCGCCCGGTCCGACGTCGAGCGGCAGCGCGATCTCGCGCAGCGACAGTTCGCCTTTTTTCTCAAGCACCAGTGCCCGCATAGGTAAGTCCTCGCATCAAGTCTTTTTTTGCCGGAAAACGGAATTCAGGAAGCCGCTGAGCACGCCCAGGAACAGCAGCGGCGGTAGCGACAACAGCACGACCGAGGCGTTGAGGATTCCCCACGGCACGTTCATGCCTTGCTGTGAAAGTTCGGAAGCGACGATCGGCAATGTCTTGGCGTTGGAACTGGACAGCATCAGCGCGATCAGGAATTCGTTCCACACCAGCACGAAGCTGAAGGCGACGGCGCCGATCAGCGAGCGCGCCGCTACCGGCAGCGCAATGCGCCAGAACACCGAGTAAGCGCCGTAGCCGTCGAGGAAAGCGGCTTCCTCGATTTCCTTAGGCACGGCCTGGAAGGCGGGAATGGCGAGCCACATGATCACCGAGATGGTGAGCAGCGAATAGGTGACGATCAGCGCCGGCAAGGTGTCGTAGAGCCCGATCTGCAGCCAGATCACCATCAGCGGAATGGCGACTGCCACCGGGGGCAGGAAGCGCAGCGACAACACGAAGAACTGGATGTCGCCAGCGAAGCGATTGGGATAGCGCGCCACCGCATAGGCTGCCGGAAGGCCGAGCATGACGCCGATCAGCACGGCGACGCCGCAGGAAATGACCGAGTTATAGAGACCGGTCATTACGCTGTCGCGGCCGATGATGTAGCTGATATTGTCGAAGGTCGGGGTAAACACCAGGCGCGGCACGCGGGTGATGATGTCGACATTGTTCTTCAGCGAATTGACCGCCGTCCAGGCGAGCGGAAACACCGCCATGAAGCCGGCGAAGGCCAGGATGATCTTGCCGATGAGGCGGCCCGGTCTCATGCGATACGGCCTCATGCCTGCACCCGCTTCCACAGCATGGTGAAGGTGATGACAGTCGCGATCATCATCAGCACCGCCATGGCCGAGGCATAGGACACCTTGCCGGATTCGATGAAGCCTTGCGAGAAGGCGTACATGTCGAGCGTCTCGGTCGCCACGCCCGGCCCGCCGCGCGTCATCACATAAATCAGGTCGAAGGAGCGCAGCGATTCGATCATCTTGACGAACATCAGGCTGATCAGCGGCGCCTTCAGCATCGGCAAGGTCACATAGGCGTGGATCTGCCAGCGCTTGGCATGGTCGAGCCGCGCTGCCTCGATCGGCTGCGGCGGCAGCGTTTCCAGCAGCTTCAGCACGATGACGGCAAAGAACAGTCCCCACTGCCACACATCGACCGAGGCGACGGCAAACAGGGCCGTCGCTGGCTTCGAAAGCGGGTCGAAGATCAGCCCGCCGGTGATCAGCCGGTAGGGGTAGGTGGCGATGCCGTAGAGCGGATGATAGGCGAACTTCCACACGAAAGCCGCCGACACGCGCGGCAACAGCACCGGGATGATGAACAGCAGGCAGTAGATGTTGCGCAGCCGCGGCGACGCCACTTCGAACATCAGCACGCCGAGCCCGATGGCCACCATCATCGTTGCCACGACGGTGACGATTTCCCACTTCACCGAAACCCAGACCGCGTTGAGGAAACGCCGGTCGGCGAACAGGTCGATGAAGTTCGACAACCAGACCCAGGAATAGTCCGAGGAACTCAGCTCGCGGTTCTGCAGGGCGATGACGATGGCGTAGAGCGTCGGCACCATTGACAGCACCAGAAGAATGGCGAGCGTCGGAACCAGAAACGTCACGGGCAGGGAAGAGCGTCGGCGCATGGCCTATCCTCGGGCTGTGCCTTTTTGGAGAGAACCCGCGGCGCACAGGTCCCGGCATCCAGTCGAATGCCGTGGACGGCGCGCCGCGGGCGGGAGGATTACTTCTTCTTCACCAGCTCGTCGGCGTAGGCCTCGAGTTCGTCGAGGCCGCCCTTGACGTCGGTGCGCGTGCCGGTGACCAGCTCTTCCAGGATGATGCCCCAGCGGTCGCCGAGATCAGGCCAGCGCGGATCCTGCCAGAAGTTCACTGCCGTCACCTTGCCGGTATCGGCAAGCGCCTGGCCGAGATCGGCGCCATAGATGTCGGCGAACTCCTTGCTGGACAGCACGCTGGTGCGGTTGAGCTCGCCGAATTGGTGCGCGTCGAGCCGGCGCTTCTCATTCTCCTTCGACGTCGCCCAGGCGATGAACAGGCCGGCGCATTGCTTCGCGGCGTCATCGGCATTGGCCTTGGCGGCGATGGCGAGGCCATGGCCGTAGCCGCCGCCGGTCAGTGGCGAAGGCGGCGGCAGGAAGCCGATCTTGCCGACCACTTGCGAGGTCTTCGGGTCGACCGCCATGCCCGACAGCGGCGTCGATTCGACCAAGATGGCAACCTGGCCCGACAGGAAGGCGCCGGTCGATTCATCCCAGCTGCCGGTCTGCGTGCCGGGCGCTGAATCCTTGAACAGTTTAAGATAGGTCTCGGTCGCTTTGACCGCGGCCTCGGAGTTGAAAGCCGGCTTGTCACCGTCGAACCATTTTCCGCCATAGGCCTTGAAGAACGGCATCCAGCGCCAGACATTGGCGCCCGAGCCACGCGCGCCGCGCAGCGCGATGCCGTACATGCCCTTGTCGGGATCGGTCAGCTTCGGCACGTCGGCGATCAACTCGTCCAGCGTCTTCGGCGGCTGGATGCCGGCGGCTTCCAGAATGTCCTTGCGGTAGACCATCAGGTCGCCGCCGCCGGTCAGCGGCGCGAACCACACCTTGCCGTCATAGGTAGCGACCTTCTGCCGGCCCGGGTCGAAATCGGCGTAGTCGTAGTCAGCCGGGTAATAGTCGGTGAGCGGCACGATCCATTTCGACGAGGCGAACAGCGCGACATTGGCTTCGTCGACATAGTAGACGTTGTAGTTGCCCACCGTGGACGCATCGGCGCGCGATTTCGCCCGGCGGTCGTTCTCGTTGAGATAGTCGATCTGGAAGCTGGCGCCGGCCAGTTTCTGGAACTCGTCCTTGGACGCCTCCAGCAGCGTCAGCCCGTCACGCGGTTGCGCCAGCACCTTGACCGGCGCCGAGCAGACCGGCGCCGCCAGCGCCATGGTCGAGAGGGTCGTGGTAAGCATGAAAGCTGCGCTTATGCTCGCAGCGAGCCGAATTGGTTTCATTGATTTTCTCCTCCAGGAACAGTCGCAGGAAGCGGAAGTCTTCGGTTGCGCGATCCTCGCCATCGCCCGAGCGACAAGCCACCGATCGCCAAAATGAGGAGTTGCTAAAGGCCGCGCTAGAAGCCCCGTTGCAGCAGACCTGTACTTTTATGCATTGTGCGCTGCAAAATCCGGCCCGCCTGCACGGCCTCTGTCACATGAGTACCGATGGAGTGAGGAAGGCCGGTTTTCAGGCGCGCATCGTCATCCGCTGCTTCGACAGCTTGCGGTAGGATGACGGCGTCATCCGGTGCTTGCGCAGGAAGGCGCGGTTGAAGTTGGAGATGTTCATGTAGCCGACCTGGAAGCAGATATCGGTGATCGGAATATCGGTGTCCGCCAGCAGCTTGCAGGCTTGCCAGAGCCGGAGCTTGGCGATGTGGTCGCTGAAACTGTTGCCGGTGTTTTTCTGGAAGAAGCGCGAAAACGTGCTTTCGCTCATCCCCGCCAGCTCCGCCGCCTCCGGCAGCTTCAGGTCCTCGGCGAAGTGCTGGAAGAGATAGGTCAGCGTGCGCTGGATGATGTCCAGCGAGGTTGCGTCGAGCGCGGGTGAGAAATCCGGCGAGGACAAAAGCTCGTATTCGTCGGTCCTGGCCAGCAGATCGACCAGTTCGAGGAAGAGGCAAAACCGGGCGAGCCCGTGCACGGTGCCCATCCGTTCCATCAGCGCAGCGCCGTCGAGCGCGGCGCGGCCATGGAAGACGATGCCGCGCAGCGATCGCTCCAGGAACGGTTCTAGTTCGCGCAGCTCAGGCAGCAGTCCCGCCGAGCCGCGCAGCCGCTGCGGATCGAATTGCAGCACGATGTCGCGTCCTTCGATCAGCTCGCCGGGTTGCACCGATGTCACCCAGTCATGCGGCAGCCCGCCGCCGACGATGCTCAGGTAGCCCGGCCCGAATTCGCCGATGTGATCGCCGACCAGCGCGACACCGGAAGACTTCCTCAGGAGATGGATCTCGTATTCCGGATGAAAATTCCAGACATTGCGCTCCCAGGGATAGTCGTCGAGCCGCCACAGGAAACTGTCGCTCGCCTCGGTGACGATGTGCTCGAAAGCCGGCACCGTGCGAGGGATCGCGGCCGTGTTCTTTCTGCGCCTGAATGCCATCGTCTGCTCTCCGGGGCGTATGAGGAAGCGACTGGTTTCGGGTAATCCGTAGCAGTCTGTCGCCCGCAAGTGAACGATGTCTGCCTCAGCGAGTTCAACGCCGGCTCTCGATGATCTCGATGAAGCGGGCGAACAGCCCGGCCTGGGATTTGATGCCGAGTTTGCGATGGATGTTGCGGCGATGGACCTTCACCGTTCCCGGCACGATGCGCATGGCTCTTGCGATCGACTCGGTGGAATGCCCCTGCAGCACCAGATCGACGACATGCTTTTCGCGCGGGGTCAGCGACAGGCTTTCCCAAATGTGGGCGCGGTCGAACTCGTTGACGGCGGCGATCGTCTCGCCCTGCTCCGCTTCGTCCTGCTCCTCGGCCGAAAGTGCGGGCCAGCGCAACCGGGCGAAGTTGATGACCGCCGGCGCCATGTCGCGCAGCAGCCTGGCATCGGCGGTGCCGAAGGGACCCGAGGCGTGAAATCGCATCAGCGACAGCACCAGGGCATCCTTGCCGGGCAGCGGCACGAAGAAGCCGACCTCCTCGGCCAGCCTTGTCTGGCTATAGTAGGTGCGAAAATACTCGCTGGCATAGAAGCGGTCGGGCGCCAGTTCGCGCATGCGCCAGAACCCCTCCTTGCGCTCCACCGCCGCGTGATGAAATGGGTCGAGAAGATAAGGTCCTTCCTGATAGAGCGTGACGAAGACATGGCTCTCGGCCGGCGAGAAGGTTTCGAACAGCAGCGGCGGTCGCGAGGCGCCGCGGTAACCGAAGATCACGCAGTGGTCGAAGCCGACATGCTGGCTCAACCAGCCGACCATTGCCTTGCCGAACAGGTCGCCGCTCGTCTCCCGTGTCGCCGCGACAAGGGCTGCGAGCCGGCTGTATTCGTCGCTGCGGGACGCACTCAATCTATACCCCCTTAAACGAGAAAATAGATCAGATATACCACCAACGAGGTATATACTAGACGCCATTGGCTCTGGTAGCGTCCTGGAATAGCCCTGTTGCTGGAGCCAGCACTTTGACCGCAGTGCCCGACATCGAGTTTCGCGGCGTCACCAAGCGCTATGGCGCTGTGACCGCCGTCAGCGGCATCGATCTCGCTGTGCCGCCCTCCGCCTTTGTCGCCCTTCTCGGACCGTCCGGCTGCGGCAAGACCACATGCCTGCGCATGATCGGCGGCTTCGAGCAGCCGAGCGAAGGCCAGGTGTTCATCCGTGGCCGGGACATGGCCGGAACGCCGCCCTATCGCCGGCCGGTCAACATGGTGTTCCAGCAATACGCGCTGTTTCCGCATCTCGATGTCGAAGCCAATGTGTCCTACGGGCTGCGCCAGGCACGGCCGCGCCTGTCGTCGCAGGAAATCGGCCGGCGCGCCGGCGAGGCGCTCGAAATGGTGCGGCTCGCCGGCTATGGCCGCCGCAAGATCCACGAACTTTCCGGCGGCCAGCAGCAGCGCGTCGCGCTGGCGCGCGCACTGGTCAACAAGCCGGCCGTGCTGTTGCTCGACGAGCCGCTGGCGGCCCTCGACAAGAAACTGCGCACCGACATGCAGATCGAGTTGCAGAACCTGCAGCGCGAGATCGGCATCACCTTCGTGCTGGTCACCCACGACCAGGAGGAGGCGCTGTCGATGAGCGACTTCGTCTGCGTCATGAACGGCGGCCGCATCGTACAGCTCGGGCAACCAAGCGAGATCTATGACGAGCCGGCCGACCTGTTCGTCGCCGACTTCGTCGGCAAGACCAATCTGTTGAGCGGCAAGGTTGCCGGGCATACAGGCGATCTTGTCAATGTGGCGCTGGCGGACGGAACCGTCATTGCCGCGCGCAAACGAACCGCCTTGCAGCAGGGCGAGACCGTTTCTGTTAGCCTGCGTCCTGAATCGCTAAGCCTCGGCGCCACCAAAGGCAGCCCTTTCAAGGGCATCGTGCGCAACCGGATCTTCTTGGGCTCGACGGCGGAATACGCCATCGAGGTGCAGGGCATCGGAACGCTGCTGGCCAAGGCCGACCATGTGATCGGCCATGGCAACCTCTTCAAGCCGGGTGAACCCGTCGCCATCGGCTTTGCCTCCGGGACGCCGCTGGCGTTTCCGGAGACCAAGAACAACGGGACCAACCAGAGGGTAGCAAAAAATGTCGAAATCATATCGTGACGGACTGCCGATTAGCCCTGAGAACTTCGTCGACCAGCTGATGCGCCTGAAGCGCGGCTCGATCGGCCGCCGCGACTTCCTCGGCCTCACCGGCCTTGGCATCGCAACCGCGGTGATGGCGCGCGAGCTCGGCATCATGCCGACACCGGCCTTCGCTGCCGAAAACCTTGGCGACCGCATGTCGATCGCCACCTGGCCGAACTACCACGACCCGCAGACCTTCGAGAATTTCAAGAAGGACACCGGCGTCGCCATCGAGGTCAACGTCTTCGGCTCCAATGAGGAGATGCTTGCCAAGCTGCAGGCCGGCGCCTCGGGCTGGAGCCTGTTCGTGCCGACCAACTACACGATCTCGACCTACAAGAAACTCGGCATCATCGATCCGCTCGACATGGCCAAGCTGCCGAATTTCGACAGCTCCCAGGAGGACCCGCGCTTCACCTCGGAAGGCACGATCGACGGCACGACCTACGCGGTGCCGAAGAACTGGGGCACCACGGGCTTTGCCGTCAACACCAAGAAGCTGGCCAAGCCGATGACCAGCTGGAAGGAATTCTGGGACGTCGCCATGGCCGAGGGCGATGGCCGCACCATGGTCCACGACTACCAGCTGACCACAATCGGCAACGCGCTGAAATATCACGGCTATTCCTTCAACTCGCTGAAGCAGGACGAACTCGCCAAGGCCGAGGAGCTGCTGCTCAAGGTCAAGCCGCATCTGTTCGCGGTCTCGTCCGACTACCAGCCGGGCATGCGGGCGGGCGACGCCTGGATGACCATGTGCTGGACGAATGACGGCGCACAGCTGCATCGCGATATCCCGGAGATCGCCTATGTGCTGGGCAAGGAGGGCGGCGAAATCTGGACCGATTTCTACGCCATCCCGAAGGACGCGCCGAACAAGCCGGCCGGCTATGCCTTGCTCAACTATCTGATGACCCCTGAGGTCGCGGTGAAGGAGCATCTGGCCAACGGCGCGCCGTCGACCGACGCACGCGTCAACAAGCTGCTGCCCAAGGAAGTGCTGGACAATCCGATCCTCTATCCGGCGGCCGACCTGTTGACACCGCTGGAATTCGGTGCGGCGGCGACGCTGACCGATCCCGGCCGCGCCGAGCTGATGGCGCGCTTCAAGTCGGCTTGAGGCCGGCCCGACGCAAACGGAAACCGGTGGGCCTATGTCCGCCGGCATCGGGGCGGTTTCCATGCACGGCAACAGATTTCGGTATAACATCCTGACAGCGCTGCTGCTCGCTCCGGCTACAGCGTGGCTGGTGGTGTTTCTGGTGTTGCCGTTCGTCGCCATTGCCGTGTTCAGCGTCGGCGAGCGGGCGCCGGAGGGCGGCTACCAGGCCGCCTTCACGCTGGCGCAATATGCCAACCTCCCGGCGCGGGCGACTGCCTTCTGGAACACCATGATGCTGGCGCCGGTGGGCGCGCTTGCCTGCCTGCTCGTCGCCTACCCCGTCGCCTACTACCTTGCCCTGAAGGCGCCGCAACGCTGGCGGCTGATCCTGCTTGCGCTCGTCGTCATTCCGTTCTGGACCAGCCTTTTGATGCGTACCTATGCCTGGATGTACATTCTGGGCGGACGCGGCATTCCCGCGCTGCTGGCCTTTGTCGGTATCGAGGATGTCAGGCTGATCAACACGCCGGGCGCCGTGCTGCTCGGCATCGTCTATGGCTATCTGCCGCTGATGATCCTGCCGATCTATGTCAGTCTCGAGCGGCTCGACCGAAGGCTGCTGGAAGCCTCCGCCGATCTCGGCGCGACCCCGCTCTCAACCTTTCTGGGGGTGACGCTGAAGCTGTCGCTGCCGGGCGTCATGACCGGCTTCTCGCTGGTCATGATCCTGCTGCTCGGAGAATACCTGATCCCGACGCTGCTTGGCGGCGGCAAGGTGTTCTTCATCGGCAATGCGCTGGTCGACCTGTTCCTGCAGTCGCGCAACTGGCCGTTCGGATCGGCCATCGCCATCACGCTGGTGGCGGTTTCGGTGGTGGTGCTGATCGCGGCAAACCGCATTTCGACACGGGTGTCGGGCGCCCGCAGGGTGGATCTGATCTGATGCGCGCCTTCGTCACAGCCGTCTTCGCCTTCCTCTATCTGCCGATCGCGTTGGTCGTGCTGTTTTCCTTCAACGCCGGCCGCCATGCCAGCGAGTTCACCGGCTTTTCGGTGCAGTGGTACGGCACGGCGCTGTCGAACCCGTTCCTGGTCGAGGCGTTGAAGAACAGCCTGTTCATCGCCACCACCAGCGCCCTTCTGGCGGCGGTGTGCGGCACGGCGGCGGCACTCGGCCTGGCGCGGGTCGGGCTCAGAACCCGCGCCGTCTTCGACGCGCTGATGGGTGCCGCGATCGTCGTTCCCGGCGTCGTCATCGGCATCTCGACGCTTGTCGCGCTGGTCCAGCTGTTTGGCGTGCTCAACCCGTTCCTCGCCTCGATCTGGCCAAACGACCAGCCGCCGCGCCTGTCGCTCGGCTATGGATCGATCATCGCCGCCCACGGCCTGTTTTCGATGGCGTTGGTGACGATGATCGTCGGCACGCGTCTCGCCAGCCTCGACCGCAACCTGGTCGAGGCCTCGAGCGATCTCTACGCCACGCCGCTGACGACGTTTCGCTCGATCGTGCTGCCGCAGATCATGCCGGCTGTGGTCGCCGGTTTCCTGCTCGCCTTCACCTTCTCCTTCGACGATTTCATCGTCGCCTTCTTCGTCGCCGGCGCGCAGACGACGCTGCCGATCTATGTCTTCGCCTCGATCCGGCGCGGCGTGACGCCGGAAATCAACGCCATCGCCACCATCGTGCTCGTCGCCTCGGTTCTTCTGGTGGTGCTTGCCCAATGGCAGCTGCGCCAGCGCCAGCCGTCAAACTGAACAAGCCATCCAGCTGAAAGACAAATTCATGATCCTTAGAGACCGCATCGCCGTGGTGACGGGCGCCGGTTCCGGCATCGGCCGCGCCGGCGCCATGATCATGGCCAGGGAAGGCGCTGTGGTGGTCATCGCCGACCGGGATAAGACCAGCGGCGAGACGACAGCGGCGGACATCCGGGCAGTGGGCGGGCAGGCCGAGGCCGTTGTTACCGACGTCTCTGACGACGCCGCGGTCGAGAAGCTCATCACAGGCACTCTCGGCAAGTATGGCCGCATCGACATTCTGCACAATCACGCCGGCATCCAGGTCGGCGGCACGCTGACCGAGGTCGAGGTCGATGGTATGGATGCGTCATGGCGCATCAATGTACGGGCGCAGTTTCTGGCCGCGCGGCTGGTCATGCCGGCAATGGTCGCGCAAGGCGGCGGCGTCATCCTCAACACGGCTTCGAATTCGGGCGTCTTCTACGACCGCGAGATGATCGCCTATGCCACGTCCAAACATGCCGTGGTGGCGATGACCAGGCAGATGTCGCTCGACTATGCCCGGCACAATGTGCGCGTCAACGCGCTCTGCCCCGGCTGGGTCGACACGCCTTTCAACGAGCCGTTCATCGCCCAGATGGGCGGACGCGATGCGATCGAAACCTATGTCCGCACCAGGATTCCGATGGGCCGCTGGGCCAGCGCCGAGGAGATCGCCGAAGCGATCCTGTTCCTCGTCTCCGACCGCTCATCCTTCATGACCGGCCAGGCGCTGGTGATCGACGGTGGCGAAAGCATCGGCTGATCCAAGGGCGGCCGGACAGGAGGGGGTTCCCGCCTCTGGCTCAATCGCCGGCTGCCCGTCCTCCCTTGCCTTCATGCCGCATTTCGTCCAATAGAACGACGCAAACGCTGCGAAACCGAAGGTTTTGCCGTTTGGAAGTGCGGCTTCCGGCCTCGTTGCCGACGCGCCGCAATCGGAAAGAGCAGGACAATGTCTGCGATCGAAGCCGGCGCTCGTGCGCCGGAAAATCTTTGGCGTCAGGAAATCAGGGCGACGCTGGCGCTGGCCTGGCCGATGGTGCTCACCAATCTCGGCCAGACCGCGATGACCGCCACAGACGTCATGATGATGGGGCGTCTAGGCGCGGACACGCTGGCCAGCGGCGCGCTCGGCGCCAACCTCTATTTCATGCCGCTGATCTTCGGCCTCGGCCTGATGCTGGCGACCTCGCCGATGATCGCCACCGAGCTTGGCCGCCGCCGCTATTCGGTGCGCGATTTGCGCCGCACCGTGCGGCAAGGGCTGTGGCTGGCGATCCTGATCTCGATCCCGATCTGGATGGTGCTGTGGCATGGCGAGGCCATTCTGCTGGCCATGGGCCAGGAGCCGGCATTGGCACATCAGGCCGGCATCTATCTGCGCTGGCTGGAATGGGCGGTGCTGCCCTTCTACGGCTATATCGTGCTGCGTTCCTTCATCTCGGCGCTGGAGCGGCCGGGCTGGGCGCTGATCATCGTCTTCGTCGCCGTCGCCTGCAACGCCTTCTTCAACTGGGTGTTCATGTTCGGCAATCTCGGCGTCACCTCGATGGGCATTGCCGGTTCGGGGCTGGCGACCACGCTGTCGAGCACGCTGATGTTTTGCGGCCTGGCAGCCGTGGTGATGCTGGAGAAGAAATTCCGCCGCTACCGCCTGTTCGGCCGCTTCTGGCGCTCCGACTGGCCGCGCTTCAAGGGTCTGCTGCGGCTCGGCATGCCGATCGCCGGCATCCTCGCCTTCGAGGTGACGATCTTCAACGCCGCAGCCCTGCTGATGGGCCTGATCGATGCGGATTCGCTCGCCGCGCACGCCATCGCCATCCAGATCGCCTCGATCTCCTTCATGGTGCCGCTCGGTCTCAACCAGGCCGTCACAGTGCGCGTCGGGCTGGCCCACGGCGCCGGCAATCCGGCCGGCGTTTCGCGCGCCGGCTGGACCGCCTTCGTCATCGGCGTCTCGTCCATGGCGCTGATGGCGCTGGTGATGGTGCTGTGGCCGCATCTGTTGATCAGCGCCTTCATCGACATGACCGATCCGGCGAACGCCAGGGTGATCGCGCTGGCCGTGTCGTTCCTGGCCTTTGCCGCGCTGTTTCAGATCTTCGACGGTGCGCAAGCCGTTGCCGCCGGCATGCTGCGCGGCCTGCACGACACCAAGGTGCCGATGATCTATGCCGCGATCGGCTATTGGGGCATCGGCCTGCCGCTCGGCGTGCTGCTCGCCTTCCATTTCGGCCTGCACGGCGTCGGCATCTGGATCGGCCTTGCGTCGGGTCTGGCCGTGGTGGCGGTGCTGCTGTTAGCGCGCTGGCTGCGGCGGGATCGATTGGCGCCGCCGCTCGTCTTCAGCCATTGAAGACGCACCAAGCGGTCCGCCAACTGCCCGAAGCAGTCACTGCAGAGCAGATGTATGGTGTCGCCTTTGGGACCGGAAGCGGCCGAACGCTTCGGGCGTGGGATCTTCAAAAGCGGACTCTCAGTTCGACGCGAGCATCGTTGCGAGTGAACGATCCCAGACTCTCGCTGCTTTTCAGAACCGGGTAGAACGCTCTGCCGGTTGGGGCGACTTCAAGCCGTGGCAAGAGCATTCCGGATTGGCCGGAAGTCGCGCCGCGGTCTCCAGCGCAACCCGCGAGGCTGTCATAGAGAGGCTCGGCAGCACGTGCTCCTGCAGCAATTTCTGGCGCTCGCGGTCCATATAGTCGTTGAAGCCGGCCGTGACGAACGCCAGGGGCACGAAACAGGCGCCGATCTCGCGCGATAAGGTGGCCTCAGGGGCGATCGAGTGGTTGAGCACGTCCGCTCCCATGTTTCGATACGCCAGAGCTTCGGCGGGAGTTGTCAGTCGCGGCCCGTAGCAGTGGGCAGCCACCAACTGCTGCTCGATGCCATGGACGCGGCATTCGGCTGGCCAATGGCGCCGGGCGGTCTCGGCCAACAATGCCGCACATCTTGGACATACGATCTGCTTGCCCGAGCAGTCGAAGCTCTGGCGGCCAGGCAGAAGTGAAAACGGGGTCTGCGACAGTTCGATGATATCGGCGTTTACGACTATGTCGCCGGGCTGGATCGCCTTGTTGACGGCGCCAACGGTCGAGCAGGCCAGCACTTGCCTTACACCCGCTTTCATCAAGACCCAGAACGCGCGGCGATGACAGGAATGGTCGATATGGTCTCGGGGATTGCCGTGCGAATACATGCACAGGGCACGTTTCGTTTTGCCCTCGACGGTAATAGATGCATCGAATTCGAGCAGTTTCCAATTGTCGCTGGGACCGAAAGGGGTTTCGAAACTCATGTCTCGTTGCAAGGTGCGGACGCCATCGACTTCGACATCTTCCGGAAAGGCGAGACCCCAATTCGCCGAGCCGGTGATGATCGCCAACCCCACCTGGGGTATGTCCGTTGAATGATCCGCCAGATCGTCGGCTGCATGATGATTGTTGGGCATGTTTCCAATCTCGGTCAGGATTTTTGGCGAAGGGTCACGACGAGGACAACGACCACGACGATGACGGTCCACAAGGTCGAAATCGCCGCAATGGTCGGGTCGATCTGATCGCGCAGCGACAGGAACATGAGCTTCGGCAGCGTGCTGTTTTGACCACTCGCGACGAAGATCGAAATGACGGATTCATCGAGCGAGGTCAGGAAGGCCATCAGCGTGGCCGACAACAGACTTATCCGAAGTTGGGGGACAATTATTCCGCCAATGGCTCTTGCCCAGTTTGCGCCCAGGCTGCGCGCCGCCTGAACCTGGTTCCAGTCAAAGCGGGCCAAGGCGGGCACCAACACAATGCAGGCGACCGGAATGGCCAGCACCACATGTCCGACCAGGACACCGAACAGCGTTCCGACCAGACGTTGGGCCGCCAGAACAAAGAAGAGACCAATCGCGAGCAGGATTCCCGGCACGATAGAAGGGGTTAGCAGAATACCCTGAATGGCAATGGCGGCCTTTCCGCCGAGCCGATTTATCGAAATGCAGGCCAGCAGCCCCAGGGGCACTGCGATCATCGCCGTCAATGTGCCAAGGATCAGGCTCGTCCTGAGTGCGGCCATCCATGCCGCCGAACCGAAGAAAGCCTCGTACCAGCGCAACGAGTATGCGCGCGGCGGGAACTCCAAAAGATTGGACGCCGAAAAAGAGAGCGGCACGACGACGAGCGTCGGCAGCATCAGGAACGCCATAACGAGCGCGCAAAAGCTCCACAGGAGGATGCGGGCCAGCCTGCTATCTGGATAGGCTTCAAGCATGGGCTGTGCCGATGCTGCGTCCGGCAATCAGCCGCCGCGCAGCCAGGAACATCACCCCCACCAACGCCATTAGTACGAGGAGCAGGATGCCCAGGACGCTCGCCGAGCCCCAATCCTGGAAGGTCGATAGCGTGCGCTCGATCCGGGTGGAAAGAGGGTTTACCTTGCCGCCGCCAAGCACCGCGGGCGTGATGAAGAACCCTATGGTGTAAATGAAGACGATGATCGAACCCGAGAAGATGCCGCCGGCCGAAAGCGGCAGAATGACCGTGCGGATCGTTTGTCCGAGCGTGGCGCCCATGCTCGCCGACGCGCGAACGAGGTTTGCATCGATATCGCGCATCGCCGCATAAACGGGCAGCAGGAAGAGCGGCAGCATGTAGTGAACCATGCCGATGAGCGTTCCCGTTAAGTTGTAGACCAGCGGCAAGGGCTCAGCTGTCAGGCCTGAACCGGTCAAAGCCGCGTTGATCAGGCCATCGCGTCGCAACAGAACGAGCCAGCCATAGGTGCGCACCAGAATGGAGGTCCACAACGGCAGCATGACGAAGGCCATCAGCAAATTGGCCACCCTTGGTCTGGTGCTGGCCAGGGCGAGCGCCAAGGGGGTACCGAGTAGAATGCAGATCGCCAGCGTGCCCACGGACAGCTCAAGGGTGGTGACGAGTGCCGACCATGTCAGTCCGCTCGAAAGCACTTTCTCGTAGTTGCCGACGGTGTATTCACCCGCTGTGGTGAGGAAGGATTGCCGGATAATCCAGACGATGGGCAGGATCGCCGCCAGCCCAACGATCAAAAGCGCGGGCACTGAAAGCGACAGGAAGAACCGCCGCTCGCGTCGTGCGTCTGCCGCGAGCGCAGGATCGGCGATGACGGTCACGCTCCTGCTCCCGGTATCGCGTGAACTTTCGCTGCCGGTGCATATGCGGTCACTCGCTGACCGGTCGCAAGCTCGCCGCAGCCGCTGGCCATCGCCGCCGGAACGCAGACAAGAATCTCTTGCCCGCCGTCAAGCGCCAGCGTCAAAAGCCAGTTCTCGCCGCGAAACGCCTTGGCGCGCAGCGTTCCCTCGAGCGCCACCCCGTCTCGCCCGACGAGCTTCGCATCAAGATGGAAACTTTCGGCGCGGATCATCAGAGCTTCGCTTGATGCATCGGCGCCGTCTATTCTGCGCACCGCGCCCGGGGCCACAATGTTGGCCTCACCCATGAACTCCGCGACAAAGCGGGTCGATGGACGATCATAAATCCGCTGTGGCGTGTCGATCTGCTGAATACGGCCGGAATTCATCACCGCGACCCGGTCTGACATGATCAGTGCTTCGCGCTGGTCATGCGTCACATAAATCGTGGTGATCCCCAGATCATCGTGCAGACGCCGGATCTCGTACTGCATGGTTTCGCGCAAATTCTTGTCGAGCGCCGACAACGGCTCGTCCATCAGCATCACGCGCGGCTCGAAGACGATCGCCCGCGCTAACGCAACCCGCTGGCGCTGGCCGCCGGACAATGCGGCAATGTTGCGCTCCGCCAAACCTTCGAGCTTCACGCGGTCCAAAGTGTCGAGCGCCCGCTGGCGGGCGTCGGCTTTCGGTACCTTGCGCAGCACCAGCGGATACTCAACATTTGCCAGAACGTTCATGTGGGGAAACAGGGCGTAGTTCTGGAAGACTATGCCGATGTTGCGCCTGTTCGGGGCCAGGCGGGTAATGTCGCGATCGCCCAACAGAAGTCTACCGGAATCCGGCCGGACAAAGCCGGCCAGAGCCATGAGCAGCGTGGTCTTGCCCGATCCCGATGGCCCCAGCAGCGTGAGGAATTCGCCAGCCCGAATGTCGAGCGAGACATCGTCCAGCGCGACGTAAGATCCATAGGTCTTGCGCACGCTGTCGATGGTGATCGGGAGCGACTTCATCATGTGCTCAAGCCTTAGAGCTGAGACTCAGCGGGCCATCATCTCATCGAAGGCTTTTTGGGCAGCCTCGCCATTCCTGACCCACCATTCTGAATTCGAAAACACCGAAGTGCCGGCATTTTCAGGCGCGGTCGCCAGCGTCTTGAGACGGTCCTCGGGGATAAGGCCACCCTCATAGCCAGCAGGATTGACCGGGCCATAGGCTATGAAGTCGGTCAGCTTCGCCACGCGCGCGGGCTGTGTCATCGCTGCGATGAGCTTCATAGCTGCTTCCTTGTTCGGCGCCCCTTTCGGCACCGCAAGACAGTCGGTGCCAATGACGGAACCCTTGAACGTGTAGTCGGCCGCGCCGCCATCTGCTTTTACGGTTTGGGCCCGCCCGTTCCAGGTAACGACCAAATCCGCCTCACCATCTTTCAGCAACTGCGCCGACTGCGCTCCCGAGGTCCACCAAACGGCGACATTTGGCTTGAGTGCTTCGAGCCGCTTGATAGCGCGATCCAGACCCTCTGGCGTGCTGAGAACGGGATAGACGTCCGCCGGTGCTACGCCATCGGAGAGCAGCGCGATCTCGATCGAGTCCTGGGCATTGGCACGCAGCGCACGACGGCCGGGGAATTTGGCAACGTCCCAGAACTCCGCCCATGTCTTCGGCGGGTTTTCGCCATAGGTCTTGGTGTTCCACGACAAGACGGTGCCATAGGAGTCGAATGGATAGCAGTAGTCGGACTTTGCGCCGTCCGGCACGGCCTTTGGGTCGATGATCGTGTAGTCGAGCGGCTCCAGCAGCGACTGTGCGGCGGCCTGCGCGCCCTCCGGTGAGCCCAGGTGAATGACGTCGGTTGTGACCGTGCCCGAGGTAACCTGCATCTTCAGGGCGGCCAAGCCGTCGCTGAGGGTCTCCTCGCGGATATCATAGCCAAGCTCTTTTGCAGCGGGGGCCCACATGGCTTCCTTCATGGCGTTGCCATAATCGCCGCCCGCGGTCGTGATGGTGACTGATTGGGCATAGACCGGCACGGCGGCCGAGAATGCGAATGCCGTCAAGGAAATGCGTAACCAAGACATAGGTTCTCCTCCCTAGAATTTGTTGAGACGCGCTAAAAAGGGCCAATTCTTGCCAATCGTAACGTTACGATTGCATCCAATTGCAGGAGAGTCAAGCTGCTTTAGCGAGAGCTTGGATTGACCGTGAGGTGGAATTCGGTCACCTAGTGAAAGTCAGCAAATCAGCCGGCGCTTTCGCAAATGAGGTCGGGCGACATGACCAACCTGAAACAGATCGCGGCGGAACTTTCCCTTTCGGTGACCACGGTATCCCGCGCGCTGAAGGATGGGCCGGAGGTTCATCCCGCCACCATCGCTCGCGTCAAGGAAGTGGCGCAGCGGGTCGGCTATGTGCCAAATCATCATGGCTTCGCGCTCAAAACTGGCCGCACGCTGACGATGACAGCAATCTACCCGATGGAAACACAAGATCATCTGTCCGATCTGTTGAAGCTTCCGTTAATCGAAGGCATGACGCTGGCGGCGCGGCAAGCGGGTTATAGTCTATCCATCTACTCCACCACGCCCGATGATGACCCCATCGAGAGTGTGCAGCGACAGCTTCAGGCGGGCAGCACAGACGGACTGATTATCACGCGCATGGTCTTGGGTGATCCACGCGTTAAGCTATTGCTGGATAGAGGCATGCCATTCGTCGCGTTTGGAAGAACTGACCTGGATACAGCATATCCTTATGTCGACATCGACAATGAACAGATTGCCTACGAGGCGACCCGGCGGCTCATGGACCAGGGCTGCCGACGCATTGCGCTGCAACTTCTCGTTCCGGGCGACCAGGCGAGTGCCATGCGTCTTTCCGGGTATGGAAGGGCAATGGCCGAGGCTGGTATTCCGATCGACCAGTCGCTGATCGGTCATGGAATGTTCACCATGGAATCGAGCGCAGCCTGGTTCGATCGCATGCTGGCCTGGTCAGATCCGCCGACGGGCTTGGCTTGCGCCAACGAACTGGGCCTTTTGGGGGCACTACACGCTCTTGGCAGAAGAGGTCTCGCGCCAGGGAGTGACATCCACATTGTCACTCGGGACAGCACGCGGCTGTCACGTTTCTTGCCTGCGAAGATCGGCGTTCATTTCGTGGACATAGCGGGTGTCGGACGCAAACTTGTCGAAGTCCTGGAGAGCCGGATCGTCAATCCCCTCGGGCCGGTGGAGACAGTCTTGTTCAAAGGTGAGTTCGACCCTGGCGAATAGTCGGGCGAAGAAGTCAGTTGTCCGCTTTCGAGGAGCACTTAAGTTCACCCCTGAGTCCGAGATGAGGCGCGAAGCTGCCGCCTGCGCGAGTGCATAGGGTGCACTCAGCACCTTCATGGCATTGGTGGTCTGAGCAGCGATCGAGGGGTGTTGTACTGGTGCTGTTACTTAGAATGAATGCGCTCAGCTCCCATCCGACGACATCGCCCCGAGCAGCCTGCGTATATCGCCGAACCTGGCGATCGAGCCGAACACCAGTGCCGCCACCGCGACGAAGAACACCGACACCGAAGCCATGGTCGGCGTGTAGCCGTAGCGCAGCGCGTTGAAGATCTTGATCGGCAGCGTCTCGGTGGTGAAGCCGATCGTCATATAGGCGACGATGTATTCGTTGAGCGACAAGACGAAGGCGAAGGCGTAACCCGAGACGAGGTAGGGCAGGATCAGCGGCAGCACCACGGTCTTCAGCACCGTGCGATCATCGGCGCCCATGGTCGCCGCAGCCTCGACCAATGAGCGGTCGATCGAGGCAAAGCCGAGCGACAGGGTCACCAGCGGCAGCGTCACGAAGAAGATGGCGTGGCTGATGATGGCGGTGAAGAACTGGCCGAACAGCCCGACCGTCGCCCAGAAGGAGAGGAAGCCGAGCGCGGTGATGACCGGCGGTAGGATGAAGGGGGCAAGCCCCAGCACCTGGAAAATGTTCGCCCATGGCGCGATGCGCCGCCACAGGAACCAGGCCAGCGGCAGCGCCACCGCCACGGCAATCGCGGCCGAACAGACGGCCAGCGTCACAGAATGGATCAGCGCCAGCCGCCATTCCGGATCGGTGAAGATCTGGGCGTACCAGGCGAGCGAGAAGCCGACCGGCGGGAAGCTGAGCTCCTGCCGCGAATTCACCGACACGCCGGCGACGACGATCAGCGGCGCCGCCAGGAACAGCGCGACGATGGTGAAATAGACACGGCGCAGCAAGGTCGCGGTCATAGGGCGTTCTCCCTTCGTCCGACGAGCAGTGTCAATCCGACCAGCGCCAGCGAGATCAGCACCAGGAACACCGCCATTGCGGCCGCGAACGGCATGTTGGACTGGTAGATCGCCTGGTCGGTGATCAACACCGACAGCGTCCAGTGTTGAGGCCGTCCCAGAATCTGCGGCAGCAGGTAGGAGCCGAGGGCGAACACGAAGACCATGATCAGCGTCGCCACAATGGTGTTGCGCAATGCCGGCGCGACGACGTTGAAGAAGGCGCGGATCGGCGAGGCGCCGAGCGTGCGCGCTGCCTCGAGCAATGTCGGGTCGAGGCGCACGAGGGCGGGGTACAGCACCAGGATCGTATAGGGCAGCGCCTGGTAGACCATGCCGGTCAGCACGGCGCCAAAAGTCGGCAGCAGCGCCACCGGCTTGTCCATCAGCCCGATCGCCACGAACAGATTGGTGATGCCGGCGGTGCGCGAAAACAGCGTCGACCAGGCAAAGCCGATGATGACCTCCGACAGCGACAGCACCGACAGGAGGCCGACCAGCCACAGCGTCTGCACGCGGCGCGGCCGGCGGGTCAAAAGGTAGGTGAAGGGAAAGGCGATGGCCACGCAGCAGACGGCGACCAGCACCGCCAGCAGCAGCGAAAAGCCGAGCACGCCGCCGAAGAACACCGACAGGAAGCGGGCGTAATTGTCGAACACGAAATCCGGCGTGTAGAAACCGGACGGGTTGCGCTTGAAGAAGCTCACCGCGATCATCGTCGAGAACGGCACGACGAAGAAGACGATCAGCATCAGCGCCGGAAAGAACAGCGGCGTGTAATCGGCTATCGACTTCGGCGCTTCGCGTCTCATGCGCCGAGCACCACGCAGCTCGCCGGCGGCAATGTTACGCCGACCTTGGCGCCGACCGGCACGTCATGCCGCTCGCGCGGCGTCGTTACCGCAATGATGCTGGTACCGCCGACGTCGACGAAGGTCTCGATGGTGCCGCCGAGATCGCGAACGAAACTCACCTCGCCGGTAATGGCCGAGCCGCCGGGGCTGCCCAGATGCACATCCTCCGGGCGGACCGAAACAGACGCTTTGGTCTGACCCGCCGGCATGGCAAGACCTGGAATGGCTGTGCCCAGAATGGTGGTACGCCCGGTGCTGTCGATCTCGGCCGGCAGCAGATTGGTGATGCCGATGAAGTCGGCGACGAAGGCGTCGGCCGGCTTGCGGTAGATCTCGATCGGCGGCGCCGCCTGCAGGATTCTGCCGTGGCCCATGACGACGACCAGGTCGGCCATGGTCATGGCTTCGCGCTGGTCGTGGGTGACGACGATGGTGGTGATGCCCAACCGCTGCTGCAACTGGCGCAGTTCCACCTGCATGGCCTCGCGCAATTTGGCGTCGAGCGCCGACAGCGGCTCGTCGAGCAGGAACAGTTTCGGCGACAGCGCCAAGGCCCGCGCAATTGCCACGCGCTGGCGCTGACCGCCCGATAGTTTGGCCACCGGACGGTCGGCAAAGCCGGTCAGATGGATGAGGCCCAGCAACTCGTCGACGCGTTTCTTCTGCTCCTCCTTCGAGGCGCCGCGAATGCGCAGCGCATAGGCGATGTTGTCGCCGACGGAGAGATGCGGAAACAGCGCCAGCGACTGGAACACCATGCCGAGATTGCGCTTGTGCGTCGGCAGCGGGGTGATGTCCTCGCCGTCGAGCACGATGGCGCCGCTGGTCGGCTCCTCCAGCCCGGCGATCATGCGCAGCAGCGTGGTCTTGCCGCAGCCCGACGGGCCGAGCAGGCACACGAACGTGCCGTGCGGCACGTTGAGCTGGACATTGTCGACGGCGGCGAAGTTGCCGAATTTTTTGGTGACGGCGTTGATGTCTAGTCCGGACATGCTCATCCCTTGGAGGGTTTGCTAAGGGGCCGCCGGACTATGCCGGCGGCCGCTGTGGTTCAGACGGATCGAACGGCTCAGCCGACGATCAGCTCGGTCCACTTCTGGTTGATCCAGTCGGCCTTCGACGTATAGAGGTCGTAGCGCGGGATGATCGGATCGATATCCGACGACACGGCTGCGAACTCTTCCGGCTTGAGGTCGAGCACCTCTTTCTTCAGCGTCGGCGTGGTTCCGACCTTGCGCGACATCAGGCCCTGCATCGACGGCTGGCTCATATAGTCGATGAAGGCATGCGCCTCGTCGACCTTGGTCGAGGCGCGCGACAGCACCCAATTGCCGGAATCCTGGATGCCGCCTTCCTTCGGGAAGGTCGAGCGGACATGGAAGCCGTCGGCGACCGCGAGGCCGGTGACGTCGTGATAATACTGGCCCATCGGGATCTCGCCCGACTTCAGCGCCTGCTCGAACTGCGCCTCGTCGCGATACCACAGCCGGACATTCGGCTTGAGCTCGGCGAGCTTTTCGAACGCCTTGTTCAGTCCGTCCTCGGTGTCGAGCGCATTGGTGCCGCCCATGAAGGTCTTGGCTGTCACTTCGAGCAGGAACGAGTTCGAGGCAAGTGCCAGAAGGCCAAGCTTGTCCTCATTGGCCTTGTCCCACAGAGTCTCCCATGAGGTCGGCGCATCCTTGTAGACGTCGGTGTTGGAGACCAGCGTGATCCACCAGGCGACGGCGCCGATGCCGGCGACCCGGCCATCCGGATATTTGTTGACGAAGCGCGGCAAGAGGTCGTTGTAGTGCTTGAACTTCGACGTATCGAGCGGCGTCCACAATTCGGTCGACTGGCCCTTCAGCGTCGAGGTCTGCGACATCATCGAAAGGTCGGCCGGGGCTTGGCCGGCCTTGGACGCCTGTTCGAGCTGCACCAGCCAGGCTTCGCCGGTCGGCTCGGCGACCGACTCGACCGCAATGCCGGTCGCCTTGGTAAAGTCGGGGAAGACGTGCTCGTCGAAGGATTTCTTGAAATAGCCGCCATAGACGCCGACCTTCAGCGACTTGTCCTGCGCGCGCAGGATCGACGGCATGGCGAGCACGCCGGCTGTAGCGAGGCCCGCACCAAGCACGCCGCGCCGTGTCAGGGATTTTCCAATCAGTCTGTTCATCTGGTTTCTCCTCAGTTGATGCCGTTCTATTCCGGCAGGTTCCCTTCACGCACTGTCGCCGCCTGACGTCAGTGGGCCGCCGCTCGTTGTTCGAGCGTACGGGCGTATTGCGTCAGTGGAAAGCACATGACGAAGAAGATCAGCGCCACCAGCCCGTAGACCTTGAACGGTTCGAAGGTGGCGTTGTTGATGGCGTTGGAGGTTCTGACCAGCTCCTCGAAGCCGATGATCGAGGTCAGCGCCGTCGATTTGATCAACTGCACCAGGAAGCCGACGATCGGCGCCCTTGTGATCGAGAACGCCTGCGGCAGGATGATCAGCCTGAGCTCCTGCAGACGGTGCAGCCCAAGGCTGGCGCCAGCGTCCCACTGCCCGCGCGGCAGCGCATCGACGCCGCTGCGCCAGATCTCGGCCAGATAGGCGCTGGCGAAGAAGGTCAGGCCGAGCACCGCTGCCGTCCATGGCTCGATGCGCAGGCCGAGCATCGGCAGGCCGAAGAACATCAGGAACAGCTGCATCAACAGCGGCGTTCCCTGGAACAGGGCGATGTAGCCGGAAGCGATGCGCCGGCTCCATTTATTTTCGGCGATGCGGAAGAACAGCACGATCAGCCCTACCACCGCCCCGCCGACAAAGGCCGCCAGCGACAACAGCACCGTCCAGCGGGCGGCGAGCAGCAGATTGCGAACGATGTCCCAGAAGGTGAATTCGATCATGTGACACCTGCCCCCAATACGCGGCGCCCGCCTGTGACCAGCAGCCGGCGCAAGGCCATGGACAGGACGAGGTAGACCAGGGTCACGACGAAATAGGTTTCGAAGGAGCGGAAGGTGCGGGCTTGCAGCATGTCGGCCTCATAGGTCAGCTCACGCACGGCGATCTGCGACACCACGGCCGATTCCAGCATCATGATGACGATCTGGCTGGTCAGCGCCGGGTAGATCACCTTGAGCGCCTGCGGCAGCACGATCTTGATGAACACCTGGCGCGGTCTCAAGCCCAGTGCAAGCGCTGCTTCCGTTTGTCCGCCGGGCACGGCATCGAGACCGGCGCCGACGATTTCAATGGTGTAGGCTGCCATGTTGAGCGTCATTGCCAGCATGGCGGCCAGGATCGGATCGAGCCTTATGCCGAGGCTGGGCAGGCCGAAGAAGATGAAGAACAGCTGCACCAGGAACGGCGTGTTGCGCATCACCTCGACATAGACCGCGATGGCGCGCTTCACGAATACCGGGCCGTTGCGCCGGCCGGCAGCGCCCAGGATGCTGAGCAGCGTGCCCACGAGCGTGGTCACGACGATCAACAGGATCGTCGTGACCGCGCCGCGCGCGATGTCGCCCACAGCGCCTGGGAGCCAGGCAAAGGCCACGAGAACTCAATCCTTGAGGTTGTCGGGATTGAGCGGCGTCTTCAGCCAGGCCTTCGAGCTCTCATCGAGCTTGCCGTCGGCCAGCATCTTGGCAACCGCATCATTGACCGCCGTCTTCAGCCGGTCCTCTTTCTTGTTGAGGCCGATATGCGAAGGCGAGGTCAGAAGCTGGAACTTCTGCTCCGGCTTCAGCGCGTCCTGCTTGGCCAGCACCTGGGCGCCGACATCATTGCCGACCACCATCAGCTGGGTCTGGCCCGAGATGAAGGCCTGGATGACGGAATTGTAGTTGTCGAAGCGCTTGATGTCGGCCGATGCCGGCGCCGCTTCGGTCAGCGACGTATCCTCCAGCGTGCCGCGATTGACGGCGATCGACTTGTCGGCGAGATCTTCCTTGCCTTTGATCGAAAGCGCTGCCGGACCGATGACGGCGATGTAATAGGGCGCATAGGCGGCGGCGAAATCGATGACCTCCTCGCGCTCCTTGGAATAGCCGACGCTCATCAGGATATCGACGCGCTTGTCGGTGAGATACGGGATGCGGTTCTGGCCGGTGACGCTGACCAGATTGAGCTTCACCTTAAGTGAATCGGCGATCGCCTGCGCGACGTCGACGTCGTAACCCTTGATGCTCATATCGGCGCTGGCCGAGGAGAAGGGCGGAAAGTCGGAGAAGATGCCGACATTGATGGCGCCGGCCTTGGTGATGTCGTCGACGGCGTCGGCATTGGCCTGGGAGGCGAAGCCGAGGCCGGCGAGCATCAGCGCGGCGGCGATGGTTGATTTCATATGGATTGTCATTGGTATTCCCCTTCTGGAAGCTTGTTTGTTTTGGAAACGGCCGCCGGCTCCAGCGCGGCGGCCGCCTTTGCATGTGAAATCCGTCAGGCCCCCTTGCCGGTGATCGCCGGGCTGAACACCATCAGGCTCAGAATCTCGAACAGGACCTGGGCGCCGACATGGGCGGTGTTGGTGGTCGCGTCATATTGCGGCGCCACCTCGACGACATCGCCGCCGACAATGTTGAGACCTTTCAAGCCGCGCAGCAGTTCGAGCACCTCGCGCGTCGTCAGGCCGCCTATTTCCGGCGTGCCGGTACCCGGCGCGAAGGCCGGATCGACACTGTCGACGTCGAAGGAAATGTAGGTCGGGCCGTCGCCGACGATTTTGCGCGCCTTCTCGATGATGGCCGGAATGCCGAGACCCGTCACCTCTTCGGCATGCACGACCGTCATGCCGGATTCGTAGGTGAACTCCCACAGATACTCGGCCGAGCCGCGGATGCCGATCTGGATGGTGCGGGTGGGGTCGAGCACGCCGTCCAGCACCGCGTTGCGGAACGGTCCGCCATGATGGAACTTGGTCATGTCGAACAGCCCGCTTGTGTCGCAATGGGCGTCGATATGGATCATGCCGACCGGCGCCTTCTTGCCGACCGCCTTCAGGATCGGATGGCTGATCGAGTGGTCGCCGCCGACCGAAAGCGGCAGCACGCCGGCATCGACGATCTGGTTGGTGCGGCGCTCGATGTCTTCGTGGCTGACCTCCAGCCGGTAGCGGCTGCGGAACGGCGTATCGCCGATGTCGGCGACGCGCAGCTCATGCGTCGGCGCGCATTCCAGCACATGATTGTAAGGGCCGATGCGCTCGATGGCGCGCAGCGCCCTTGGCCCGAAGCGCGAGCCGGGCCGGTTGGTGACGCCGAGATCCATCGGCACGCCGATGATCGCCACCTGCAAATCGCCGAAATCTGGATTGTCGGCAGCGATTTCACGGTAGGGCGCGGCGAGGAAGGTCGGGATGCCGGCATAGGGCGCGAGTCGGGTGCCGCTCTTGGAGAAGATCTTGTCGGCGACCTTGCGGAACTTCGGGTCGAACATCTCGCCGCCATGGCTCTCGCCATATTTGCGGCGCAGCGCGTCGAGCTTGCCTCTGTCATAACCCATGTCGGTCTCCTCCTGCCGGGCTGGTGCATGCGGCAGCGTCTGCAAACTGACCATCATCCGGCCGGGTCGCTGTCCCGCTGGCTGCCTGTAGATTTCACGTCATTAATGCTGTTGACCTGCCAAAGTGTCCGGCAGCCGCATTGAAAAATCAATTGATATTGTTACGGTGCTGATTGTGAGAAAATCTCACAGAGTATCCGGTTGCTCATGGCCAAGCGTCTGCCCCCCTTGAATCCCTTGCGCGCCTTCGAGGCGACGGCGCGGCATGCCTCGCTGACCAAGGCGGCGAGTGAGCTCAACGTCACCCACGGCGCGATCAGCCACCAGATCAAGGCGCTCGAGCAATCACTCGGCGTAAAACTGTTCGAACGCACCGGACAGCGGGTAAAGCTCACCCCGCACGGCGCCGAATTGCTGCCGGCGGTCTCGACCGCCTTCGACGGCATCGCCGCCGCCACCCAGCGCATGACCAGGCCAGCCAGCGCCGGTACACTGTCGGTGTCCTGCGTGCCGGCGCTGCTGCTTTTATGGATGACGCCGCGGCTCGGCAGCTTCATGGCGCAATACCCCGACATCAGGCTGACGCTGATCCCGTCCAACGACCCCAAGGACATCCGCGCCCCACAGGTCGATGTCTGCGTGCTCTATGGCGACGGCAGCTGGACCGATTGCTGGATGCGCAAATGGTCGGGCCTCGAACTGTTCCCGGTGGTCAGCCCGACGCTGATCAACAACCGGCCGCTCCGCATCTGCCGGGATCTTGCTGGCCATGTCATCCTGCATGGCGATGATGGCCGCGAATGGCACACCTGGCTGGCCGCCGCCGACGGGCTCGACCTCGAACGCGGCCGCCGTCACCATCTCGGCGACGCCCGCACGGCCATCGAAGCCGCGGTTCACGGACATGGCGTGGCGCTCGGCGATTCCGTCACCGCCAGCATGCTGCTCGCCAGGGGCCTGCTGGTGGCGCCGTTCAGCCTGTCGGTGCCGGCGGTCGACGATTTCTACGTCGTTTGCCGCAACGAGATGCGTTCAGCGCCGATCGTACAGCTGTTCGTCGACTGGCTGTTCGCCGAAAAGGAACAGGCCGACAGCCGCGCCGACGCGCCGGTGGCTGGCCGCATCGGCAGCCGCCGGAAGCGTCCGGCGCTGCGGGTGGTGGGCGCCAAGAGTTGAGGCTGGACCGGAGCGACTGCTTTTTGTCGGGCCAGCCCGGAAAGCGGGAAGCGCTTTCAAAAATTCAATGCTACTAAGCTCTTGCCAGGCAATTCCAGGAAACGAGTGCGGCGGTTTTCCGTCCGGAATTGCGTAAGACAGACGTGAGCAGCGAAGGCGACGGCAGGACATGGCAAGAACCGATATAGCGCGGCGCGTCTACAACCACACCTGGAAGCTGGACCCGATCGTCCGCAGCCTGCTCGACACCGATTTCTACAAGCTTCTGATGCTGCAGATGATCTGGGGCATGTACCCCAAGGTCGACGCCACCTTTTCGCTGATCAACCGCACCACCTCGGTGCGGCTTGCCGACGACATCGACGAAGGCGAATTGCGCGACCAGCTCGACCATGCTCGCACGCTGCGCTTCTCCAAGAAGGAGATGATCTGGCTTGGCGGTAACAATTTCTATGGCCGCAAGCAGATCTTCGAGCCGGAATTCCTCGCCTGGCTGGAAGGTTTTCGGCTGCCCGACTACGAGCTGTCCAAGCGCGACGGTCAGTACGAGCTCTCCTTCAGCGGTCCTTGGATGTACACCACCCTGTGGGAAATCCCGGCGCTGGCGATCATCAATGAGCTTCGTTCCCGCGCCGCCATGCGCGCCTTCGGTCCCTTCGCGCTTGACGTGCTCTATGCACGCGCCAAGGGGAAGATGTGGGCCAAGACCGAACGCTTGAAGGCGCTGCCCGGCATCCGCATCTCCGATTTCGGCACCCGCCGCCGCCATTCCTTCCTGTGGCAGCGCTGGTGCGTCGAGGCGCTCAAGGAAGGCATCGGCGAAGCCTTCACCGGCACCTCGAACGTGCTGCTGGCGATGGACAACGACCTCGAAGCGCTCGGCACCAACGCGCATGAATTGCCGATGGTTTTTGCCGCCCTTGCCAAGTCGGAAAAGGAATTGAAGGAATCGCCCTACAAGGTGCTGCAGGACTGGCAGCGCTATTACGGCGGCAACCTGCTGATCGTGCTGCCCGACGCTTTCGGCACCGCATCCTTCCTGCGCGACGCCCCGGACTGGGTCGCCGACTGGACCGGCTTCCGCCCCGACAGCGCGCCGCCGATCGAAGGCGGCGAAAAAATCATCGACTGGTGGCGCGAGAAGGGCAAGGACCCCAGGCAGAAGCTGCTGATCTTCTCCGACGGTCTCGAGGTCGAAACCATCGAGGAGACCTACAGGCACTTCAAGGGCAAGGTGCGCATGTCCTTCGGCTGGGGCACCAACCTCACCAACGATTTCGAAGGCTGCGCGCCGACCGAAACCAACAGCCTCGATGCGATATCGCTGGTCTGCAAGGTGACGGAGGCCAATGGCCGGCCGGCGGTGAAGCTGTCGGACAATCCGGCGAAAGCGACGGGCGACAAGAAGGAGATCGAGCGCTATCTCCGGATTTTTGGGGCGAAGGATCGCGTGGAGCAGCTGGTCAAGGTTTGAGGGTCGGCGGGTGCCTTGCTGGACGAAATGGAAATCGCGATAGCGTGAGTTCCCGCCCACCCCCCTCTGTCCTGCCGGACATCTCCCCCGCAAGGGGGGAGATTACCCCGTCATCTCCGCCTTCGCTAATCTCCGACGTTGCAAAGGAAGCGCCGGCAGGGCAACTGCCAATCTCCCCCCTTGAGGGGGAGATGTCCGGCAGGACAGAGGGGGGCGTCGTAGAGCGCGGCTGTCACCGGCCAACCCTTATCACCACCACCCTCACACTCCTCCCCACCCCCGCCCTCGCGCACGCCTCCGACCGCGGTCACGTCCTCCTCCTGCCGACCGGCTACTACATCGCCGGCGGCGCGCTTGCCGTCGCGGTAAGCTTCCTCGTTCTCGCCCTGCTGCCACCCGCAACCCTCCACCGCTTCTGGCGCCGCCGCCTGCCGCTCTTCCCATTCGCCGACACCCCTCGCACAATCATCAGCGTCATCTCCTTTGCCGGCTTCGCAACCCTCGTCGCCGCCGGCCTGTTCGGCAGCCGCGATCCGCTCTCCAATCCGCTGCCGCTAACCATCTGGACGCTGCTCTGGGTCGGCCTTGCCATCGCGCAAGGCCTGTTCGGCGATCTCTGGTCGTGGCTGAATCCATGGTATGGCCCGCGGCGGATCGAAAGCCGCCTGTTCAAGCTTCGTGGCGGTGAGGGACAGAAATCGCGTTTGCCTTCATGGCTCGGCCGCTTGCCGGCCGTTATCCTGTTCTTCGCCTTCGCCTGGTTCGAACTGATCTATCCGGCGCCCGACGACCCGGCGCGGCTGGCCTATGCCGCCGGCCTCTACTGGTTGCTTACCTTCATCGCCATGCTCGCCTTTGGCTACCGCGATTGGAGCCGGCGCGGCGAATTCCTGACGATCTTTTTCGCCATGGTGGCTCGTTTCGCCATCGTCGAGCGCGATGAACACGGTCGCCTCGCTCTCTGCTGGCCGGGCTCAAAACTGCTCGGCGCAGCGCCCCTGCCGGCAAGCGGTATCGCTTTCCTGCTGCTCAGCCTGTCATCGGTGTCCTTCGACGGCCTGTCGAAAACCTTCTTCTGGCTCGGCCTGTTCGGCATCAACCCGCTGGAATATCCCGGCCGCACCGCGCTCATCGGCATAAGCAGCTTTGGCCTCGTGCTGACCTTCGTCCTGCTCGCGGCGGCATTCCTGCTGGCCGTCATACTCGGCCAGCGCCTTGCCGGCAGCCGACATTCCCACGGCGAGGCCGCCGGGCTGCTGGTCTGGTCGATCGTACCGATCGCGCTCGCCTATCATGTCGCGCACTATCTGACGGCGCTGCTGGTCGACGGCCAGTATGCGATTGCCGCTTTGTCCGACCCGTTCGCGCTGGGATGGAACCTGTTCGGCGCCGCCGACATGCAGATCGAGGCCGGCCTCGTCGCCGGGGCCCACTCCGCCTGGTGGCTGTGGAACCTGCAGGCCGGCATCATCATCGCCGGGCACATGCTGGCGGTGCTCGTTGCCCATGGACTGGCCTGGCGACTGCACCAGGCGCCATCGCGCGCCGCCCTCAGCCAGTTGCCGCTCACCATGCTGATGATTGCCTACACGATCTTCGGCCTGTGGTTGCTTGCCACGCCGACGGCCGGATGAGACAAGCTGATCCACATGCCTTTGCGGAAAGCCCGCTTGCAAGCTCTGTGCTTTGGTGATTTAGTTTGTACACATGCAATTTCTGCCCCTCCTGCAAGGGAGTGGCCTTGCCTCGTTACAGACAGTCAAAACTCAAAAACAGGGGAACTGCCGTGACTGACAAGAATGGGTTTTTCGATCTCTCCAAATCCACCCTTAGCCGCCGCACCGCGCTGAAAGGTCTCGCCGCCGGCGCCGGGCTGACGCTCGCGCCCGGCTTCGTCCGCTACAGCCAGGCGCAGAGTTCGGCGCCAATCAAGATCGGCTTCCAGTCGCACCGCACCGGCATCGGCGCCGCCTATGGCCGCTGGTATGAAAAGACCAGTGCCGCCGCGGTCAAGGCGATCAACGACGCCGGCGGCATCAATGGCCGACCTGTCGAACTGGTGATCGAGGATGACGGCACCGATCCCGGCCGTGGCGCCGAGGTGGTCGGCAAGTTCGCCACCCAGCACAAGACCGACATCGTCTTCGGCACGCTGTTCTCGCATGTGGTGATCGGCTCGGCGCCGGCCGCCGGCGAAAACAAGATCCCGTATTTCGTCGTCAGCGAAGGCCACCACGTCGCTTCGACCAAGCTCAACCGCTACGTCTTCCAGCCTGGCATCACCGATGTGAAGAGCCAGATCCAGTCGATGGCGCCGTGGATCGCGGCCAATGCCGGCAAGAAGGTGACGCAGATCTTCCCGGATTTCGCCTTCGGCTACGACCATCGCGACTACCTGCCGCCGGCGCTGAAGGCGCAAGGCGCCGAGGTCATCGCCCAGATCGCCATCCCGCCGACAGAGTCGTCTTTCACGAAATACTTCCCGCAGATACCCGCCGAGACCGAAGTCATCTACCACGTGATGGTCGGCCCGGCCGTGCTCACCTTCGTCAAGGAACTCGGCGAGTTCTACGGCTCCAACCGGCCGCAGCTGTTCGGCTTCATCGATTCGCTCGAAGCCACCGACATCAACAGCCCCGGCCTCGAATTCCTGGACGGCAGCCATTTCTGGGAAGGCTCGCCGCGCTATGCCCAGGCCAATGACTCGGCCGCGCAGAAAGCCTACCGCGCCGCCGTCGGCATCGACGAAAATGGCGCTGCCGTTGGCGACCCCAAGGACGTCTCCACCGCCGCCCACATGTTCGGCTGCTGGGAGACGCTCTATGTCGTCAAGAAGGCGATGGAAGACGCCGGCTACAAGGGCCCGGAAGACCGCGCCAAGCTGGTCGAGGCGACCGAGGCGCTGACCGAATTCGCCGAAGGGCCGGAGCATCCGCAGGGGCCGAAGACCTTCAACGGCAAGATCCACCAGTGTTTTGGCATCCAGAACATCTCCAAGGTCGAAGGTGGCAGGCTGAATGTCGTCCACAAGACCAAGATCGAGGACGGGCTTTACGAGGCCGAAGGGGATTATACGACGCAGGCGCTGTGAGGCGCCTTACCCTCCCCCTTGTGGGGAGGGTCGGCACGCAAGCTTCGCACTTTTGCGAAGCTTGCGTGACGGGGTGGGGGTCGCGACGGCCCGTGCCCAACCCCCACCCGACCGCTGCGCGGTCACCCTCCCCACAAGGGGAGGGTAAGGGCGCCCTGAATGCATTTCGGACCCCATCTCCTCCTCGCCGCCCTCGAAGGCCTTGTCACCTCCGCCGTGTTGGCGCTGACGGCGCTTGGGCTGTCGCTGGTGTTCGGCGTCATGCGCGTCGTCAACGTCGCCCATGGCGAGTTCTTCATGCTGGGCGCGGTGCTGGCCTGGGCGATCTCGACGGCGATACCCGGCCATCCCACGCTCGGCTTCCTGGCGGCGCTGGTGATTGCGCCGCTGATTGTCGGCGCCATTGCGCTGGTCGCCGAGCGGCTTGTGCTGCGCCGGCTCAATTACAATCCGGAAGCCACCATCGTCGCCACGATCGGCATGCTCTACATCATCCAGCAGCTGGCGTTGAGCTTCTATGGCCCGGAAGCCCGCCCGGTGGAGCCGCCCTTCAGCTACCGCATCCTTTTGCCCTGGTTCGGCTATTCCGGCTACAAGCTGTCGATCATTGCCGCTTCGGCCCTTCTGCTCATCGCCACCTGGCTGGTGCTGACGCGCACCAAGATCGGCCTCATCATGCGCGCCACCCAATATGACAGCGAGACGGCGCAGGCCTTCGGCATTCCGGTCGACCGCGTCTATGCCGGCGTCTTCGGGCTCGGCGCCATGCTGGCGGCCATCGCCGCCGTGCTGATCGTGCCGATCAGTCAGGCGCATTATCTGATGGGACAGGACCCGCTGCTGTTGTCCTTCATCGTCGTCATCATCGGCGGCCTCGGCTCGCTGCGCGGCACCGTCGTCGCCGCCGTGCTGATCGGCCTGTCCGACGGCATCATCTCGGTGTTCTTTTCGCCGACTTTGGCCAAGATCATCGCCACGCTGCTGGTGGCCATGGTGCTGGTGTTCCGGCCGCAGGGCCTGTTCGGGCAGGCGTCGCGATGAGCGAAGCTTCGCCGGCAAAAGCCTATGCATTGCATCTCGGCGTCATCGCGCTACTGTTTGCGCTGAGCTTCGTCCTGCCCGACTACCATCATGGCCTGCTGGCCCGAATCATGGTGCTGGCGGTGTTCGCCATGGGCTACAACATGCTGTTCGGCTATGTCGGCCTGCTCAGCCTCGGCCACGCCATGTTCTTCGCCGCCGGGCTCTATGGCGCTGGTCTCGCGGTCATCCATCTCGGCTGGAGCGTGCCTTTGGCTTTCCTCGCCGGCATCGCCTGCGGCGCGCTGCTGGCACTGGTGATCGGCCTGCTGGCGCTGCGCACCACCGGCGTCGCCTTCATGATCGTCACCATGATGTTCGCGCAGGTGTTTTACCTCGTCATCCTCTATTTCGCCGCCTGGACCGGCGGCGACCAGGGTCTGGTCGTGCCGCAGCCGGCGCGGGTTCTGGCCTTCGGCGCGACATCGCTCGACCTAACCAACCCGACCGTGCGCTACATGAGCGCGCTGGCGCTGTTCTCGGTCGTGCTGCTGATCACCCTCGCCATCGTCCGCTCCCGCTATGGCCGCGTGCTGGTCGCGGTGCGCGAGAACGAGGAGCGCACGAAAATGCTGGGCTACGACACCTTCTCCAACAAGCTGATCGCCGTCGTCGTCTCCGGCACCATCTGCGCCGCCTCGGGTGCGGCCTATGCGCTGCTGTTCGGCTATGTCGGCTCGAGCTTTGCCTCGGTGCAGTATTCCATCCTGCCGCTGCTCTGGATGCTGCTCGGCGGCGCCGCCACGACGCTGGGCGCGCTGCTCGGCACGGTGTTCATGTACTATGTCATCGACACCGCCAGCGGCTACACCTCCGCCTATCTCCTGATCGTCGGTATTGCGCTCATCCTGCTGGTGCTGTTTTTCCCCAAAGGCATTCTGGGCACCATCCGCCAGCGCTGGCTCGGGTGGCTCCCATGATGCCGTTGCTGACCACCAAAGGCCTGGCGCGCAGTTTCGGCGGCCTGCGCGCCGTCGATGGTGTCGATTTTCAGCTGATGCCGGGCGAGATCCGCGCCGTCATCGGCCCCAATGGCGCCGGCAAAACCACCTTCGTCAGCCTGGTCAGCGGCCGCATTCAGCCATCGTCCGGCATGATCGTCTTCGACGGCGCCGACATCACCAGCCAGCCGGCCTATCTCAGGGTGCGCCGGGGCATCGCCTACACCTTCCAGATCACCAGCGTCTTCGCCAACCTCTCTGCCTACGATAATGTCGCGTTGCCGGTGCAGCGCACGCTGACCGATGGCCGCTCGAAAGGTGCGGTGCGCACCGGCGTCATGGCCGCGCTGGAACGCACCGGACTTGCCGGCCGCGCCCATATGCCGGCCGGCCAGCTTTCCTACGGCCACCAGCGCCTGCTGGAAGTCGCGATGGGCCTGGCGCTGAAGCCGCGGCTTTTGATCCTCGACGAGCCGACGCAGGGGCTGGCCGACAGCGAGATCGACAATTTCATCGGACTGGTGCGCGAGATTGCCAAGAGCGCCACCGTGCTCCTGATCGAGCACAACATGCCGGTCGTCATGCAGCTGGCCGACCGCATCACCGTCTTCAACGCCGGCAGGATCCTGGCCGAAGGCACGCCCGAACAGGTTCGCGCCAACACACAGGTGCAGGAAGCCTATCTGGGGACGGCGCCATGAGCGAAGCCCCCAAGACTGAGGCCCACGAGACTGAAGCGTTGACCATCTCCAGGCTCGATTGCTTCTATGGCGAGGTCCAGGTGCTCTACGAGCTTGATCTCGTGCTCAACAAGGGCGAGGTGCTGTGCCTGTTCGGTCGCAACGGCGCCGGCAAGACGACGGCGCTGAAAGCAATCATGGGGCTGGTTCCGTCGAGCGCCGGCTCGATCCGGCTCGCCGGCAAGGAGTTGACCGGCCTGCCGGCGCATGAGGTGCCCAAGGCCGGCGTCGCCTATGTACCGCAAGGCAGGCGGCTGTTCGCCGAGATGACGGTGGCGGAAAACATCGAGATCGGTCTGATGGCGCGCGGCAAGGGCAGAGCGACGCGCGAAAGCGTGCTCGATCTCTTCCCGCTGCTGCGCCAGCGGCTGCGCCAGCGCTCCGGCACTTTGTCCGGCGGCGAGCAGCAGATGCTGGCCATGGCCCGTGCGCTTTGCCTTGAGCCGCAGGTGCTGTTGCTAGACGAGCCGACGGAGGGGCTGATGCCGTCGATGATCGCCAAGATCCGCGAGACGGTGGTGAAGCTGCGTGAGCTAGGTGTCTCCACCATTCTGGTCGAACAGCGCGTCGACGCCGTGCTGTCCGTCGCCGACCGCGTCTGCTTCATCGAAAACGGCCGTAACCGCGAGACGGTGGATGTCGAACAGCTTCGCGCCGATCCGTCGGCGGTGCGCCGATATGTGGGCGTCGGCTAAGATTACCCTCCCCCTTGTGGGGGTCCGAAGGACGGGCGAGACCCGTGGCTCGCCCCGACAAGTGGCTGCGAAGCAGCCGGGTGGGGGCGGCACCGACCCCCACCCGGACCTTCGGTCCGACCTCCCCACACGGGGTAGGTAAGGGCCCAGCGCCCTTCGCATCACGCAAAGAAGACAAAACCTGTAATCAGAAATATCGGGATCAGCACCAGGCCCGACCACGCCATGTAGCCGAAGAAGCCCGGCATCTTCACACCGCGGTGTCGGGCAATGGCGTAGACCATGAAGTTGGGTGCATTGCCGATATAGGTGTTGGCGCCCATGAACACCGCGCCGGCCGAGATCGCGGCCAGCGTCGAGGCCGCCTCCGTCATCAGGTGCCGCGCGTCGCCGCCTGCGAGTTCGAAAAACACCAGATAGGTCGGCGCATTGTCGAGGAAGGACGACAGCCCGCCGGTCAGCCAGAAATAGGCGAGATCATTGGGCTGGCCGGTGGGTGACGTCACCAGCGCCACCAGCGGCGCCAGCGCGCCGTCATGGCCGGCGCGAAGGATGGCAATGACCGGCACGATGCAGATGAAGATGCCGGCAAACAGTTTTGCCACCTCCGCGATCGGGCCCCAGGTGAAGCCGTTGGCCTCGCGATGGCTCTTGAGGGAAACGACAAGCGACAGCCCGGCGAGCGCCAGGACGATGGCATCGCGCACCAGGTTCTGCAGTTCGAGGCCGACGCCGAGGATGGAGAAAGTCACGCCCGGCTTCCAGGCAGCTGAAAGCAGGATCGCGGCAATGACGCCGGCCAGCAACGGCAGATTGGCCAGGCCGCGAAGGCGCACCTTCGTATCCGGAGTCGGATCCTTGATCTTCGGCGCGCCGCCTTCACGGCGATGCAGCATGATGTCGATGGCCAGGAAGACAAGCAGCACCAGGCCGCCGGTAAACAGCGTCTCGAGCCAGAGGTTCGCCGACGTCCAGAAGAAGTCGACGCCGCGCAGGAAGCCGACGAACAATGGCGGGTCGCCCAAGGGCGTCAACGAGCCGCCGATGTTAGACACCAGGAAGATGAAGAAGATGACGACATGGGCGTTGAACTGCCGGTTGTCGTTGGCGCGCAGCATCGGCCGGATCAGGATCATCGAGGCGCCGGTGGTGCCGATCACCGAGGCCAGCATCGCCCCGACGAGCAGCAGCCCGGCATTGACCAGCGGCGTGCCATGGATGTTGCCGGCGACAAGGATGCCGCCCGAAATGGTGTAGAGCGCGAACAGCAGGATAATGAAGGACATGTATTCGGTGAGCAGCGTGTGCAGCACGGCTTCACCGGCTACCGGAACGCCGAATGCAACCATCAGCGGGATGACCGCCAGCGCTCCCCAGCCGGCGGCGATCTTGCCGTAATGATGCTCCCAGACATGGTGGAACAGCAGCGGTCCGGTGGCGATCGAGAGCAGCAGGCCGGCGAAAGGCAGCGCCCACCACAGCGACATGGCAGCATCGGGCAGGCCGCGGGCCTCGGCCGCGAAGGCCATTTGCGGAGACGCAGCGGAAGCGAGTACACCTGCCGCGAAAGCCTTCCCCAACCGTGTGCAGCCCCCTCGATGCCTCACGATCCAGTCACTCCGAGATCGGGTATTCGAGCTTCACCCCGGCATCGCGCATCCGCTTCAGCATCGCCTCGACCGAACCGTTGAGATCGATGCCGCGGCAGGCGTCGAGCCGCACCGTCGTCTTGAAGCCTTGCTCGACCGCGTCGAGGGCCGAGAAGGCGACGCAGAAGTCGGTCGCCAGGCCAACCAGGGTCACGGTGCCGATGCCGCGCTCCTTGAGGTAGCCGGCGAGCCCGGTCGGCGTCTTGTGGTCGTTTTCGAAGAAGGCGGAGTAGCTGTCGATATCAGGGCGAAATCCCTTGCGGATCACCAACTCGGCCTTGGTCCAGGCGAGCCCCGAGTGAAAGTCCGAACCGAGGCTGCCCTGGATGCAATGGTCGGGCCACAGAGTCTGCGGCCCATAGGGCATCTCGATTGCGCTGAAGGGCTGGGCACCCGGATGGCTGGAGGCAAAGCTCGAATGTCCGGCCGGGTGCCAGTCCTGCGTCAGCACGACATGCTCGGCATGCCGGATCAGATCGTTGACCAGCGGCACGATTTCGTCGCCGCCGGCAACCGCCAGTGCGCCGCCGGGGCAGAAGTCGTTTTGCAGGTCGATGACAACAAGCGCTTCGTCGGCCATGGCGCCTCTCCTCTTCTACGTCTCGAACGGGGGATCGAGTGAAATACGCCGCTGATGCGACCGGATGCAGAAACTCGACCGGATGGCCGCCTGCGTCAACCTCCTACAGCGCCGCGCGTCCCCTTCGGACGCGCAAAGGACGTTGTAGCACTTTACTTGCGCAGGATCCTTTCCGAAAATCGATTCCGATTTTTGGGGATCGTGCGCGGACGTAACAAATGCATGGCGGCCGGGTTCCCTTAAACTCCGGCTTTGACAATTTCCGCCAGCTTGATATCATTTGCATACGAATGAATTTGGCCTGATCAGACATTGGCGGGGTTCGGGAAGACCCCACCTTTTGAAGGTCCCAATGGGAAGGCCTATTTTTTTGGAAGGCAAAGCGTGATCCGTTACGCGAAACCCGCCACGCTCGACGAGGCGCTCGCTCTGCTGGGCGAGGGCGCCTGGCGCGTGCTTGCCGGCGGCACCGATTTCTATCCGGCGCAGGGCGCCAAACCGTTCCGCGACAATGTTCTCGATATTAACGGCCTGGTCTCGCTGCGCGGCATTGCCGAGACCGAAACCCATTGGGTTTTGGGCGCCCGCACCACCTGGACCGACCTTGTCCGCCATCCATTGCCGGCGGCTTTCGATGCGCTGAAGCAGGCCGCGCGCGAAGTGGGCTCCCTGCAGATCCAGAATGTCGCCTCGATCGCCGGCAATCTCTGCAATGCTTCGCCTGCCGCCGATGGCGTTCCGGGACTGCTGGTGCTGGACGCCGAGGTCGAGCTGCGCTCTGCAGCCGCGACGCGTAATCTGCCGCTGCAGGAGTTCATTCTCGGCAACCGCCGCACCGCGCTGCTACCGGGCGAGCTGGTCACCGCCATCCGGGTGCCGAAGCCCAGGGCCGCCGGCACGTCGGCCTTCGTCAAGCTCGGTGCGCGGCGCTACCTCGTCATCTCCATCGCCATGGTGGCGGCGCGCCTCGTTGCCGAGGCTGGCATCGTCATGGAAGCCGCTGTCGCGGTCGGGTCCTGCTCGGCCGTGGCCAAGCGGCTCGCCGCTGTCGAAGCCGTGCTGGTGGGCAAGCCTGTCCGCCCGGCACTCGCCGATGCGCTCCTGTCCGCGCCGATGGCCGAGCTCTCGCCGATTGCCGACGTGCGCGGCAGCGCCGAATACCGGCTCGACGCAGCGCGCGAGCTTGTCGCCCGCGCCGTGCTGGGGGCTTGCGGGCTGACGAACGACAACAGCATGGTGGCGGCATGAGCCACTCCGAGATGATTGAAGCCCTGCCTGATCTCGTGCCGGGTTTCGGCCCCGAGCGCGTAGACATCGTCTTCGCGGTCAATGGCGGCGCCGTCTCGGTCAATGTGCCGCCGTTGCGCCGGCTGTCGCAGGTGTTGCGCGATGAATTGCAGCTGACCGGCACCAAAGTCGGCTGCGATGCCGGCGATTGCGGCGCCTGCACGGTGCTGGTCGACGGCGACGCCGTCTGCGCCTGCCTGATGCCGGCGGCCTCCGCAGCCGGGACGTCCGTAACGACCGTCGAAGGCCTCGCCGATGGCCTTCTCTCGGCGCTGCAGGCGTCCTTCCTGGCACATGGCGCCGCGCAATGCGGCATCTGCACGCCGGCGCTGCTGGTCGCGGCAACGGCGCTGCTGGATGGCACACCGAATCCGACCGAGACCGAGGTGCAGGATGCGCTGGGTGGCATCCTGTGCCGTTGCACCGGCTACAGAAAGATCATTGCGGCAGTGATGGATGCGGGACGGTTCGAGACGTCGACCGACGGCGCTGCCCCTCATCCGCCTGCCGGCACCTTCACCCCGTATAGTGACGGGGAGAAGGGAAGTGCTCCAGCGCCGACGCTCCCCTCTCCCCGTTCTTCACGGGGAGAGGGTAAGGGTGAGGGGCAGCGCCAACGTCATTCGTTGGAATTCAACTTTGAACGTAGAATGCCAACCACAGGGAATGCTGTAGGCGCCTCCCCGGTCCGGCTCGACGGCGTGCCAAAAGTCACCGGCGCTGAAAAATTCGGCGCCGATGCCTTTCCCGCCGATGCGCTGGCCGTGCTGGTGGTCCGCTCGCCGCATTATCATGCCGGCTTCGCCTTCGGCGACCTGGAGGGCTGGGTGAAGTCGCATCCCGGCATCGTCGGCGTCTTCACCGCCGCCGACATTCCGGGAAAAAACTGTTTCGGCGTCATCGGTCCGTTTGCCGACCAGCCGGCGCTGGCCGAAGGCTTTGCGCGGCTGCGCGGCGAGGCAGTGGCGCTGGTCGCCGGCGAGCGCGAGGCCATGCTCGATCTCGACCTCCAGGATTTCCCGGTCCGCTGGACCGAGCTGCCGCATTTTCTGCAGCCCGGCGACGCGCAGGCAGAAGGGGCGGCGCTCATCCACGCGAACCGCCCGGCCAATTTGTTGACCAAGGGCTTTGTCGAGCGCGGCGACCCCGAGGCGGCGCTTGGCGAGGCTGCCTTCACAGTGTCCGGTGCCATCGACACCTCCTATGTCGAGCACGCCTATATCGAGCCGGAAGCCGGCCATGCCTACATGGACGGCGACACGCTGGTCGTCGTCGCCTGCACCCAGGCCCCCTACATGGATCGCGACGAAACGGCGAAGGTGCTCGGTCTTGCCGTCGACAAGGTGCGCATCGTGCCGACCGCGACCGGCGGCGGCTTCGGCTCGAAACTGGACGTTTCACTGCAGCCGCTCATCGGCCTTGTGGCGCTGAAGACCGGCCGGCCGGCAGCACTGGCCTACACCCGCAACGAATCCATGATGTCGACCACCAAGCGACATCCCGCCGAGATGAAGGCGACCATCGGCGTAGATGCCGAGGGCCATGTCACCGGCATGGTCTTCACAGGCGATTTCAACACCGGCGCCTATGCCAGCTGGGGCCCGACCGTCGCCAACCGCGTGCCGGTGCATGCCTCCGGTCCCTATGCGACGCCGAACTACCGCGCCGAAGGCCGCGCCATCCACACCCACGGGCCGATTTCCGGCGCCTTCCGTGGCTTCGGCGTGCCGCAGGCGACGATCATGCAGGAGACGCTCTATGATGAGCTCGCCGGCAAGCTTGGCATGGACCGGCTCGATTTTCGGCTGAAGAACTGCCTTCGGAACGGATCCGAAACGGTTACCGGACAGCGACTGGAGTCGGGCGTCGGCATATTCGAGTGCCTCGACTCCTTGCGGCCGCATTGGGCTCGCGCGACGGCCGACGCAGATACATTCAACAATGCCAATACGAGCAAAAAGCGCGGCGTCGGCATCGCGTCCTGCTGGTATGGCTGCGGCAACACCTCGCTGCCCAATCCGTCGACCATAAGGGTCGGTATCTCGCCAGAGGGGGAGGTCATCCTGCATCAGGGCGCCGTCGATATCGGCCAGGGCTCCAACACCGTCATCGCCCAGATCTGCGCCGACGCACTCGGCCTGCCGCTGGAAAAATTCAAGCTGAGAAGCGCCGACACCGCGATCAGCCCCGATGCCGGCAAAACATCGGCCTCGCGCCAGACTTTTGTCACCGGCAAGGCGGCCGAAAAAGCCGGCCGCGCCTTGCGCGAAAAGATCCTGCGTTTTGCCAATGTCTCGGAGAAAGCTGCCCTGCAATTGGACGGTCCGGTGATCGTCATTCGCGAGGGCGAAGCCACTCGGCGCATCGATCTCCCCGCCCTCGATGTCGATGCGGGCGGTTTCGTCTTCCGCGCCGAGGAGACCTACGATCCGCCGACGCTGCCGCTCGATGCCAAGGGCCAGGGCAAGCCTTACGCCGTCTATGGCTATGGCGCGCAGATCGCCGAACTCGAAGTCGATCTCAAGCTCGGCACGGTGAAGCTCTTGAAAATCACCGCCGCGCACGATGTCGGCAAGGCTATCAACCCGCTGCTGGTCGAAGGCCAGATCGAGGGCGGCATCGCGCAAGGCATCGGCATGGCGCTGATGGAGGAATACATCCCCGGCCGCACCGAGAATCTGCACGACTATCTCATTCCGACCATCGGCGACGTGCCTGAGATCGAGCACATATTGATCGAGGTTCCCGATCCCGAGGGGCCGTTCGGCGCCAAGGGCCTGGGCGAGCATGTGCTGATCCCGACCGCACCCGCCATCCTCAATGCCATCCGCCACGCAACCGGCCTTCTCATCACCAAGGTTCCGGCGACGCCGACGCGCATCCGCGCCGCCATCCGCGAAAAAGATGGCATCCGCGACAAGGAGGCACGCCGATGAGCGAGCTTGCCGAACGCTTTGAAACCCACGATCCCGGCGAAAAGCTGGTGGCGGAAAAGATCCGCTGCGATGCCTGTCCGGTGATGTGCTACATCGCCGATGGCCGCACCGGCGCCTGCGACCGCTACGGCAATGTCGGTGGCCGCATCGTGCGTATGGACCCGCTGACCATCCTCGACCATGCGGCAGAGAGTGGCGCCGCGGTCGTGCCCTTCACCGCCGAGGGCGAGCAATGGGACGGCGAACTGGTCAACACCGGCCGCCGCTTCGTCACTGCGATCGGCGCCGGCACCACCTATCCCGACTACAAGCCGGCCCCCTTCATCGTCAGCCAGGAGGTCGAGGGCGTCGATCTGGTGACCGTGGTCACCGAAGGCATTTTTTCGTACTGCGGCGTCAAGGTGAAGATCGACACCGACCGCCATCTCGGTCCCGAAACGGCAATCGTGCGCGCGCAAGGCGAGCCGATCGGCCACGTCACGACAGGCGAGTATGGCTCGCAGATGCTGTCGCTGGGCGGCGTGCATCATCTGACCGGCGGCTCCAAGGCCGAAGGCCGGGCAACCTGTGACGCGATGCTCAGTCTGTGCAATCGCAAGCCGGTCGAACTGACCATCGATGGCGGCGCCACCATCATCGTCGAAGCCGGCAAACCACCTGTCATCGACGGCAAGCAGGAACACCGTATGCGGGTCGGCTGCGGCTCGGCCACGATCGGCATGTTCGCCACGCAATGGCGCGGCCTAGTCGACGAGGTGGTGGTGGTCGACGACCATATCACCGGCGTTGTCTCCGAGCATCAGGCCGGCAAGGTGCTGGGCTGGCAGGACACCGGCATCAAGATCATCGGCCGCCGCTCGACGCCGGGCCGCTATTTCAAGGTCTCCGAGCCCGGCCTTGGCTGGGGCGGCACCTCGATTTCCGACCCGCTGTCGATCCTCGGCGGATGGAACGCCAAGAAGGGCGCCCGCCCCGGCCTGTCGCTGCTGATGGTGTCGACCACCGGCGAGCAGTTCGCCTATTACGAACTCGACGACGAGTTGAAGCCGGTTGAAAAACCGTTCCCCGAGCGGCTGCAGAAATCGGTCGGCCTGATCGAGGACAATTGCGAGCCGGCGCTCTGCACCGTGCTGTTCATCGGCGGCGCCGGCGGTTCGCTGCGCGCCGGCGTCACCGAAAACCCGGTCAATCTCACCCGCTCGGTGCAGGGCTTGAAGACCTATGTTACCGTTGGCGGCGCGCCGGTCTATGTCTGGCCGGGCGGCGGCATCACGCTGATGGTCGACGTCATGCGCGTGCCGGAAGGCGCGTTCGGTTATGTCCCGACCCCGGCACTGGTGGCGCCGATCGAATTCACGCTGCGTCGCGACGACTATGTCCGGCTGGGCGGCTACGAGGCCGAGATACGAAGCGTCGAGGATATCGTTGCCAAAGGCGGCGAGTATCTCAACCCGCGTCGCGGCTCAGCCGCCGAGGCTCAAAACCCATGGCCGCCGCTCGCGCAATTGCGCCGCGTCGGCTCGAACGGGGCCACCTGATGCAAGGCCCGCAAGTCCACTGGCTGCAGGACGGTAAGCGGCTGCACCTCAACCACGGGCCGATCGACCTGATCGTCGAAGCCTTTGGTGAGGCGGCTGAGTGTCGTGCCGCCTACGATCAGGCGATCGAGCGCTTCCAGACGATCCTGATCGAGTTGGTCGAGGAGCTTCCCGAATTGCGGCTGCCGGCATTTTTCCTGGCGCCGCGCACCTTCGCCGGCCCGACGGCGCGGCGCATGGAAGCAGCCGTCATGCCCTTGGCGGAATGCTTCATCACGCCGATGGCCGCCGTCGCCGGATCGGTAGCCGACGAAATGCTCGCCGCGCTGCTTGCCGGTCGCAGGCTCGACCGCGCCTATGTCAACAATGGCGGCGACAGCGCACTCCACATCGGCAAGGGCCAGTCGATGAACCTGGCGATCGCCGGCACCGGCAACGGCATGGCCGACCGCCTCGCCATTCGCTCGGCGGACGGCGTGCGCGGCGTCGCCACCAGCGGCTGGCGGGGCCGTTCGTTCTCGCTTGGCATTGCCGACGCCGTCACCGTGCTGGCGCGCACCGGCGCCGAGGCCGATGCGGCGGCGACACTCATTGCCAACGCCGTCGACCTGCCCGGCAATCCTGCCATCAAGCGCATTCCCGCGCAGGACTTGGCGCCCGACAGCGACCTCGGTGCACGGCTGGTGACACAAGCCGTCGGCATGCTCGCGCGTGGCGATGTGGAGCGGGCGCTGGACAATGGCCTTGCCGTCGCCGAAGATTTTCGCCGGCGCGGCCTGATTGCCGCATCGGCGCTGTTTCTAGGTGGGGAAGCGCGCATCAGTGGTTCCATGGCGCTTGCCGCGCCCAACAAAAATCCAGGGAAGGAAGTTGCCCATGCCTGAGTTTCCGATCCGCAAGATCGCGGTTCTGACCGAAGAGATCTTTCACGATGGCGGGCCGGTCGCTGCTCTGCCGCGCCGCCGCGCTGCAGCCGTGGCCCTGGTGAAGAACCCGTTCGCCGGCCGCTACGTCGAAGAACTGCAGAGCGCCATGGACGATCTGAAGCCGCTTGGCCTGCTGCTCACCGACAAGCTCATTGCCGCATTGGGCGGCGACATCAAGCAGATCGACGCCTACGGCAAGGGCACCATCGTCGGCTCGTCAGGTGAACTCGAACACGGCGCGCTGTGGCACGTTCCTGGCGGCTACGCCATGCGCGAGCGGCTGGGCGACGCCAAGGCGATCGTGCCGTCGGCAACCAAGGTCGGCGCCTTCGGCTCGCGGCTTGACGTGCCGCTCGGCCACACCAACGCTGCCTATGTCCGCAGCCATTTCGACGCCATGGAGGTCGGTCTCAGCGACGGGCCGCGCGCCGACGAAATCCTGTTCTGCCTCGCCATGAGCTGCGGCCCGCGCGTGCACGACCGCATGGGCGGCCTGGCTGCAGGCGACATCAAGGCCTGGGATGGCTTGCGATGAGCGGCGGTGACAATCTTCTCAAGCTGGTCGAGGCCGAAGAGCCCGACGAACACGATTACCGCCTGCAGGAGCAGGTCGGCTTCATCCTGCGCAAGGCGCATCAGCGCCATGTCTCGATCTTTACCGCCCAGATCAGCGACCTGACGCCGCCGCAATTCGCTGCACTCGCCAAGCTGCACGATGTCGGCGAGACCTCGCAGAACCAGTTGGGAACGCTGATCGCCATGGATGCGGCGACCGTCAAGGGCGTGATCGATCGGCTGAAGGCGCGTGGCCTGGTCGACCTGACCAAGCATGAGGTCGACAAAAGGCGCCTGCTGGTCAGTCTCACGCCAGAGGGACGCGAGGCGATCGAACGGCTGATCCCGTTGGCCCGCGCCATCACCCAGGAGACACTGGCGCCGCTGACGGCCAAGGAAGCGGCCACGTTTATGCGGCTGCTAGCGAAGTTAGCCTGATTTAGGCCCGCAGCCGAGCGCCTTCAGGATCGAAGAATGGCATCGGCGCCACCACCGCGCGGGTCGGCTTGCCGTCAATGTCGATGCTGAGTTCGGTCCCGATGGCGGTGAACGGCAGCCGCAAATGCGCCGTCGCCAGAACTTTGCCTAAGGAATAGCCGTGATCGCTGTAGGTGACGACGCCGGCATCCTCGCCGTCGGCGAAAACCCTGGCATCCGTCGCGGCCGGCTTGTCACCGTCGAGAATCAGCCCGGTCCAGCGTTCGTCGAGCCCCTTGTCGCGAATTGTGAGCAATGCCTCGCGGCCGATGAACTCGCCCTTGTCGAACTTGATCCAGCGATCGAGCCCGACATGGAAGGGCGTACGGCTCTCGTCCATGTCGATGCCATGCGCCGGATAGGCCTTTTCCAGCCCGAGCGTGAACATGGCCAGCACGCCGTATGGCTTCAGGCCGAAATCGCTACCGGTCCGCATCAGCGCGTCCCAGACGGAAGTGGCCTCGTCCGCCGGCACGAACAGTTCGAAGCCGAGCTCGCCGGTCACCCCGGTGCGTGAGATCATGACTTTGGTCTCGCCGACGCGCCCTGAAGTGAACGCCCAGCGTTTCAACTCATCGAGATCGGCATCCGAAACCAGTGCTTTCAGCAGCTCGCGTGAACGCGGCCCCTGTATCGTCGGAAAGGCGACGGCCGCGGTGATGTCGGTGACATAGGCCTTTCGCGCTTCAGCATGATGCTGCAGCCAGGGCAGCATCTTCAGTCGGTTGACCGAGCCGGTCACCAGCATGAAATGCTCTGATGCCAGCCGAAACACGGTGAGGTCGTCCATGATGCCGCCATCGTCGCGGCAGACGGTGGAATAGCGCACCTGGCCGGGCTTCATCGCGGCGGCATCGTTGACGATGACGTGGTTGACCAGCGCCTCGGCTTCCGCCCCCTTGATGTCCATCTTGCCCATGGTGCTGAGATCCTGCACGCCGACATTCTTGCGCGTGTTCAGATGCTCGTCGGCGATGCCGGAATAAGTTTTGGCCGAGACGAAGTCGCCGCCGACCCGGCCCATCGTGGCGCCGAGGCCAACGATGCTGGTGTAGAAAGGGGAGCGCCGCTCAACCAAGAAACTTCTCCGTCATCTCATGAAAACGGCAGCGCCGGGTGGCGCTGCCGAGGTCGGGTTGGCTGAGGGATTAACCCCCGTAGACGTCGAAGGCGAAGTACTTGTCGTTGATTTCCTTGTACTTGCCGTTGGCGCGCAGCGCCTCGATTGCGGCATTGAACTTGTCGGCAAGTTCCTTGTTGCCCTTTTGCAGGGCGATGCCGACGCCGGGGCCGTGAATGGCCGGATCGGCGGTCAGCGTGCCGAGCAATTTGCAGCAGGCGCCATCGGGCTTCTTCAGCCATTCGGTCAGGATGATCGAGCCGTCCATCATCGCGTCGAGCCGGCCATTGGCCATGTCGGTGCGGGCGTCGTCGCCCGTCGGATAGGCTTTCACGGTCGAGCCGGAGTATTTCTGCTCGGCGAAATTCTGGTGGATGGTTGCGCTCTGCACGCCCAGCACCTTGCCCTTCAGATCGTCCGGCGATGTGCCGGCGATGGTCGAATCCTTCGGCACGGCGATGGCCGGCGGCGTCTGGTAATATTTGTGGGTGAACTCGACCTTCTCGGCCCGTTCCGGCGTGATGGTGATGTTGATGATGGCGTCGAACTTGCCGGCCTGCAGCGCCGGAATGGAACCATCGAAATCCTGTACGGAGAATTCGCACTCGGCCTTCATCTCGGCACACAGCGCCTTGCCGAGGTCGATGTCGAAGCCGCCCAGCGTGCCGTCCGAATTGGCATAGTTGAAAGGCGGATAGGCGCCCTCGGTCCCGATCCTGAGTTTCTCGGCGGAGGCAGCACCGGTCCCAAGCAGCAGGGCGGCGGAAGCGGCAAGCACGAAACGACCGAAAAGACGCATGTTCCTGATCTCCGTTGACTAAGCAATTCCAGGGAAGGTGTTGGCGGTTTCCCGTCCGGAATTGCGCGAAAACAAGGATAGAAGTCTATGGTCTTTTGCAGGCCCCACGGAGACGGAAACGACATGCTCTGCGGCGATCACGGCGCGGCAAGCCGTCCTTCCCCAGGAATCTTACTGTGATCTAAATTACAGACCGATCATGGACATGGGCGCATGTTCAGCTGGAAGTAGACGGTCGTGGGAGGGACCTGGGGATGGACCAGCAGGAATTCGTGCAGGAAGCCGCGCAGCGGCGCATAGACGACGACATCGCCAAGCGCATCAAGGTTCACCAGGCCAACATCGAGCGGCTCGAAACCGCAAGGGAAAGCGCCGGCAATCTCGAGGCGGCCGTCGCCAACCGGCCGCTGGTGATGCTGGCGCAGGGCGATTCCTGGTTCGACTATCCGCTCACCGGCAACGGCTTTCCGTTCGTCGACACCGACGTGATCGCGCAGCTGCGCCGCATCGGCTCGATGCCGCCGACCATCCTCAACCTTGCCCATCATGGCGATGCGGCGACCGACGAGATGTCGCTGCCCAAGCAGCAGCGCATGATCGCCGCCCTGCGCAACAAGGCCAACTGGCTGGACGGCAAGCCCGATGCCATCCTGTTCTCTGCCGGTGGCAACGACATTGCCGGCGACCAGTTCTGCATCTTCCTTGACTTCAATGACGGCCACGCCCCCGGGCTGAACAAGAACCGCTTCACCAAGGCGCTCGGCATGGTCGAGGCCTGCTATCTCGATTTGTTCGCGCTGCGCGACCGCGTCGCGCCAGGCGTGCCGATCTTTGGCCATTGCTATGATTTTCCGATCCCGAACGGAGCGCATCCGTCCTGTGTCGGCCCGTGGCTGAAACCGTCGCTCGATTTCTGCAACTGGACGGTCGGCAAGGGCACGGTCATCGTTCACGACGCGCTGGCGGCGTTCCGCGATGTGGTGAAGCGCCTGGCCGACGATCCCAACAACAATTTCCATCTGGTCGACACGCAGGGAACGTTGAAGGTGGCCGACTGGGCCAACGAACTGCATCCCGATCCCGCCGGCTTCAAGAAGATCGCGCAAAAATTCGCCGATGCGCTGAAGGCCAAGCTGCAGACCTGACGCGGCTCGGGCCTGTCGGCTGTCAGGTTCCGAACAGCTCTTTGGCTTGTTCAACGGTGTAGTAACCAAGCCTGATGTCTTCGGCGACCAGTTTCGGGTCGCGCTCACGCGGATCACCATAGCCGCCGCCCCCGGGCGTGCCGACCCTCACGCGGTCGCCGGCCTTGAGCGCGATGTCCTGTTCCTTGGACAGATGCGGCGGCACATGTGCCTCGCCGGCGCGGAACACGGTCACTGTGTTGACCGCGCCGTCCCTGCCGCCGAGCGCGCCTTGCGGGCCGAAACGGCCATGGTCCATGACGAAGGACGCGCGCGCTTCGCCTCGCAAGATCTCGACCTCATAGGCGAGGCCGAAGCCGCCGCGCTGCTTGCCGGCGCCGCCCGAGCCTTCGCGCAAGGCATAGTGGCGGTAGAGCACAGGAAACGCCTGCTCCATGATCTCGACCGGCGGCGATTTGGAAATGCCGATGGTAGAGCAGCCATTGGTCAGCCCGTCATGGCCTGAATTGCCGCCATAGCCGCCGCCGGAGATCTGATACATCACATAGTCGCGGCCGCGCGCCGGATCGTTGCCGCCGAGCGCGAAATTGCCGCTGGAGCCGGCGGGTGCAGCCGTCACCTTTTCCGGCAGCGCCTGCACCATCGCCGCGAACACCGCCTCGGCGATGCGCTGCGAGACTTCAGCCGCGCAGCCCGAGACCGGCCGTGGGTATTTCGCGTCGAGGAACGTGCCTTCCGGCCGCTTGACGATCAGGGGCTCGAAGGCGCCGGCGCTGATCGGTACATCCGGGAAAATATGGCGCATGGCGAGATAGACCGACGACAAAGTCGTCGCCAGCACGCTGTTCATCGGCCCGGCACAGGGTTTTGACGAACCGGTGAAATCGAAGGTCAGCGTGTCGCCCTTCTTCTCCACCGCGAGCGCGATGGTCAGCGGCTCATTGACCACGCCGTCCGAGTCGACAAAGGCCTTCGAGCTGTAGGTGCCGTCGGGAATGGCGGAGATGTTGGCGCGCATCTGCTCGGCGGCGCGGCGACGCAGTTCGGCGATCGCCCCGACGACGGTTTCGTCCCCGTAACGATCGAGGATTCCATTGAGCCGGTCCTGACCGATCAACAGTGCCGCGGCTTGCGCCCTTATATCGCCGATGCGCTGGTCGGCGACGCGGATGTTGGAGCAGATGATGGCGTAGATTTCGGAGTCGAGCACGCCCTTCTTGAACAGCTTGACCGGCGGCAGCCGCAGGCCTTCCTGCTCGACGGCTGTGGCGGAGGCGGAGAAGCCGCCCGGCACCGAGCCACCGATATCGGGCCAGTGGCCGGTATTCGATAGCCAGCAAAATATCTTGCCGTCGCGGTAGACTGGCATGGCGAAGCGCACATCCATCAGATGCGTGCCGCCGAGATAGGGATCGTTGACGATGTAGATGTCGCCCGGCTCAGGCGGCAGGCAACGGCCGTCGGCGATCATCTCGATCACCGTTTTGGTCGAATACTGCATGACGCCGACGAACACCGGCAGGCCCTGGCTGCCTTGTGCGATCAACGAACCATCGACGGCCGAGTAGATGCCGTCGGAGCGGTCATTGGCCTCGGCGATGACAGGCGAGAAGGCAGCGCGGGAGAAAGTGAGATCCATCTCGTCGCAGACCTGCTGCAAGGCTGCCTGCAGGACCGAAAGCGTGATGGCGTCGAGCTTTTGCATCTCAGGCCTCGCCAATGTCGATGATGATGTTGCCGTCGGCGTCCGATCTTGCGCGGTCGCCGGGTTCGAGCACGGTGGTGGCGTCCATCTGTTCGAGGATCGCCGGCCCTTGGATAACGGCATCGAGCGGCAATTTTTCGCGTGCGTATATCGGCGTATCGTGCCAGCGTCCGGCATACCAGACCGGCCTTGTCTCGCGCAGCGCCTCGTCTAGCGTCTTTGTACGTCCGGCCGGGTCGATCAGCCGTGACAGGTCGATTGCCGGCCGCACGCCCGTCACCGACGTGTTGAGGTTGACCAGATTGGCGCGGATCTCCGGCAACTCGACCTTGAAGCGGGCGAAATAGGCTTTTTCGAACAGCGCCTGCAACTCCTGCCTTGTCACCGATGAAGACGGCAGCGCCACGTTGATGATGTGGGTCTGGCCGACGAACTGCATGTCGGCAGAGTGCGTAACGCGGATCGTTTCCGGCTTCACCGCTTCCTTGCCGATCAGTTCCTCGCCTTCCCCGCGGTGACGTTCCAGCACCTCGCGAAGCCGGGCTTCATCAAGCACGGCGACCGGCTGGTTGATGGTGTTGACGAAGTCATGGCGCAGATCGGCCACGACGCAGCCGAGCGCGTTGGTGATGCCCGGACGGGCCGGCACCAGCACGCGGGGCAGGCCGAGTTCGCGCGCCAGCGCGGTTGCATGCAGCGGCCCGGCGCCGCCGAAGGCGAACAGCGCGAAATCACGCGGATCATGGCCGCGCGACACCGAGACCATGCGGATGGCGCCGGCCATTTTCATGTTGCCGAGCCGCAGGATTGCACCCGCCGCCTCGACGCCGGAGAGGCCGGCGGCCTTGCCTATTCTGTCTTCGAAGATGCCGGTGACGCGCTCGACGGTGACCGGATTTTCGACCGCCAGCAGTTTTTTCGGCGCCAGCCGTCCCAGCACCAGATTGGCATCGGTGATGGTCGGCTCCAAGCCGCCGCGGCCGTAGCAGATCGGACCGGGATTGGCGCCGGCACTTTCCGGGCCGATCTGGATCAGGCCGGCCGCATCAACGCGCGCGATCGAGCCGCCGCCGGCGCCGACCGTATGCACCGCCACCATCGGCACATGGATCGGCATCGCATATTCGATCTCGATCTCGTTGGAGACCGCCGGCTCGGCGTTGCGGATCAGCGCCACATCGGTCGAGGTGCCGCCCATGTCGTAGGTGACGAGGTTTTCAAAGCCGGCGCGCTTGCCCGTATAGGCGGCCGCGATGACACCCGAAGCCGGGCCTGACATCACGGTCTTGGCCGACTCGCGCGTGACGAAGCGGGCCGAGATCATGCCGCCATTGCCGTTCATGATCAGGAAGTCGCGGGCATAGCCCTTGGCAGCCAATTCCTTGCGCAGCCGCTCGACATAACGCTCGAGGATCGGCTGCACCGACGCGTTGACCGCGGCGGTCACGCCGCGCTCGAATTCGCGGGCTTCCGACAGCAGCGCATGGCCAGTCGTGATGTAGCCGTTCGGCCAAAGCTCGGCGGCGATTTCGGCCGCGCGCCGCTCATGCGAAGGGTTGGCGTAGGAATGCAGGAAATGGATGACCAGGGACTCGCAGCCGGCCCCGATCAGCGTCTTCACGGCGTCGCGCATCTCGGCCTCGTCGAGCGGCGTGCGCACCGCGCCCGACGCCTCGACGCGCTCCGACACTTCGAGCCGGAGATCGCGCGGGATGATCGGAACGAAGCTTCCGGTCATGCCGTAGGGCTGCGGCCGTGTGCGGCGGCCAAGCTCGATCACGTCGCGAAAACCGCGCGTGGTGATCATGCCGGTTTTCGCCAGCCTGCGTTCCAGCACCGCATTGGTGGTGGTGGTCGTGCCATGCACGATGAGGTCGATGCCGTCTATGGCAAAGCCTGTGGCGCCCAGCGCTGAAACCACGCCGAACGCCTGGTTGTCGACCGTCGTCGGCGTCTTGACGATATGCACCTTTCCGCCGTCATTTCCGTCGATCAAAATGAGGTCGGTGAAGGTTCCGCCAACATCGATGCCGGCAACGACGTCGCCTGCGGAATCCGGCTGCTTCACCGAAAAATTCTCTTTCATTGTCGAAATCCGAAATGGCGGAACTACGAATATGCCGCAGTTTGGAAAGCTGTTTTAGCGTGGTATCTTGACACAAATATCGTTTGTATACTAATAAATTTGGGACACAAGAGCTCACTGCTTTGGAGTGTGTGAACGGCTCGCCGGGACCTGAATGGTCTGGGCGCGCAGGAAACGGTTTGGCGCCCGCACAGGCGTGGGCAAGACAGAGTTGGATTGATGAACACCACATCCGCACTCAACACAGCCGGCGCCCGTCCGCTGCAGTTTCCGATTCCGGCCAATGTCTATGCCGAAACCGTCGTCTCGGTGAAGCATTACACCGACCGCCTGTTCTCGTTCCGCATCACCCGTCCGCAGTCGCTGCGCTTCCGCTCCGGCGAGTTCGTCATGATCGGGCTGCCCAATGCCGAAAAGCCGGTGTACCGCGCCTATTCGGTCGCCAGCCCGGCCTGGGACGAAGAGCTGGAATTCTTCTCGATCAAGGTGCCGGATGGTCCGCTGACCTCCGAACTGCAGAAGATCCAGGTCGGCGACACCGTCATCATGCGCCAGAAGTCGACCGGCACGCTGGTTGTCGACGCGCTGACCCCGGCAAAGCGCCTGTTCATGATCTCGACCGGCACCGGCATCGCGCCCTTCGCCAGCCTTCTGCGCGACCCCGATACCTACGAAAAATTCGATCAGGTCATCCTGACCCACACCTGCCGCGACAATGCCGAACTGACCTATGGCCAGGAACTGGTGGCCGCGCTCGAGAACGATCCCCTGATCGGCGAACTGACCGGCGGCCGCGTCACCCTCTACAATTCGACGACCCGCGAAGAATCGGCGCGCATGGGCCGCATCACGGCGCTGATCGGCTCGGGCAAGTTCTACGCCGACCTCGGCATCGAGAAGCTCAATCCGGAGACGGACCGCATCATGATCTGCGGCTCGATGCATATGCTGAAGGACGTCAAGGAAATGGCCGAAGGCCTCGGCTTCCATGAGGGCTCGCTCAGCCATCCCTCGACCTTCGTCGTCGAGCGCGCTTTCGTCGGCTGACATCAGCAGGCGCCTCGGCGCCTGCTTCTCGATTGGAATTTTGACCATGCGGTCAAAATTCAGCTGCTTTCGCCGCCTTTTTCCGCTATGACCGCTTGAAGGACTCGTGAAGCGATGCTTCACGGGCTATCTTCGGTGTGCGTCGCCTAAAGCCGCCGTGCGGTCCGGGAGCAACGACACGCACCACGACGTAAAATCGTCGAGCGAAAGGGCAGGAGATGAGCAGCACAATCCGCGAAGCCGATCTCGGCGCGTCCAAGGTCACGCCGCTGCCGGCGCGTGCCGCAGCCAACACGCCCGTTCCGCAATCGCATGGCATCGCCCGCAACACCGGCATGCGGCTCGATCTCGGCTTCATGGAATCGGTGCGCTCGGTCAATCGCTCGGCGCTGGAGCGCCGCGTCGCCAGCCTGACCAAGCGTCGTTCGATCAAGGCCGACAACCAGGCGGCATGGCTGCTGCGCGCCGTCTCCTGCATGGATTTGACGACGCTGAATTCCAACGACACCGAAGAGCGCGTGCGCCGCCTGTGCGCCAAGGCGATCAACCCGTTCCGCCGCGACATCGTCGAGGGGCTTGGCATCGAGGGCGAAAAAATCCGGCCGGCAGCGGTCTGCGTCTATCATCCCTTCGTCGCGACGGCTGTTGATGCCGTGCGCGGCACCGGCATCCATGTCGCCGCCGTTTCCACCGCTTTCCCGCACGGCCTTGCGCCGCTGTCGACCCGCCTGCAGGAGATCGAGGCTTCGGTGCGCGACGGCGCCGACGAGATCGACGTCGTCATCCCGCGCGGCCTCGTCTTCGGCGCCAAATGGCAGGAGCTCTACAACGAGATCGTCTCGATGCGCGAAGCCTGCGGCGATGCGCATTTGAAGGTCATTCTCGGCACTGGCGACCTCGCCACGCTGCGCAATGTCATGCTAGCCTCGATGGTGGCGATGATGGCCGGCGCCGATTTCATCAAGACCTCGACCGGCAAGGAAAGCGTCAACGCCACGCTGCCCGTCGGCCTTGCCATGGTGCGCGCCATCCGAGCCTATTTCGAGGAGACCGGCTTTCTCATCGGCTTCAAGCCGGCCGGCGGCATCTCTACAGCCAAGGCTTCGCTCGACTGGCTGGTGCTGATGAAGGAGGAGCTCGGCCGGCCATGGCTGGAGCCAGACCTGTTCCGCTTCGGCGCCTCGAGCCTCCTCACCGACATCGAGCGCCAGCTCGAGCACCATCTGACCGGGCATTATTCGGCCAATCACCGCCACGCAATGGCGTGAGGCGGAGAAGGCCTTGAACGTCGAGTTCCTTCGCGCCTCCCTCTGTCCTGCCGGACATCTCCCCCACTTGGGGGGAGATTGGCTAACGTCGGCGATTTCGCCAATTGTCGAGGTTTCAGAGCCGACAGGCGCGAAGGCTAATCTCCCTCCTTATGGGGAGATGTCCGGCAGGACAGAGGGGGGCGCCACAGAGCGCCTGCCAAGACGATTATCTGGAGCGCGTCATGAACATTCTCGAACGCTATCACGCCATGGAATACGGCCCGGCGCCGGAAGCCCGCACCGAGGCCGATGCCTGGCTTGCCGGACGCGATTTCGGCAAGGCGCTGTTCATCGATGGCGGCTGGAAGGCGGCCGCCAGCGGCAAGACTTTCGGGACCAGCGAACCCTCTTCCGGCAAGCTTTTGGCCAAGATCTCCGATGCCGGCGCCGCCGACATAGATGCCGCAGTCGCAGCCGCCACCAAGGCGCTGCCGAAATGGTCGGCGTCCTCCGGCTACCAGCGCGCCAAAGTGCTCTACGCCATCGGTCGCTCCATGCAGCGCCATCAGCGGCTGTTCGCGGTGCTTGAGACAATCGACAATGGCAAGCCGATCCGCGAAAGCCGCGATATCGACGTGCCGCTGGCCATCCGCCATTTCATCCACCACGCCGGCTGGGCGCAGGCGCTCGACAAGGATTTTCCGGGCCACAAGGGCGTCGGTGTCGTCGGCCAGATCATCCCATGGAATTTCCCGCTGCTGATGCTGGCCTGGAAGATCGCGCCGGCGCTCGCCGCCGGCTGCACGGTGGTGCTGAAGCCGGCCGAGTTCACGCCGCTCACCGCCATCCTGTTTGCCGAGATCTGCGAGCGCGCCGGCGTGCCCAAGGGCGTCGTCAACATCGTCCAGGGTGGACCTGAAGCGGGCGTCGCCATCGTCAACCATCCCGGCATCCAGAAGATCGCCTTCACTGGTTCCTCGGAAGTCGGCAAGATCATCAGGAAAGCCACGGCTGGATCGGGCAAGAAACTGTCTCTGGAGCTCGGCGGCAAGTCGGCCTTCATCGTCTTCGAGGACGCCGATCTCGACAGCGCCGTCGAAGGACTGGTCGACGGCATCTGGTTCAACCAGGGCCAGGTCTGCTGCGCAGGCTCGCGGCTTCTGGTGCAGGAAGGCATTGCCGACGCGTTGATCGCAAAGGTCAAGGTCAGGATGAGCCGGCTTCGCGTCGGCAGCCCGCTCGACAAGAACACCGATATCGGACCGCTGGTCGACGCCACACAGCTCGACCGCGTCAAGGGCCTGGTCGCAGAAGGCGCCAGACAGGGCGCCGTCTGCTGGCAGCCCGACGCGGTGCTGCCGTCTTCCGGCTACTACCACCTGCCGACGCTCGCCACCGGTGTTTCGCCGGCAAATATATTGGCGCAGGAAGAGGTGTTCGGCCCGGTTCTGGCCACCATGACCTTCCGCAACACCGAGGAAGCGGTCGAACTCGCCAACAACACGCGCTATGGGCTGGCCGCCTCGGTGTGGAGCGAAAACATCAACCTCACGCTGCATGTCGCGCCGCAGCTGAAGGCCGGCGTCGTCTGGGTCAACGGCACCAACATGTTCGACGCCGCCTGCGGCTTCGGCGGCTATCGCGAAAGCGGCTTTGGCCGCGAGGGCGGGCGCGAGGGCATGTTCGAATATCTCTCGGCAAAGCTGCCGCTCGGCCCGGTGATCAAGCCGACGGCGGCTTCGGCGCAGCCGGTCGAGCAATCGGATGGCGGCGCCATCGATCGTACCGCAAAGCTGTTCATCGGCGGCAAGCAGGTGCGGCCCGACGGCAATTATTCGCTGGCGATAGCCACTGCCAAGGGCAAGCTCGCCGGCGAAGTCGGTCTCGGCAGCCGCAAGGACATCCGCGACGCCGTTGCCGCCGCCCGCGCCTGCAAGGCCTGGCCGGAGGCGACCGCCTACAATCGCTCCCAGGTGCTATATTATCTCGCCGAAAATCTGTCCGGCCGTGCCGGCGAGTTTACCGCACGCTTGACCGAACTGACCGGCGCCAACGCCAAGGCCGCGCGGGAGGAAGTGGAACAATCGATCGAGCGCCTGTTCCTCTATGCCGGCCTTGCCGACAAGTATGAGGGCAGGGTGCATCAGCCACCGGCCCGCGCCGTCACGCTCGCTTTGCACGAGCCGGTCGGCGTCCTCGGCATCGTCGCCCAGGACAGCGCGCCGCTGCTCGGCTTGATCTCCCTGATCGCACCTGCGCTTGCCATGGGCAACACCGTGGTGGCTGTGCCGTCGGAAAAATACCCGCTGCTCGCCACCGATCTCTACCAGGTGATCCAATATTCCGACGTTCCGGCAGGCGCCATCAACATCGTCACCGGCCGCACGGCGGAGCTTGCCGGCGTGCTGGCCAAGCATGACGATGTCGACGGGCTCTGGCTGTTTGCCGATGCCGACACTTGCGCCAAAGCGGAGGCCGATTCCGTCGGCAATCTCAAGCGCGTCTGGACCGGCAACGGCCGCAGCTTCGACTGGGCGTCCGACGAGGCCGCCGGCGATGCCCTGCTGCGCCGCGCCGTCGAAGTGAAGAACGTCTGGGTGCCATACGGCGACTGATGCCGCCTGAAGCGCGCTGTGCTTGAGCGAACCATGGCAGCGTCACTCGTTGCCCGGTTGTCATACATGTTGTTGCATCAGAGCAAGCGATGTGCATTACATCAGCCGTCGCGAAGGTGATCGCGTTCGGGCTTGACGCTTGGACATGTGTTCTTTAACCAGAAAAAACATTTGTTATTTAAGGACTGATGGATTGTGCAGGCCGCATAGTCGCGCCTGTCTGGCACAGGACGCCCCAGTCAGCCGGCAGTAAATCGGGCCGAGCAGTGGCCAAAGAGGGCGAGGAGAAACGCATGGCGGATCTAGCAGGCAAGGTCGTTGTCGTCACCGCGGCGGCACAAGGCATCGGCAGAGCGAGCGCATTGGCCTTCGCCAAGGCAGGTGCCATCGTGCACGCCACCGACATCAACGAGGCGCTGCTGGCCGAACTCGCCAAGACCTCCGGCATCAAGACCCGCAAGCTCGACGTCCTCAACGATGATGCCGTGACATCGGGCTTCGCCGAAATCGGCCGCGTCGACGTGCTGTTCAACTGCGCCGGCTTCGTTCATTCCGGCTCGATCCTCGAGATGAAGGATGCCGATCTCGACTTCGCCTTCAATCTCAATGTCCGGGCCATGATCCGCACCATTCGGGCTGTGCTGCCCGGCATGCTGGAGCGCGGCGATGGCTCGATCATCAACATGTCGTCCGTCGCCGGCGCCGGCAAGGGTGTGCCCAGCCGTTTCGCCTATGGCGTCACCAAGGCGGCCGTGATCGGCCTGACCAAGGCGGTCGCCGCCGACTATGTCGCCAAGGGCATTCGCTGCAACGCCATCTGCCCCGGCACAGTCGAAAGCCCGTCGCTGCAGGACCGCATGCATGCGCAGGGCGACTATGACGCCGCCCGGGCGGCCTTCATCGCCCGCCAGCCGATGGGCCGTCTCGGCACGCCCGAGGAAATCGCCGATCTTGCGGTTTATCTGGCCGGTGCCACGTACACCTCAGGGCAGGCCTATAATATCGACGGCGGCTGGTCGATCTGAGCAATAGCCTTGATCCGCAGGTCCAGGCTCGAACAGTTCTAAAGTCCGGCTTGCCCCAGGTCGGGTCCGATAGCCAGAGTCCGCCCAGTCATCGCTTGGCGGAGCGAGTTTTGAAAACGGCCTTGGGCCACAATTTGGAGAGCAAGATGAAACTGCTGCGCTATGGCGAGATAGGGAACGAACGCCCCGGCCTGCTCGATGCGGATGGCACGATCCGCGATCTTTCAGGTCATGTCGCCGACATTGCCGGCAAGGCGCTCGATCCGGCATCGCTCGAGACATTGTCGAAGCTCGATCCGAACTCGCTGCCGGCGGTTTCCGGCAAGCCGCGCCTCGGCGCCTGCGTCGCAGGCACGGGCAAGTTCATCTGCATCGGCCTGAATTATTCCGACCATGCCGCCGAAACCGGCGCCACCGTGCCGCCGGAGCCGATCATCTTCATGAAGGCGAGCTCGGCCATTGTCGGCCCCGACGATGATGTGCTGATCCCGCGCGGTTCGGAAAAGACCGACTGGGAGGTTGAACTCGCCGTGGTCATCGGCAGAAAAGCCAAATACGTCAGGGAAGCCGAGGCGCTGGATTATGTCGCCGGCTATGCCGTTGCCCATGACGTGTCCGAGCGCGCCTTCCAGGCCGAGCGCCAGGGCCAGTGGACCAAGGGCAAGAGCTGCGACACGTTCGGTCCGACCGGGCCGTGGCTTGTCACCAAGGACGAGGTTGCCGATCCGCAGAACCTCAAAATGTGGCTGACGGTCAACGGCAAGACGATGCAGAACGGCTCGACCAGGACCATGGTCTACGGCGTCGCCTATCTCGTTTCCTATCTCAGCCAGTTCATGTCGCTGCATCCTGGCGACATCATCTCCACCGGCACCCCGCCCGGCGTTGGGCTGGGCATGAAGCCGCCCGTGTTCCTGAAGCCCGGCGATGTGGTGGAACTGGGCATCGAGGGGCTAGGCCAGCAGAAGCAGACCTTCAAGGCGGATGCCTAGCCGCCTCTTCCCTTAGAGCGTTTCACCGTTTGCCGGCGAAACGGTTTATCTCTTTGTTTGCCGGGCGGCTGGCGCCTCTTGTCAGCGCCAGCCCAGAGCCGGCGCGACGTGCTTCAGGATCGCCTCGATGACGTGGGCGTTGTACTCGACGCCGAGCTGGTTGGGGACGGTCAGAAGCAGCGTGTCGGCCTCGGCGATTGCTTCATCCTCTTTCAGCTGATCGATCAGCACATCGGGCTCGGCGGCATAGGAGCGGCCGAAGACGGCAAGCTTCTCAGGCTCGATATAGCCGAAATGATCTTCGCTGCTGCCGCCGCCGAAATAGGCGCGGTCGCGGTCGTTCACCAGCGCAAAGATGCTGCGGCTGACCGACACGCGCGGCTCGCGTGTGTGGCCGGCCGCCTTCCACGCCGCGCGATAAGCGCGGATCTGTTCGGCCTGCTGGATGTGGAGCGGCTGGCCGCCCTCATCGAACTTCAGCGTCGAACTTTGCAGGTTCATGCCGAGCTTGCCCGCCCATTCGGCGGTGGCGTTGGTAGCGGCGCCCCACCAGATCCGATCGCGCAGGCCGGCCGAGAACGGCTCGAGCCGCAGCATTCCCGGAGGATTGGGGAACATCGGCCGCGGATTGGGTTGCGCGAAACCTTCGCCGCGCAGCACGTCCAGAAACACCTCGGCATGGTTGCGCGCCATGTCGGCATCGCTTTTGCCGTCCTGCGGCACGTAGCCGAAGTAGCGCCAGCCGTCGATCACCTGCTCCGGCGAACCGCGGCTGATGCCAAGCTGCAGCCGGCCACCGGCGATCAGGTCGGCTGCACCCGCATCCTCGGCCATATACAGCGGATTCTCATAGCGCATGTCGATGACGGCGGTGCCGATCTCGATGCGGCTGGTGCGGGCGCCGACCGCGGCCAGAAGCGGAAACGGCGAAGCGAGCTGGCGGGCAAAATGATGGACGCGGAAATAGGCGCCGTCCGCGCCCAGCTCCTCGGCGGCGACGGCCAGGTCGATCGACTGCAGCAGCGCGTCGGACGCCGAGCGCGTCTGCGATTGCGACGAGGGCGACCAATGGCCGAACGAAAGAAAGCCGATCTTCTTCATGCGCGCATCCTGTTCTTTGATTCCAGTTGCCTACTTCGTCGCCCACGCGATCGGGTTCAATCGACACTCACACAACGCAGTGTCAATGCCGCCGGCCCTTGACGGTATCGCGACGATACCCATCGGTGCGCAAAGGACCAAGGCCATGGTCCCCGGCGATGCCTTGCGCGACCGCGTCAGCATCTGCCGCGGCGCTTTTGGGGCCAAATGAACCAACCAAAGGCGATGTACCGCAAACTCCATTCGCTTCAGAGCCCGGTTTTGAAATCTTCTCGCTCATTTAATTCTACAAAATCGGTAGCCTTAATGCGGATAGTGCGTTTGCGAGAAGGAGCCTCGGATGTCAAAAAAGCTGGTGGTGGGGTTGTCCGGCAACCTGACCCGTCCGTCCAAGACGAAGGCATTCGTCAGCCACATCGCCGGTGAGGTGGCGAGCCGGGCCGGCTCGGCTTTGAGCGTTTTCGACATCGAGGATCTCGGCCCGTCCTTTGCGCCTGCAAGACAGCTTGGCGATCTCGATCCGGCGGCGCGCGGTATTATCGAGCAGCTGCTCGGCGCCGACGTGCTGGTGGTCGGCTCCCCGACCTTCAAGGGCAGCTACACCGGGCTGTTCAAGCACTTCTTCGACCTGCTCGACCCGTCGTCGCTGCGCGGCAAGCCGATCATCCTGGCGGCAACAGGCGGCGGCGAGCGTCATTCGCTTGTCGTAGAACACCAGTTGCGGCCGTTGTTCGGCTTCTTCGAGGCGCAGACCCTGCCGACCGCGATCTACGCCTCGGACAAGGACTTTGCCGATGGCGTGCTGGTGTCAGAGGCAGTCAAGGCGCGAGCCCGGCAGGCGGTCGCCGAGGCATGCCGGGTGGCCGGCGTGCCCTACAGCGTCGTCCTTGCCGCCTGAAACCACGATCCGCGACGCAATAGTCCATCCCGCATAGACCAGAAGGACGCCTGCAATGACTCGAGCCAGCAAGTCCGATAGCAGGCCGCGGCAGATCAAGCTCGGCGCCTTCCTGCCCGGCGGCGGGCAGCATATCGCCGCCTGGCGTCATCCCGATGCGCCGGCCGACGGCGCCACCAATTTCGAGTTCCACAAGCAACTGGCGCTGACCGCCGAGCGCGGCCTGTTCGACGCCTATTTCCTGGCCGACAATCTGACGGTCGGCCTCGGCGCCCGCGAGGGCGGCAATGCCAAGATCGCCGGTTTCGAGCCGGTGACGCTGTTTGCGGCGCTGGCGCCGCTGACGACGCATCTCGGCTTCATCGCAACGGCGTCCACCACTTATGAGGAGCCTTACACGCTGGCGCGCAAATTCGCTTCGCTCGACCTGTTGTCGAACGGCCGCGCCGGCTGGAACGTGGTGACCTCGGCCGGCGACGAAACGGCACGCAATTTCAACCGCGACGTCCAGCCCAGCCATGCCGAGCGCTATGCCAGGGCGCATGAGCATGTCGAGACGGTCAAGGCGCTGTGGGACAGCTGGGAGGATGACGCCTTCATCCGCGACAAGCAGTCGGGCCGTTTCTACGACAAGGACAGATTGCACGACATCGACCACAAGGGCGAGCATTTCAGCGTCAAGGGTCCGCTCAACGTGCCGCGCCCGGTGCAGGGGCATCCGGTTGTCGTACAAGCCGGGCAGTCGGAAGACGGACGCGGGCTTGCCGCGCACTCGGCCGAGGTCATCTTCACCGCCCATCAGAAGCTCGAGACGGCGCAGGAATTCTACCGAGACATCAAGGCGCGCGTGGCTGAAGTCGGCCGCGATCCCGACCAGGTGCTGATCATGCCGGGCGTCGCGCCCTTCGTCGGCCGCACCGAGGACGAGGCCCGCGCCAAATACCAACAGCTCAACGACCTTATCCTGCCCGAGGACGGTGTTGCGCTCCTCAACGGTCTTGCCGGCCAGACGCTCGACATCAGGGGCTATCCGCTCGACGGCCCGTTGCCGCCGAGCAAGGAAACCGAGGGCATGAAGAGCCGCCAGGCGCTGATCCGGCAGATCGCCGACGAGCACAACTTCACCATACGCCAGCTTTACCAATGGGTAGCGACGGCGCGCGGCCACTACACCATCGTCGGCAGCGTCACGCAGGTCGCCGATCAGCTGGAGGAATGGTTCACCAGCGAGGCGGCCGACGGCTTCAACATCCTGCCGCCCTGGCTGCCCGGCGCGCTCGACGATTTCGTCGACTTGGTCATTCCCGAGCTGCAGCGGCGCGGCCTGTTCCGCACGGCTTACGAAGGCCGCACGCTGCGCGAGAATCTCGGCCTCAGGCGCCCGGAAAATCCATGGACCGTCGCCCGCTCGACCGTCCTTGCCGCCGAATGACCTTGGCATCGAAGGGGGTGAAGCAATGACGCTGCAGCACATCGATCGGCAGATCACGGTTCGCCGCGGTGGTGGCGAAACCGGGCTCGGCACCGACTTTCTGCGCCTCGGCGGCCGGGCTGCTGTTCGCTTCCTGAAGCGCTACGGCGTGCTTGCCGGCTTCCTGGCGCTCTGGCAGGTGGCGAGCAGCGTCGGCTGGGTCAATGCGGCGGTGCTGCCGCCGATCGACATGATCGTCGAAGCGCTCTGGAAGGGGCTTGCCGGCGGCAGCCTGCTCGGCGACATCGCCATCAGCCTGCAGCGCGCCGGCATCGCCTTTGCCGCAGCCGTCGCCGTCGCCATTCCGCTCGGCCTGTTCATGGGCCAGGTGCGCCCGGTCGAAACCGCGCTCGATCCGATCCTGCAGGTGTTCCGGCAGACGTCGGCGCTGGCGCTCTATCCGGTGTTCATCCTGCTCTTGGGACTTGGCGAGACCTCGAAGATCTTCGTCATCTTCTGGGCGACGCTGTTTCCGCTGCTGCTCAATACCACCAGCGGCGTCAAGGAAGTCGATCCCAAGCTGCTTGAAATGGCGCAGGTCTATGGTGCGAGCCGGCTCACCGTGTTTCGCCGCGTCGTACTGCCGGGCGCCGTGCCGTCGATCTTCGTCGGCTTGCGGCTGAGCGCCACCACGGCGCTGCTGCTGCTGATCGCGTCCGAGATGATCGGTGCCAACAAGGGCATCGGCTTCCAGGTGATGAACGCGCAGTACAATTTCCAGATCCCGCTGATGTTTGCGGCAATCGTCATCCTCGCCGGGCTTGGCCTGATCGCCAACCAGGCATTGGTCACCCTGCAGCGGCGGCTCTGTCGCTGGAGCAATCCTGTCAACTGAGCAGTCCGCCCCTCACCGTTTACCTCACAAGGACCCGATCATGAAAATCACCCGCCGTTCGCTGCTTGCCGGCGCGCCGCTTGCCGCCGGCCTCATCGCCGCCGGCCTGCCGCTCCTGGCCTTTGCGCAAGCCGCAGCCGTCAAGTTCCGCTACCTCGCCAGCCGTGGCAGCATCTCCCCGCATGAGCTGGCCGACGAGCTCGGCTACTTCAAAGGGCTCGGCGTCGAGCTGGAGAATGTCGGCTATTCCTCGGGTGGACCGGAATCGCTGTTTGCGCTGTCTTCCGGCAGCGTCGACATCGGCTCGGCCGCCACCGCGGCGGTGATCAACTCGATCTCGGGCGGCAACGACTTCGTCGCGGCGTATCCGAGCAACGGTATCAACAAGGATGTGAAGAGCGTCTTCTACGTGCTGGAAGACAGCCCGATCAAATCGATCGCCGACATTGCCGGCAAGACCATCTCGGTCAACACGCTCGGCGCTCATCTCGACTATACGGTGCGTGAGGCCCTGCACAGCGTCGGCCTGCCGCCGACCGCCGCCAACCTCATTGTCGTGCCCGGCCCGCAGCTTGAGCAGACGCTGCGCTCGCGCCAGGTCGACATTGCCGGCCTCGGCTACTGGCAGGCGACCTTTGCCGGCGCGCTGGTCGCCAATGGCGGCGTGCGCGGCGTGTTCGACGACACGCAGGTGCTCGGCGAACTCGCCGGCGGCTTCGTCGTACTCAGGCGCGACTTCATTGCCGCCAACCCGGATGCGGCGCGCAACTTCGTCGAACAGTCGGCGCGCGCCTCGGACTGGTCGCGCCAGAACCCGGACGAAGCCCGCAAGGTGCTGGCCACTATCCTCGACAAGCGCGGTGAAAACGGCGATCTCGCCCGCTACTGGACCGGCTTTGGTCTGCGCGAAGGTGCGCAGGCGACCGACCGCGACATCGACTTCTGGGTCGCCGTGCTGGAGCGCGACGGCCGTCTGGCCAAGGGCAAGCTGAAAGCCGCCGACATTCTGTACCGGCCCGGCGAAACCAAGATCAACTGAGCTCTGAAATAGCTGAGAGATGAGATGACCGGTTCCAACCGCGGCGGGGAGGTCTCGATCCGCGACCTGTCCAAATCCTTCAGCCTCGGCGGGCGCCAGCTTGCCGTGCTGCGGACGCTCAACCTCGACATTCGTTCGGGGGAATGCCTGGTCATTGTCGGCGCCAGCGGCTCCGGCAAGACCACGCTGCTGCGTATTCTGGCCGGGCTGGAGGCGGCCGACAGCGGCGGTGTCGCGATCGACGGCCAGCCGGTGCATGGCGTCGGCGCCGAGCGTGCCGTGATCTTCCAGGAGCCGCGGCTGCTGCCGTGGCTGAGCGTGCTCGGCAATGTCGCGTTCGGCCTCGAAGTGCGCGGTGTTCCCAAGAGGCAGGCCGAGGAACGCGCCCGCTTCTACGTCGCCCTGGTCGGCCTTGCCGAATTCGCCGATGCTTTTCCGAGCCAGCTTTCCGGCGGCATGGCGCAGCGCGTCGGCATCGCCCGAGCGCTCACCGTGCAGCCCGAAATCCTTCTGCTCGACGAGCCGCTGGGGGCGCTGGACGCCATGACCAAGATCGGCATGCAGGAGGAACTGGCGCGCATCTGGAGCGAGGAGAACGTCACCATGGTGATGGTCACCCACGATCTGGAGGAGGCGATCTATCTTGCCGACCGGGTGCTGATCCTGCCCAAGGAGAAAGGCGGCGCGGCGCGGTTGATCGACATCGACCTGCCACGCCCGCGCGAGCGCAGCGAGAGCCGCTTCGTGCGCTATCGCGAAGAACTGCTGCGCGAATTCGGCCTGCATTGATTAAGGGAAGGAGCCAGCCGTGGCTTCCCCGGAAGATTAGCTCTCGCGATTACTGCTTGGTGAACGTGCCCGTATAGGTGCGGTCGGCAAGCCCATAGGTGACGGCCAGCGTTCCGTCCGCCTGAATGACCGCGCTGACGTCCGCGCCATTGGGAAGGCGCCGCAGTTTCAACGTGTTGCCGAAAATCTTGCCTTCGCCGTCGGCCACGCCCGGTTTGTTGTCGCCGACATCGCCCCAGGCATAGGTGGCGGTGACATTGCCGCCGCGCGTAATCGTCAGCACAGCGAGCTTGCCATCATACATCCCGTCCAACTGTCCGCCCCATATGCCGGAAAACGCGACATACTTGGCCGGGACTCCTTCGCCGGGCGGCATGACCCGCACAGATGGATCGAGGACCGCCGCACCATCCGGAGCAGAGATCGCGGCAGGCGCCATGGGCTGAGGTGCGGGCGCTGGCGGCGGCGATGATGGTTCAGGCGCCGACTGGCAGGCGACAAGCATGAATGCCGCGAAACCGAGCGTCGGAAAGAGACTGTTTGGTGGAGCCAATCGGGATCGAACCGACGACCTCTTGAATGCCATTCAAGCGCTCTCCCAACTGAGCTATGGCCCCACTCCGGCAGTCAGCCGTCGCCGTTGCCGGCGAGAGGTCCGGCGCGGGTATCAGGACCGCGCCGTTTAGTGCAGGCGGCTTCTAACCCCGCCTTCCCTGAAGATCAAGCCTTCGAGGCCCGCTTTTTCATCATAGCCCGTGAACGCCGCTAAATGCATGCGTTCGAAGCGTTCCTAGACTTCGTCGTCGTCGTCGCCGACGCCGATCATGTCGGCGACGTCGTCGTCTTCTTCCTCTTCGTCGGCAAGGAAAGTATCGTCCTCATCGTCGCCTAGATCGACATCGTCCTCGTCGTCGCCCAGGTCGGGAAGCTCGTCGCCGGCCTTGACGTCTTCGTCGGCCTCTTCAAGCGAGACGACTTCAACGCCTTCTTCTTCCTCGGCGTCCACTTCCTTCTCGGCCACTTCCTCTTCCTCTTCGAGGGCGGCGATCTTGCCGTCCTCGAAATAGGAACGCGGATACGTCTTGCCCGTATAGGGCGAGACGACAGGGTCCTTGTTCAGGTCGTAGAATTTTCGGCCCGTTTCAGGGTCGACACGCTTTGTGCCAAGTTCGTTTTTTGCCACGTCAAGCCTCGTCAGTAAAAGAGTGGTCCCCTTAACCACAGTTTACCGCGCTGTCAAAGCGAAAAGCCGGCGTCACAAAACCAAGCACTGAAAGGCCTCGCGCCAAGCGACGACCATGGGGATGACCATTCGTGCCCGCCGTGATACGAGACCGCCGCAACAAATGAAAAGCGCCGGTGCGCCGGCATTCCGTCCAGGGAAATTCCATGTCTCACGCCGCCGCTGCCAAGCCGGCCACCGCCCGCAAATCATCCGCCCTTTCCGGCACCGCTCGCGTGCCGGGCGACAAGTCGATTTCGCACCGTTCCATGATGTTCGGCGGCCTTGCCTCCGGCGAAACCCGCGTCACCGGCCTGCTCGAAGGCGAGGATGTGATGCGCACGGCGGCCGCCATGAAGGCGATGGGCGCGCATATCGAGAAGCGCGGCGCCGAGTGGGTGATCCGCGGCACCGGCAATGGCGCGCTGCTGCAGCCGGAAGGCCCGCTCGATTTCGGCAATGCCGGTACCGGCTCCCGCCTCACAATGGGCCTCGTCGGCACTTACGACATGGAAACGACCTTCATCGGCGACGCATCGCTGTCGGGACGGCCGATGGGCCGCGTGCTCGAACCCTTGCGCCAGATGGGCGTGCAGGTGCTGAAGGCGACGCCGGGCGACCGCATGCCGATCACGCTGCATGGGCCGAAACACGCCGCACCCATTACCTACCGCGTGCCGATGGCCTCGGCGCAGGTGAAGTCGGCCGTGCTGCTGGCAGGCCTCAACACGCCCGGCATCACCACCGTGATCGAACCGGTGATGACGCGCGATCATACCGAAAAGATGCTTAGGGGATTTGGCGCCAATCTCTCGGTCGAGACCGACGAGCGCGGCGTGCGCCACATCTTCATCGAGGGCCAGGGCAAATTGACGGGGCAGACCATCGCCGTGCCCGGCGACCCCTCCTCGGCCGGCTTCCCGCTGGTCGCGGCACTGATCGTGCCGGGTTCGGACATCGTCATCGAGAACGTGCTGATGAACCCCACCCGCACCGGCCTGCTTCTAACGTTGCAGGAAATGGGCGGCCAGATCGACATCTTGAACCCGCGCAATGCCGGCGGCGAGGATGTTGCCGATCTGCGCGTGCGCTACTCCGAGCTCAAGGGCGTCACCGTGCCGCCCGAGCGGGCGCCGTCGATGATCGACGAATATCCGGTGCTGGCGGTTGCCGCGAGCTTCGCCGAGGGCGAGACGTTGATGCAGGGGCTGGAAGAGCTGCGGGTGAAGGAATCCGACCGACTGGCAGCGGTTGCCAATGGGCTGAAGCTCAACGGCGTCGACTGCACCGAAGGCGAAGCTTCGCTCGCGGTGCGCGGAAAGCCCGGCGGCAAGGGGCTGGGCGGCCATCCCAATGGCCAGGACACGACGGTGCAGACGCATCTCGACCATCGTATCGCCATGAGCTTCCTGGTGATGGGGCTGGCAACGGAAAAGCCGGTAACCATCGACGACGCCGCAATGATCGCGACGAGCTTCCCGGAGTTCATGGGGCTGATGACGGGGCTGGGCGCGGAGATTGGGTGATTTTCCCTGTCTCAATGTGCAGTATTCGTGCATGAGAGTGCATGTCGGAATCGCGGCAATGATGGGCAGGCAGGTCAATTTCTGGTTGTCAGACAAAGATCAAACTGAGCTTCAGTCCATCGTGCTTTCAAAGGGGGTATTCGCGGTGATCAACAGCCAGTCGAAGACCCCCGCACCCTCGCTGAAAGAAAAATTTGAACGAGTGCACCCGGGCCGTAAGGTCGAGGGCTTTCATCTCGTTCCCAAGGCACTGAGGGAGGAAATTGTTTGGAAGCACAATCCATACAACGATACGTATGATCCCGATCTCAGCCGCTCATCTGTGATACAGTACAACCCATCCCGGACCGAAGGCAGTTCAATTTTTCAGGGCCGATTTTATTTCCAAGCGCGCGACTTCGACGATTTTGGGCAGTTGATAGAGAAGCATGCGGCATTCACCAAGATTGGCGACGCGCTGCTACGCCTGGTGCGGAAAAATCTAAATCATCTGCACAGTGGCTTTTACGCTGGAAATGAAGCTCTGAAGCTGAAAGATGCGGGTTTCCAGTTTCGATCCTGATAGCAGCAAATCTTCGAGGTCGCGAATTGCCGTTCACCATCGCCATCGACGGCCCGGCCGGCGCCGGCAAGGGCACGCTGGCCCGCCGGCTGGCCGACCACTACCGTCTCAACCTGCTCGACACCGGCCTCACTTATCGCGCGGTCGCCCATGCGTTGATCCGGCACGCGCTGCCGCTCGACAATGTCTCGGCCGCCGAAACCGCTGCCCGCCAGGTCAATCTAGCCAAGCTCGACCGGGCGGTCTTGTCGGCGCATGCTGTCGGCGAAGCGGCTTCGAAGGTAGCGGTTTACCCTACCGTTCGGCGCATCCTGGTCGAAAAGCAGCGCGATTTCGCCAAAACGCCGCCGGGCGCGGTGCTCGACGGGCGCGACATCGGCACGGTCGTGTGCCCTGACGCCGACATAAAACTCTATGTGACGGCGAGTGCGCAGGTGCGGGCGCAGCGCCGGCTGGCGGAAATCGAGAGCATCGGCGGCACTGCCAATTTCGCCGAAATCCTTGCCGATATCATGCGCCGCGACGAGCGCGACATGGGCAGGGCCGACTCGCCGCTGAAGCCCGCCGCCGACGCGCACTTGCTTGATACCTCCGAAATGGCTATAGAGGCCGCGTTTCTGGCGGCCAAAGCGATCATCGACGACGCCTTGGCCAAGAGAGATAAAGCCTGATCCAGGGTTTTCCCGCTGCCACCGATTGCCGGAAGCGAAGAAAATACCCATATCGGGCACGAACCAGCCTGCCAGCATTCTTCATGCGCCGGAATTGCCGCTTAGGCGGCCCAGGGCTTTTGTAGCCCGGAACGCCGGCAGGCCAACGCAACGCTAACCCACGGCGCCCGTCCCGCAAGAGATGCGGGGCACTCCAGGAGAAAATATGTCAGCTGCAAATCCCACTCGCGACGATTTCGCGAGCCTGCTCGAAGAATCATTTACCGCCGGCCACTCCGGCGAAGGTCAGGTCGTCAAGGGCACGATCCTGGCGATCGAAAAAGACATGGCCATCATCGATGTCGGCCTCAAGGTCGAAGGCCGCGTGCCGCTGAAGGAATTCGGCGTCAAGGGCAAGGACTCGACGCTCAAGGTCGGCGACACGGTCGAGGTCATGGTCGAGCGCATCGAAAACGCGCTGGGCGAAGCCGTCCTGTCGCGCGACAAGGCCCGCCGCGAAGAGAGCTGGGTCAAGCTCGAAGAGAAGTTCACCAAGGGTGAGCGCGTCGAAGGCGTCATCTTCAACCAGGTCAAGGGCGGCTTCACTGTCGACCTCGACGGCGCCGTGGCCTTCCTGCCGCGCAGCCAGGTCGATATCCGCCCGATCCGCGATGTCTCGCCGCTGATGCACAACCCGCAGCCCTTCGAGATCCTCAAGATGGATCGCCGCCGCGGCAACATCGTGGTGTCGCGCCGCACCGTGCTCGAGGAAAGCCGCGCCGAACAGCGTTCGGAAATCGTGCAGAACCTCGAAGAAGGCCAGGTTGTCGAAGGCGTCGTCAAGAACATCACCGATTACGGTGCGTTCGTCGACCTCGGCGGCATCGATGGCCTGCTGCATGTCACCGACATGGCATGGCGCCGCGTCAACCACCCGACCGAGATCCTCAACATCGGTCAGACGGTCAAGGTGCAGATCATCCGCATCAACCAGGAAACCCACCGCATCTCGCTCGGCATGAAGCAGCTCGAGAGCGATCCGTGGTCCGAGATCGGCACCAAGTTCCCGATCGGCAAGAAGATCAAGGGTACCGTCACCAACATCACCGACTACGGCGCGTTCGTCGAGCTGGAGCCGGGCATCGAAGGCCTCATCCACGTTTCGGAAATGTCGTGGACCAAGAAGAACGTGCACCCCGGCAAGATCCTGTCGACGACGCAGGAAGTCGACGTTGTCGTGCTCGAGGTCGATCCGGCCAAGCGCCGCATCTCGCTCGGCCTCAAGCAGACGCTGGAAAACCCGTGGCAGGCTTTTGCCGCGAGCCATCCGGTCGGCAGCCAGGTCGAGGGCGAGGTCAAGAACAAGACCGAGTTCGGCCTGTTCATCGGCCTCGAAGGCGACGTGGACGGCATGGTGCACCTTTCCGACCTCGACTGGACCCGTCCGGGCGAGCAGGTCATCGAAGAGTACAATCGCGGCGACATGGTCAAGGCGCAGGTGCTCGACGTCGACATCGACAAGGAGCGCATCTCGCTCGGCATCAAGCAGCTGGCCAAGGACACGGTCGGCGAAGCCGCGACTTCAGGCGAACTGCGCAAGAACGCTGTCGTCACCTGCGAAGTCACCGGCATCAAGGATGGCGGTCTGGAAGTGCGGCTGGTCGACAGCGGCATCGAGACCTTCATCAAGCGCAACGACCTCAGCCGGGACCGTGACGAGCAGCGCCCCGAGCGCTTCTCGGTCGGCCAGAAGCTGGACGCCCGCGTCATCGCCTTCGACAAGAAGACCCGCAAGCTGCAGGTCTCGATCAAGGCGCTGGAAATCGCCGAAGAGAAGGAAGCCGTCGCACAGTACGGCTCTACCGACTCCGGCGCTTCGCTGGGCGACATCCTTGGCGCCGCGCTGAAGAAGCAGGGCAGCTAAGCCGCTTCGCGCGCAGCGCGTAAGCCGCTTCGCGCAAGCTAGGCCTCGGCTGCGCCTCGCGCGCAGCCTGAACAAGAAAACCCGCGGGCCGCAAGGCTCGCGGGTTTTTCATGCTCGGCTGCGCGATTGGCACAAGACTAAGACCGTGCAACCCCTTCAATTCCGCACGCGCGGTTGTAGGCTCGGCCGTCGTTGCAGACGTAAACACGGAAGGCCCTTCGGGCAACGGAGAAGCATGCGGGATGAAGGTCGCCGAACTCTATCGCTATCCGGTCAAGAGCCTGCGCGGCCATGCCGTGCCGAGCGCCGACATCGAGACAATGGGCATGGAAGGCGACCGCCGCTGGATGGTCGTCGACAAGGATGGGCAGTTCCTCACCATTCGCCAGATACCTGATATGACGACGATCGACGTCGAGCATCGCGGAACGGGCATCCTGTTGAAACATGACAGGCATGGCTCGCACTTCGTCGAGGCTCCGGCTCCCGGCACCGCGCTCCGGCAAGTCAAGATCTGGAAGGATATGGCTGCCGCGCGGCCGGGCGATCCGGCCGCCGGCGCCTATCTCTCGGCTATTCTTGGCCGGCCTGTCGATCTCGTCTATTTCGACGATCCGCAAAACCGGCCGGTCGATGCGGAATTCGGCCAGCCCGGCGATTTCGTCGGCTTTGCCGACGGTTTTCCGCTGCTGATCGCCACGACAGGCTCGCTGAACCATCTGAACAGCCATCTTGCCAGGCCCATCGAGATGGCGCGGTTCCGGCCAAACATCGTCGTCGACGCAGAAGGCGCATGGCCTGAAGACAGCTGGAAGACGATCCGCATCGGCACGGTGGAGTTGCGGATCGCAAAGCCCTGCTCGCGCTGCGTCATCACCACCCGAGATCCGTTGAGCGGCGAGCAGCCGGACCCGCGCGAGCCGTTGCAGACGCTTGGCAAACTCCACCGCTCCGCCAAGGGCGGCATCATCTTCGGCCAGAATGCGATTCCCAACAACGCCGGCGCGATCGCCATCGGCGACGCAGTCGAGGTCGTGGAAGCGGGCGTCTCGAACCTGACGTAGTCGCAGGCCTTCTAATGCCGTGGAGGCGTCGGCGGACGCCATGATTGAATGGCCAACCTCCGCTGTAGACTCAGGCGAGGTCGGCAAAGGCCGCCATCGGAAGCCAAACCAAATGAGTCGCCTGCGCGGCGGAACTTCAGGCGCGGCCGTAAAGTGGCGCCAGCGTTCCGCTCATTGCCAGATTGGCCGGTGATGCCAGATAGGCGATTGCCTCGGCGGCGGCTTCGAGGCTGACCCATTTGCCGAAATCGGCATCCGGCATGTCGGCGCGGTTGGCCGGCGTATCGAGCGTCGAGGGCGCCACCGCGTTGACCAGTATGCCTTTGTGCTTCAGCTCTTCCGCCATCGCCACGGTCATCGCCGCCACTGCCGCTTTGCTCGCGGTATAGGCGACCATGCCGGCGCCTCGGCGCGGGTCGAGCCCGGCGCGTGCCGTGACATTGACGATGCGGCCCGCTGTGTTCGAGCCCAACATGGAGCGCACTGCCGCGCGGCAGCACAGAAAGGCGGTGCGGGCGTTGGTGTCCATCATTTCGGCAAAGGATGCGGATTCGATCTTCTCGACCGGGGCTGCGGCAAAGCCGCCGGCCAGATGGATGGAGGCCCACAATTCGGGGACGCTGTCATAGAAGGCATCGACCTTGGCAGGATCGGCGAGATCGACATTGTGCGCCAGCCGGACGCGATCATGGGCCGCGAAGGGGAAATGCGAGGGGGCCGACGCGTGGGCATTCGGCACATGGCAGATCGCGCCGTCCGCCAGCAATTTGCCGACGACCGCGGCACCCAGCGCCCCGGTGCCACCGGTCACCACGATATGCTTGCCCTGAACTGTTTCCGTCATCCTGGACGCTCCTGTCGTTTCTTATGATTATGTCGCTTGTCGTGCCGCGCCGACGCAGAGCGTCGCGCCTTTTGCACGATCACTCAACCGACATCTCGACATGGCAGTTGTTGCGTCTTTGCATCGCTCGAAGTCGCCGACCGCCCCCTTCTGACCCGCGCATTGACGTAAAGCGCGCGGTCAAGCGTCAGTCGATGGTGATTTCGATGACGTGCGGCAGTCTGGTTGCGCGTGCGCGTTTGAGCGCATCGGCGAGACCGGCAGTACCGGCAAGCCGTTCGGCTGATATGCCGTAGGCCTCGGCCAGCTTGCAGAAATCCGGCGGCGCCGGCGACACGCCGACCGGCTCGACGCCGACATCGAGCATCGACGTTTCGATCTCGCGATAGCCTCTGTTGTTCCAGACGACGAAGATGACCGGTGCGGGTGCATCGAGCGCCGCGCCCAGCTCCGGCAAGGTGAACTGGAAGCCGCCGTCGCCGGTGAGGCAGACCACCGGCACGCCGGGCATGGCAAGGGCTGCGCCGATCGCCGCCGGTGGTCCGTAGCCGAGCGCGCCGAAACCGGTGGCGGCATTGAACCAGCCGCCTGGCCGGTCATGGTCGTAGTAAAGGTTGGCGGCGTAGATCGGCTGGGTGGAATCGCCGACGATGATGGCGCCCGGCAGCGCGTCGCGAATGGTTTCCACCGCACGCACCTGCGCGGCATAGGCCGGGCTGAGCTCGGCAAAGGCCGCCTTTCTCGACGCGGCTGCGCGGCTCTCGCCGTCCTTCGCCGCGGCATGATCAGGGTGGAGCGCGCCAAGCAGTGCGCCAAGCGCCTCCGCGCAATCGGCCTGGATGCCGACGCTCACCGGGCGGCGGGCGAGCTGGTCGGCGCCGATATCGATGCGGATCAGATTGGCGGGCAGCACGAAGCCGCCATCGCTGTAACCGTCATAGTCGGTCGGGCCGAATTCGGTGCCGGCGGCGATGACCAGATCGGCGTCTGCCATCAGCGCACGCACCGCCTTCAGGCTGGGGCTGGCCGGCACGCAAAGCGGATGTGCATGCAGCAGACCGCGCGCATTGGCGGTCTGGGCGACAGGCGCGCCGAGCCGCTCGGCCAAAAGCTGCAATGGCTGTTCGGCGCGCTTGGCGCCGCCACCGGCAAGGATCAGCGGCCGGCGCGCGGCTGCGATCAGTTTGGCTGCCTCGGCAATGGCCGCGCCATCCGGCGCCGGCGGCGCTGCATTGGTGAGCGAAGCAGCGATGCCGTCGGCCGGTTTGACCATGACGTCGGTCGGGATCTCGATATGGACGGGGCCCGGCCGCGACGACGAAAACAGCGCGAAGGCCCGCGCCAAAGCGCCAGGCAATTCGCTGGCCTCGGTGACACGCTGCGAAAACAGCGCCACCTTCTCCATCATGCCGCGCTGGTCCGGCAGTTCGTGCAGGAAGCCCAGTCCCTTTCCCAACGTCGGCATCGCGTTGACGCCCGAAATCACCAGCATCGGCACCGAATCGGCGCGCGCCTGGCCCATTGCGGTGATGGTGTTGGTCAGCCCCGGTCCGGTGATGACAAAGGCAACGCCCGGCCGGCCGCTGGCACGGGCATAGCCGTCGGCCATGAAGCCGGCGCCCTGTTCGTGACGCGGCGTGACATGGCGTATCTTTGAACGCGCCAGCCCGCGATAAAGCTCGACAGTGTGGACGCCAGGAATGCCGAAAACGGTGTCGACGCCATGCGCTTCGAGCAGCGTGATGAGGGCTTCGCCGATGGTGGTCATGGGTTCTCTCCCGTTAGTGCCGACCACTGTTCAACGGAAACAATGATCGGCTCTACCTCTGTTTTTAACGCAATTCCGGACGGAAAACCGCTTCTCACTTTTCCTGGAATTGCGTTTGCGGCGCGAGGCCGAGCTCGGCCTCTATGGCTTTGACGCCGATCCCCGCCAATTCGCCAGGCGAGAACATCTCTGCGGCCAGACAGCCTTCGATCCAGAGCCCGTCGATGATCGCGTTGATCGCGATGGCATGGCGGCGCAGCTCATTTGCGTTTGGCCTGCGCTGCTCGGCGCCGAGCACTTCGGCAACGACTGCTTCCACCTCGTTGCGAAAGCCGAGATAGCCTTCGCGGTGGGCGCGAGCCAGGCTCGGATCCGCGCCGGCGCGGCCGATGAAGGTTGCCCAGAGCGAAAACACGCGTGCATCGATGATCGGCGCGTTGAGGTTGGCGGCAACGAAGGCCGCAAGGCGCTGGCGCGGCGAGGCGTCTTCCATGAGCAATGCCGCCTTCGCCTGCTCGGTCATGCGGCCCATCAGCGCCGCGTACGCTTCCTGCAGCAAGTCTTCCTTGCCGGGGAAATAGTGCCGGATCAGCCCGGCGGTGACACCGGCGCGCAGTGCGATGGTGCGCAGGCTGGCGCCCTCCAGCCCATGTTCGGCCACGCTGTCCAGGGTCGCGTCGATCAAATCCTGCCGCCGCCGCTCCTCGCCCTCGCGGCGGAACTTGCGGCGCTCATTCATTGCCGCAGGATGGGCCGCGTCAGGCATGTCGGCCCACCTTCGCAGGCGATGCAGAGGGCATCCGCCTCGAAGATTTGAACCGTGCAGCCGGCGGCTTCCATCGCGGCCTTGGTCTTGGGAAAGCCGGCGACGGCAATGACCTTATGCGGGCTGGTCGGCAGCACGTTCAGGCTGAGGCCGTTGGACGCGGCAAACTCTTCGGCGTCGCCTTCCACCAGCCGGATGCCGCGCGCCTTCAGCAACTGATAGAACGGCGCCGGCAAAAGCGGTGAATAGACCAGGGCCAGGTCGTCGGCCAGCGGGCTGATCACCGACATCAGATGCAGGCACGCCTCCTCGCCCTGCCACAGCGGCAGATCGAAGCCGTAGACGGAAATGCCGAGCGGCGTCAGCAGGTTGGAAACCTGCTGTATGCCTTCCTGGTTGGAGCGCACCCCGCGCCCGATTACCAGCGTGTTTTTATCCAGCCATACGCAATCGCCGCCTTCGACCTGGCCGGGAGCCTCGACGCGGCCGAGGATAGGAATACCCAAGCGTGTGTAGGTTTCCTCATGCAGCGATGGCTCCCTGGCGCGCAGTGGCTTGCCCATGGACAGGATCAGCGCGCCGCGATCGGTCATCAGTGACGGATCGTGGGTGAATACGGAATCCGACAGCCCGTCGGCATTGTCATCGATCCATTCGATTTCGGCGCCGGACGCCGTCACCAGCTCAGCGAGAGCCGCGTGCTGCGCCGCCGCTTTCGCCGGGTCGAAACCCGGGCCATAGTGCCAGGTAGCCCGGTCGGCACCGCGCATGGCATTGGCCGCCGACCGCATCAGCACGCGCCGCAACGGCGCCGCCATGGACTGTGATCCGAAAGCGCTCATCAGTGCCCTTTTCAATGCCGTGTTCAGGGTGAAAAAAATGGAAGAAATTTCATCGGAGGCTATTTATACACTTGCACAATAAGGCCGCAAGTGCCGTAATGAGCGGGATTGACGGGCTCGCGCTGTTGGGTCCATGCTGAAGTCTGGAGTGGGCATTACAGCGTATGTTGATTAGCCGGATAGACGTTCGACGATCTGCCGTGGACCCTGTGGCAGAGGTTCCCCGGTGAGCGCGGCGGGAACCGCCGCAGTCCAATCCGGCAAGGCGCAGGACGGCGCCGCCGAAGCCATCCATGTCGAGAACCTGCACAAGAAATTCGGCCATCTGCATGTGCTGAAAGGCGTTTCGCTGTCGGCGCGCGACGGCGAGGTGATCGCCATTATCGGCGGCTCGGGTTCCGGCAAGTCGACGCTGCTGCGCTGCATCAACTGCCTGGAAAACCCGACCAGCGGCATCATCCGCGTCAATGGCGAGGAGATCAAACTCAAGGCCGACAGCCACGGCCACACCGTGCCCGCCGACCGCCGGCAGATCGAACGCATCCGCGCCAAGCTCGGCATGGTGTTCCAGAACTTCAACCTGTGGAGCCACATGACGCTGATCGAGAACGTCATCGAGGTTCCGGTGCATGTTCTGGGCGTCAGGCGCGACGTGGCGATCAGGGAAGCCGAAAAGCTTTTGGCGCGCGTCGGCCTGGCCGAAAAGCGCGACGTCTATCCGGCCTATCTCTCGGGCGGCCAGCAGCAGCGCGCGGCGATCGCCCGCGCCCTGGCCATCAACCCGCGCGTCATGCTGTTCGACGAGCCGACCTCGGCGCTCGACCCGGAGCTGGTCGGCGAGGTGCTGAAGGTGATCGGCGACCTGGCGCGCGAGGGCCGCACCATGGTGCTGGTCACGCATGAAATGAAATTCGCCCGCGAGGTCGCGACCCATGTCGTCTACCTCTGCAACGGGCTGGTCGAGGAAGAGGGGCCGCCGGAGCAGATATTCGGCGCACCGAAATCCGAAAGGCTGAAGCAGTTCATCCGCAACATCGGCTAGGACAAGCCGGGACGGAAGAAAACCGGGAACCAACAACAAACTGGGAGTCGTGACATGAAGACTGTTCTGAAAACATTCGCCGCAGCGCTGCTGCTCGGCGTCGCCGCCATGGGCGTGGCCAAGGCCGATCCGGTCAAGATCGGCGTCGCCGCCGAGCCCTATCCGCCCTTCACCTCGCCGGACGCTTCCGGCAAATGGGTTGGCTGGGAAATCGAGTTCATCGACGCCGTCTGCGCCGAGGAGAAGCTCGACTGCGTCATCACGCCTGTCGCCTGGGACGGCATCATCCCGGCGCTGACGACCAAGAAGATCGACGTCATCGCCAGTTCGATGTCGATCACTGCCGAACGCGAGAAGACCATCGACTTCTCGGATAAGTACTACAACACGCCGACCGCCATCATCGGGCCGAAGGACCAGAAATTCGGCGCCACGCCCGACGATCTCAAGGGCAAAGTGCTCGGCGTGCAGGTGTCGACCACCCATTCGGCCTATGCCAAGAAGCATTTCGGGCCCACGGCCGCCGAGATCAAGGAATACCAGACGCAGGACGAAGCCAACAACGATCTGGCCGCAGGCCGCCTCGACGCCGTCCAGGCGGATTCGATCGCGCTCGACGCATTTCTGAAGTCGGACCAGGGCAAGGCCTGCTGCGATCTGAAGGGCATGGTGGCTCCGGACGATGAAGTGCTCGGACCGGGCGTGGGCGCCGGCGTGCGCAAGGAAGACACCGACCTTAAGGCCAAGATCAACGCCGGCATCAAGGCGATCCGCTCGAACGGCAAATATGACGAGATATCGAAGAAATACTTCGATTTCGACATTTACGGTGGTGGCGGCGCGCAGTCGAACTGACGATCCTCGCATGAGCTGAGGGGCATGGCGCCAACGCCATGCCCCTCCTGCCCGACCTTTCCCAGACATGCTTGCCGCCGGCGCTGCCGTCGGCGGTGGTTGGACCCAGCAATCCGGGGGCGACGCTGATCGACGCACTTCTTTCGGCCTCGGCGGCCGGCATCATAGAACTTCTCTCGCCCAATCCGCCGGGCTGGGGCGGCACGCTGTTGCTTGGGCTGCTCCATTCGATCGAGATCGCGCTCGGCGCCACGGTCCTCGGTCTTCTGATCGGCACCGGTGGCGCCTTTGGCAAGCTCTATGGCGGTCCTGTCGTGCGCGACCTGCTGGCGGTTTACACCACCATCGTGCGCGCCGTGCCCGAACTGGTGCTGATCCTGCTGCTCTATTATGCCGGAACAGACCTGATCAACCAGGCGCTGACCGCTATGGGCTACCAGCGCGTCGACATCAGCGGCCTTGCCGCGGGCATCGCCGTGCTCGGCTTTGTCCAGGGTGCCTATTCGACCGAAGTGATCCGCGGCGCCATCCTGGCCATACCGCAGGGCCAGATCGAAGCCGCCCGCGCCTATGGCATGTCACCCGGGCTCATGCTGCGGCGCATCACCTTGCCGGCGATGCTGCCCTTCGCCATACCCGGGCTCGCCAATCTGTGGCTGATCGCCACCAAGGACACAGCCCTTCTGGCGGTCGTCGGCTTTTACGAGCTGGCGCTGGCGACGCGGCAGGCTGCGGGGGTCACCAAAGCCTATTTCACCTTCTTTTTCGCCGCGGGCGTGCTCTATCTCATCTTGTCGCTGGTTTCCAACCTGCTCATCGGCCGCGTCGAGGCCTGGTCGCGGCGCGGTATGCCGTCGCTCAAGGATGCGCGCTGATGGCCGGAGAAGCGACCATCATCAACGCTGCCGCGCGGACGTCGCTGTGGCTGCAGCCGCATCGCATCGTGCTGATCCTGGTCGCAATCGCGCTGGTTTTCGGTGCCGCCTTTTTCATGCGCTGGGACTGGCTTCCGCAATATTATGAAATGGGACTGATCGGCATCTGGCGCTCGCTGTGGATCCTGGCCGTCACCTGCTTTCTCGGCTTCCTGCTCGCCGTGCCGCTCGGGCTGGCGCAGGCCGCCGGCTCTTTCTGGTTTTCCGCGCCCGCCAGGACATTCTGCACCGTCATCAGGGGCACGCCGCTGCTGATCCAGCTATGGCTGCTCTATTACGGGCTAGGCTCGCTGTTTCCGCAATTTCCCTGGATCCGCGAATCCTGGATGTGGCCGTATCTGAGGCAAGCCTGGCCTTATGGAGTGCTGGCACTGACCTTGTCCTTCGCCGGCTATGAGGGCGAAGTGATGCGCGGCGCCTTTGCCGGCGTGCCGAAGGGGCAGTTAGAGGCGGCCCGCGCTTTCGGCATGAGCCGCTGGAAGATTTTCCGCCGCATCTGGCTGCCGCAGGCCATCTACCGGGCGCTGCCGACGCTGACCGGCGAAACCGTGCTGCAGCTGAAGTCGACGCCGCTGGTGGCGACGATCAGCGTCATCGACATCTTCGCAGTCTCGTCCAAGGTCCGGCAGGACACCTACCTCACCTACGAACCCTTGCTGCTTTTGGCGCTGATCTACATGATCATCACCGGCCTTCTGGTGTTTGCATTCAGCAAGATCGAGGCGCGCATACCGAACAAGGTGGGCTAGGGAATAGTGAGTAGGCAGTAGTGAGTAGTCAGCATATGACCGGGAAACCGCTTGCTTTCGCTACTCCCTACTGACTACTCCCTACTCACTCACCACCAATCGGGTCCGCAACATGCAACTCTCTCTCGATCAGGCAACAGGGCTGTGCCGGATGGCGGCGCTCGGCGCCGGCGCCAATGAGGAGGCGGCGAGGTCGCTCACCGCCTCGATCATTGCCGCCGAGGCGGAAGGGCTTTCGACCGTCGGGCTGACCCATTTCATCGATTACCTCGAAGCGCTGGAAGCCGGCCGCATCGACGGCAATGCCGATCCCGTGATCACCAGGCCGGCGCTCGCCGTCTATCAATCCGATGCGCGTGGCGGCCTCGCCCATACCGGCTTCGACCGCACCATCGATGACCTTGCCAAGGCGGCAAAGCTGTTCGGCGTCGCCATCTTCTCGCAGAAGAACGCTTATACCTGCGGCGCACTAGGCTATTTCACCGGGCGTCTGGCGCAACTGGGATTGGTCTCCTTCGCCGCCACCAACGGGCCGGCGGTGCTGGCAGGCTCGGGCTCGGTCAAGCCGGTCTATTGCACCAACCCGATGTCGTTTGCGGCACCCGCCGCCGATGGCGCGCCGCTGGTCATCGACCAGTCGTCGAGCGCCACGGCGTTCGTCAACATCCGCAAGGCGGCCGAGGACGGCAAGAAGATCCCCGAAGGCTGGGCGCTGGACGCCAGCGGCAACCCGACCACCGATCCGGCCGCGGCCATGAAGGGCGCCATGCTGGCCTTCGGCGGCCAGCGCGGCGCCAACATCGCGCTGATGGTCGAAGTGCTGGCGGCTGGCCTGTCGGGCGCCAACTGGTCGCTCGACGCGCCCTGGTTCTCCGGCGGACCGGACAGCCCGGGAACCGGCCTGTTCGTGCTCGCCGTCGAGCCCAAGCTGCTCGACCCGGATTTCGAGCAACGCATGAAGGACCAGCTCGACCGGCTGCGCCGGCGCTTTGGCGTGCACGTTCCGGGCCGGGCGCGGGCCGAAGCGGCCGAGAAGGCGCAGGCGCGCGGCATCAATGCCCCCAAAGCCGTGGTGCAGCGCATTTCCGAGTTCGCCGAGCGCTATTCGGGCTGAAGCGGTCCTGCGACAACGAATTTTTACGCGACCTGACTGAACCTTTCTACCGATCGCAACGACCAATAGCTGCCGGGTCGGGTTTGCCCGGTCGGTGTCTTCTGTCGGATGCGTTTAGGGCCCGGGCGGGCGTATGCCGTCTCAGGTTATCCGCCCCGTTGCGCTCTGTCTCGACCGTTGCGTCACCCGGAAAACCCCGCTTCGGCGGGGTTTTCTGCGTTCGTGCTCTGTGTGCTAAAGCATGTGGCGGAAGTTAACTTTTGTTAACTTGACTTGCCGGAACCATCGGGCGTTTGCAAGGGATCGTCACAAAAACAGGAGCTACGATTTCCGCAACCACCGACGCTTCCCGCGGCAAACTTATCGTTCCGGTGTTTGGCCGCCTGTATTCGTCGCTGCATGATGGCGCCGAAACCCTTCTGCGCGTCGTCGCCGGCGGGTTTCACCATTCACGGCTCGCAGAAGATCGCCAACCCTTTCGGCGCCGCCGAGATGGTCGAAGGCCTCGGCTTCTATCCCGGCGCGTTCTGGTCGTTGCTTTGTCCTGCACCGAATTCTTCGGCGGCATTCTGATCGCCATCGGCCTGTTGACTCGGCCCGCCGCCTTTGCCGGCATGATCGTGCTGCTGGTCACCGTCTGGTTCCACTGGATCACTGCCGGCCAGGGCTTTTCCGGCGCTGAAAAGTCGCTTCTATGGGCGGCGATCCTGCTGTTCTTCGTTATCCGCGGCGGCAACCGCCAGTCGGTCGACGCGCGCATCGGCAAGGCGTTCTGAAGGGTCCATAAGAGGGTGGCAGCGACGACGCGTCACCCTTTGCCTTTGGCCCAAAACGGACTATGAAACGGCTTCAGCCAAGCTTTCGAGCGCCGGAGCCAGCCATGACCGAAATCCTGCAGATCCCCAAGCTCGTGGTCGTCTTCGGCGGCTCCGGCTTCGTCGGCCGCCACATCGTGCGGGCGCTGGCCAAGCGCGGCTACCGCATCAGGGTGGCGGTGCGCCGGCCCGATCTGGCGGGACATCTGCAGCCGCTCGGCAATGTCGGCCAGATCCAGCCGGTGCAGGCCAATGTGCGCGTGCGCTGGTCGGTCGACCGCGCCGTGCAGGGGGCCGACCATGTCATCAATCTGGTCGCCATCCCGCATGAAAGCGGCCGGCAGAAATTCAACACCGTGCACGAATTCGGCGCCCGCGCCGTCGCCGAAGCCGCACGCTCGGTCGGCGCAGGGCTCACCCACATCTCGGCGCTGGGCGCCGACCTCAACGCCGAATCCGACTATGCCCGCACCAAGGCGCTCGGCGAAAAGGCCGTCCTGGAGACGATCCCGGACGCCGTCATCTTCCGTCCGTCGATCAATTTCGGACCCGAGGACAGTTTCTTCAACCGCTTCGCCGACATGGCGCGCTATTCGCCGGTGCTGCCGCTGATCGGCGGCGGCCAGACCAAGTTCCAGCCGGTCTATGTCGGCGATGTCGCCGAAGCGGTGGCGCGTTCGGTCGAGGGCAAGATCAAGGGCGGCCAGATCTATGAACTCGGCGGGCCGCAAGTGCTCACCTTCAAGCAGTGCATGGAAGAGCTGCTGACCGTCATCGAGCGCAAGCGGCTCCTGGTACCGGTGCCGTGGTGGATGGCCAATCTGCAGGCCTCGATCCTCGGCCTGCTGCCCAACCCGTTGCTGACCAAAGACCAGGTGCTGCTGCTGCGCCAGCCCAACATTGTGTCGGAGGAGGCCAACAAGGCCAACCGGAACCTTGCCGGCCTCGACATCCAGCCGCAGTCTATCGGCACAATCCTGCCCAGCTATCTCTGGCGCTTCCGCGCCGCAGGCCAGTTCCAGCGCAAGCCCGCCGGCATCGCGTAACAAGGCGTTGCGCCGTTAAACGCGCCGCGTCACCTGCATCGGCAGGCCGCCTTGCGGCTGTGTCGTCAGTTTCTGCACCGGCCACGGCTTGGTCTCGGCGGTCACATCGAAGCGGAAGCGCGACAGCATGATGGCCAGCGCAATGATCGCCTCTTGCATGGCAAAGCTGGCGCCGATGCAGATGCGCGGACCGGCGCCGAACGGCAGATACTGGAAGCGGTCGATCTTCTCGCGGTTTCCCGGATGGAAGCGTTCGGGCATGAAGGCGTCGGGCATGTCCCACAGTTTTCTGTGGCGGTGGACGACCCAAGGCATCACCAGTACGGCCGCGCGCTTGGGGAGCACCAGATCGTTCCAGGTCTCCGTCTCGATCGGCTCGCGGTTGATCGACGGCGCCGGCGGATAAAGCCGCAGCGCCTCCTCGAAGGCGGCGCGGGTGAACGGCATTGCGTCGAGCCATTTCGTCGGGTCGGGTTCGCGCGCCAGCACGGCATCGATCTCGCGCTCGACCTTTTCGCGCTCCCACGGCGCTTCGGCGAGGCAGTAGATCGTCCAGCCCAGCGCCCGCGCGGTGGTCTCGTGGCCGGCGCCGATGAAGGTGATGATGTTGTCCTCGACTTCCGCCCGCGTCAGCCCGTCGGGGCCTTCGGCGCGCAGCAGAAGCGTCAGGAAATCCTGCGGCGCGGTGTCGGGGTCGCGCTTCAGCCGCTCCTCGCGCATCTTGACTGTATCGGTGACGATCTTGCGGAAATACGCCATGGTCTTGCGGCCGCGGATGCGGGTCAGCCGCGGCAGCCATTCGGGCGCGCGCAACAGGTCGAGCGGATCGACACGGCCCATGGTTTCGAACAGGCGGTCGATTTCCTGCGCGAAACTGCCGGGCTCGCCCGCAATCTCGCCCGAAAACAGCGTTTCGGCCAGGATATCGTAGGTGAGCAGCGTCATGTCATGGGCGACATCGGTCATCCCGCCCTCCTCGTAGCGGGCGACGAACTGCATCGTGCGGCGCAGCATCGGCTCGGCGAAGCCGAAGATATGCCGCGGCGTGAACACCGGCGCCATCGCCTTGCGCGACCGCTTCCACACCTCGCCTTCGGCGGTCAGCAGCCCGTCGCGCAGGATCGGCCGCAGGATCATCTGGCGCACCGTCGCCATCTTGTAGTTCTTGGCGTTGTCGATCAGCACGTGGCGGATGAGGCCGGGATCGTTGGCGACGATCAGATGCCCGCCGACGCCATTCGCCGAAATCCAGGGTTCGTTGTAGGTGTGCTCGCCCCAGAGTTCGAGGGGATTGCGGTAGACGATCCGCATCATCTCCAGCGTCGAAGGCGGCGTCGTGCGCGGCTTGGGCGCCGGCGGCACGAAGGGGACGGGCTGCGTGTCCATGAGGTACTCCGCTGATAGCTTAGATGTAGTGGTTGACGATCCGGGCGTCCATGTGACCGAAGGGCAAGCCGAAACGCTGCAGCGGGAATGCCTCGACAGACAATCTGTTCATCGGATCGAGACCGCCTGTGAAACGCTCGCGCCTTGTCCAATCGGACACTCTGCCGTAGGTGATAGTCACCAACAGATACTGCCACCAGGAGAGCCCGCTTGAAGCATCAGCTGAACATCATCATCGGCAGCACGCGGCCGGGCCGCGCCGGGCCGGTCTTCGCCCACTGGCTGGAGGATTTTGCCCGCGAGCACGGCAAATTCGAACCGGTGCTGACCGACATTGACACGTTCCATCTGCCGGTTTTGGACGAGCCGCATCACCCCAGGCTCGGCAATTACCAGAACGACCACACCAAAGCCTGGTCGAAGGTCATTGATGCCGCCGACGCCTTCGTGTTCGCGGCGCCGGAGTACAATTATTTCGTGGCGCCTGCGATCGTCAACGCCATCGACTACCTTGCGCGCGAATGGAAATACAAGCCAGCCGCCATCTTCAGCTATGGCGGCGTTTCCGGAGGCCTGCGCGCCGCGCAGGCGCTGAAGCCGCTGCTGACCGCGGTGGGCGTCATGCCCATCTCGGAAGGCGTCGCGCTGCCGATGTATCAGAAACTGCTGGAGAGCGACGGCTCCTTCCAGGCCAGCGAGCAGGTACAGGGCGGCACCAAGACCATGCTGGACGAGCTGTCGCGCTGGAGCGAGGCGCTGAAGCCGATGCGGGCTGCGTAATGCAGCCGGCCCCGGCTTGCTCATGCCATAAAGAGGTGGAATGGTCGGCAGGTGACTGAGCCGGGGGCGGTTCGATTTGCGCCTGTTGTTTGCCTTGCTGTTGATGCTTGCGACCACCGCCACAGCGGTGGCGGAGCGGCGCGTGGCGTTGGTCATTGCCGAGGACGACTACCGGCTGGTGCGGAAGCTCTCCAATCCGGTCAATGACGGCGAGGCGATGGAAGCGGCGCTGAAGAAGCTCGGCTTCGAAGTCGTGCTTGAGACCAATCGTGATCTCAGGCGCATGCGCCGGGCTCTCGACGATTTTCGCGAGGACGCCAAGGGCGCCGACGTGGCGCTGGTGTATTTCTCCGGCCATGGCGTCGAAATCTCCGGCGACAACCGTCTTCTGCCGGTCGATGCCGATGCCTCCTCGCTCGACCAGCTGGAGAAGACCAGCCTGCCGCTGGAGGAAGTGCGCGATGCGGTTGCCGCCACGGCGAAGGTCGGGCTGATCGTGCTCGACGCCTGCCGCAGCGATCCGTTCACAGGCGGCAACGGCGACGGGCGTGGCGCCACATCGCTGATCAAGGACCTGGTGGACAAGATCAAGCCGGGCCTCGGACGCGTCGGCAAGGCGGAAAACATCCTGTTCGCCTTTTCGGCGGCGCCCGGCGAGACGGCTGCCGACGGTACCGGTGCGAATTCGCCCTTTACAGCGGCGCTGATCAAATACCTCGGCACCGACGGGCTCGAAATCCGCTCGGTGCTGACGCTGGTGCAGCAGGAGGTCTACGACCTTTCGCGCGGAAAACAGCTGCCCTACGTCGAGAGCGGGCTGCCGAAGCTGTTCTTCGCCTCGGCGGCCAAGGAACAACTGCCGGAGCGCGAGCGGCTGTTGCTTGCCATGGCCGATGTGACGCCGGAAATGCGCGGCGCGGTCGAACGGGTCGCCAGCGATGCCGACATGCCGCTGGCGCCGCTCTATGGCGCGCTGATCAGTTCCGACACCAGCCATCTCTCCGGCGAAAGCCTGGACGCCAAGCTGCGCGAGGCGGCCGACGCCTTCGTCAAGGTGCGCGGCGAGATGAAGACGCTGGCCGCCGACGACCCGCAGGTGACCGAACTGCGCCGCCAGGCCGAGGAACAGTTGGCGCTCGGCGCTTTCGATGGTGCACGCGTGATCCTCGCCAAGGCCGCCGACGTCGACAATGTCTCGCGCCAGGCGTTGAAGGCCAATTTCGTCAGCCGCACCCTGTCCGAAGCCGCGACGCGATTTCTCTCGGGCGGCGCGGCGCGTGCCACCCTGGACTATGCAACCGCCATCAAGGACTATGAAACGGTGCTGGCGCTCTATGGCGAAGCCGGGCAGACCTCGCTCAGCCTGGAACAGGCCGACCGCCAAAGCCGCACGCTGGAAGAGCTCGGCATCCTCTACACAACGGTCGGCAACACCGACGCCGCCGGCCGCGCCTTTGCGGCGCTGGTCGCCAATCTTGAGCAGCGAGCGCGCCAGGAAACCGATCCGAGCGTCAAGCGCGACCTCGCCATCGGCCATATCAAGTTCGCCAACATCAAGATGGCGCAAGGCGATCTGCCGGCCTCCCTGCAAAACTATGAGGCGGCCAGGGACATGTTGCAGGGCCTGACCACAGACGTGCCGGACAAGAAGGACTGGCTCGGCGATCTCGCCATGGCCAATGACAAGATCGGCAATGTGCTGGCCACGCAAGGCGACCTGGGTGCGGCAGCCCAGGCCTACCAGCAAAGCCTGTCCATCAAGCAGCAATTGGCCGATGCCGAGCCGAACAGCGTCTATCTGCTGCGCGACCTGACCATTACCTACGACGAAATCGGCGGTCTTGCCCGTACCGCCGGCCAGCTGGATGGCGCCCAGACTGCATTCGAAGAGAGCCTGAGAATTCGGCTGGCGCTGGCGCAGAACAACCCCGACGACCCCAGGCATCAGCGCGCCGTCTCCGTCAGCTACACCAGGATCGGCGACGTCCTGCGCGAGCGTGGCGACGCTGCGGGCGCGCTCGACGCCTACAACAAGAGCCAAATAATCGCCGAAGCGCTGGTGCGCCGCGACTCAAACGACACCGATTTGAAGCGCGACCTGTCGGTCGGTTACGCCAAGATCGGCAATGCTTACGGCGACCAGAAGGACTGGCCATTCGCGTTGGAGGCCTACCAGCAGGCGCTGGCCACGGCGCGAGACCTTGCCGCCAGCGACCCAGGCAACACCGATTGGCAGCGCGACCTGTCGGTCTGTCTGGAAAAAATTGCCGGCGTGTTTGATGCCCAGGGCGATATCGCCGGTGCTTTGCAGAACTACCAGGACAGTCTCGTCATTGCCGACCGGTTGGCAAATCTCGACCCGGGCAATTCCGACTGGCAGCGCGACCTGTCGATCACGTTCGAGGAAATAGGCCTGCTGGAGACCAAGCAGCGCCACTATGAGGGCTCGAAGAAGGCCTTCGAAGCCAGCCTGGCCATCCGCCAGCGGTTGGCCCTGTCCGATCCGGACAATGCGATCTGGCAATTCGATCTGGTACAGGCCTATATCAACTATGCCTATGTGGCGAAGAATCCGAAGGCTGTGTTGTCGCAGGCGCTAGACCTGACGCTGGAGCTTGACCGCACAGGCAAACTGGCGCCGAGGGACAAACCCACGATCAAATATCTGCGCCGTCTTCTGGCCAAATTGAAAGCCGCGAAAAAATAGCCGGCTGCCAGCTCGGGATTCAGCCCTGAAATGCCCGCAAACCTTGGAAAAACCGCCTTTTGCGCCTATATCTAGGACATCAAAGCGGCGTGATTCGAAGCCATTTTTTCGCGCTGAGCATGCGGCATCAATCAGACAGGTTTTCATGAGCGATCAAAGCGACAACGCCAACGGCGCTGAGGCCGAATACGGCGCCGATTCCATCAAGGTTTTGAAGGGGTTGGACGCTGTCCGCAAGCGGCCGGGCATGTATATCGGCGACACCGACGACGGCTCGGGCCTGCATCACATGGTCTATGAGGTGGTCGACAACGCCATCGACGAGGCGCTGGCCGGCCATGCCGATCTGGTCACGGTGACGCTCAATCCCGACGGTTCGGTCACCGTTATCGACAATGGCCGCGGGATTCCGACCGATATTCACACTGGCGAAGGCATTTCGGCGGCCGAAGTGATCATGACGCAGCTGCATGCCGGCGGCAAATTCGACCAGAATTCCTACAAGGTGTCTGGCGGCCTGCACGGCGTCGGCGTCTCGGTGGTCAACGCGTTGTCGGCCTGGCTGAAGCTGAAAATCCGCCGCAACGGCCAGATTTTCGAGATGAGCTTCACGCATGGCAATGCCGATGCGCCGCTCAAGGCGACCGGCAGCTATGAGCAGAACAAGCAGCCCGGCACCTATGAGGGCCGCAGCGGTTCCGAGATCACCTTCTTTCCGTCGTCCGAAACCTTCACCATGGTCGAGTTCGACTTCGGCACGCTGGAGCACCGGCTGCGCGAGCTCGCCTTCCTGAATTCCGGCGTGCGCATCATTTTGACCGATGCCCGCCATGCCGATCTCGTGCGCCACGAGTTGCACTATGATGGCGGCCTGGAAGAGTTCGTCAAATATCTCGACCGGGTCAAGAAACCGCTGATCGACAAGCCGATCGCCATCAAGGCCGAGCGCGACGGCATCACCGTCGAAGTGGCGATGTGGTGGAACGACAGCTACCACGAGAACGTGCTGGCCTTCACCAACAACATCCCGCAGCGCGATGGCGGCACCCATCTGGCCGGCTTCCGTGGCGCGCTGACGCGCCAGATCACCGGCTATGGCGAATCGTCGGGCCTGACCAAGAAGGAAAAGGTGGCGCTGATCGGCGACGACTGCCGCGAAGGCCTGACGGCGGTGCTGTCGGTCAAGGTTCCCGACCCGAAATTCTCCTCCCAGACCAAGGACAAGCTGGTCTCGTCGGAAGTCCGCCCGGTGGTCGAAGGCCTGGTCAACGAGGCGCTTGGCACCTGGCTGGAAGAACACCCGACCGAGGGCAAGGTGGTCATCGACAAGGTGATCCAGGCGGCCGCGGCGCGCGAAGCCGCGCGCAAGGCCCGAGACATCACCCGCAAAAGCTCGCTCGGCGTCACCTCTCTGCCTGGCAAGCTTGCCGACTGCCAGGAACGCGACCCGGCGAAATCCGAAATCTTCATCGTCGAGGGTGACTCGGCCGGCGGCTCTGCCAAGGGCGGCCGTTCGCGCCAGAACCAGGCAATCCTGCCGTTGCGCGGCAAGATACTCAATGTCGAGCGGGCGCGCTTCGACCGCATGCTCGGCTCCGAGATGATCGGCACGCTGATCACCGCGCTCGGCACCTCGATCGGCAAGGACGAGTTCAACGCCGACAAATTGCGCTACCACAAGATCATCCTGATGACCGACGCCGACGTCGACGGCGCCCATATCAGGACCTTGCTGCTCACCTTCTTCTTCCGCCAGATGCCGGAGCTGATCGAGCGCGGCCATCTCTACATCGCCCAGCCGCCGCTCTACAAAGTGACGCGCGGAAAAAGCTCGCAATACATCAAGGACGAGAGCGCCTTCGAGGAGTTCCTGATCGGCTCCGGGCTGGAGGAGGCGTCGCTGACGCTTGCCTCCGGCGAGGCGCGGGCCGGACAGGATCTGCGCGGCTCGATCGATGATGCACTGGCCGTGCGCCAGCTCATCAACGGGCTGCACACGCGCTACAACAGGGGCGTGGTCGAACAGGCGGCGATCGCCGGCGCGCTCAACGCCGATGTGCTAAACGACCTCGGCCGCGCCAATGCCATGGCCGAACGCGTCGCCCAGCGCCTTGACATCATTGCCGAGGACACCGAGCGCGGCTGGACCGGCCGGCTGTCGACCTCCAATGAAGGCGTCGGCGGCTATGTGTTCGAACGCACGGTGCGCAGCGTCAAGGAATTCGCGCAGCTCGATGCCGGGCTGATAAATTCGGCCGACGCACGCCAGCTCGACCGCTATGCCCCGCGCCTCATGGAAGTCTATGGCGAGCCGCCGGTGCTGCGCCGCAAGGATGTCTCCGAAACCATTTCGGGGCCGCTGGCGCTGCTCAACGCGGTGTTTGCGACCGGCCGCAAGGGCCTGACCATGCAGCGCTACAAGGGCCTCGGCGAGATGAATGCCGAGCAGCTCTGGGAAACCACGCTCGACCCGAATGTGCGTTCGCTGCTGCAGGTCAAGGTCAATGACGCCACCGATGCGGATTCGCTGTTTTCGCGGCTGATGGGCGACGAGGTCGAACCGCGGCGCGAATTCATCCAGGACAACGCGCTGTCAGTTGCCAATCTGGACATTTGAGGGCTGGGGGCCTTGCCGCCGGAGCTCCACTCCGGGTCAGGCCTTTGGCTCCAGCTTCCGACCAAGGTCCACCGCGTCGCGCAGCACTTGCAGATGCGAGCGCGGCGCGGTGCCCGCCGGCAGGGCGATTTCGACGCCGTTTGCCGTCGATGACCAATAAAGCGTGTGGGTGAAGATACGGCCAAGTGAGCTGCGAAGCTCGATCTGGATGTTCTCCACACCGGGGCCGAAGTTTTCCGTCATCGGACCGGAAATCGGATCGCCTGTCGCCCAGCCATTGCCGCGGTCGTAGACGTTCGTCCAGCGCGTTGCCGCAAACACCGCGCCATGATGCACCGCGCGCTGCGCCTTGCCTTGGCTGTGTCCTTCCCGGTAAAGCACGGTGCCGCCGGGGCGCCCGTCATCGGCAATCGGCGGGCAAGCCGAGAACAGGCGCTCGGCAAGGCCACGCCTGAATTCCGCGAGATTGTAGGTCACCAGGAATTCGCTGTGGGAGAGCGGACTGCCAAGCGTGACGAAATCGCTGATCTTCCAGGGCAGCGGGTGGTCGGCGTCCTTGGTCCGAAGCTGCTGGTAGAGCGCCCATTGACCGCGCCGGAATCCGGCGAGGTCTTCAAGGTTCTTTGGCCACGCTGACCCATCAGAGCCGAGCGTTGCCTTGTCGACGGCCTCGACCGCCGCCAGTTTGGCCTTGTCGCGGACCGCTTCCAGCCTTCGCGGCCGGAACTCGGCCCACAGGATCTGCAGCAAATCATAGGCGATGATCGACCCAAGGCTGTGCGAGACCAGCACGATGCGGTCGTAAGCATCGTCCTTCATCAGCGTCTTGAGCAACGTCAGGCCTCTGTCGCGGATCAGCGCACGCTTCTCGATCGTCGCCGCCTCGGCGCGCACATAAGCGGCGACGTCACCGAAATAGGGCAGGGCGAACTGATCCACCGCCCAGATGACAAAAGAAGCGAGGGTGGTGATCATCAGGCCGGTCGTCAAGGTAACGGCCTGTTGCCAGACCGATGTTGCCAGCACGAGTGCTGCGCCCAGAATGACGATAACGATCAGAAGTGTGGCGACGTAAAGCTTGCGGGCGTCGAGCGGAATGTCGGCGGGCTTGCGCCACAACAGGTTCGTCACCCAGGCGGCCAGCCGGCCGCGCGTCGTGCCTTGCGTGATGTCGGCCCAATAAAGCTCGTAGAAATCGGTACGGCGGCCATCGACGTCGTAGGGCGTGGTGATGCGGCGCAGCTCGTGTGACTTGGTCCGGCTGTCGGGCGTGATCCAGCTCTGGTTGATCGTGGCGCCGGAAACGGCCGGATCGGGAATCTGGGCGTAGGGTGGAGCACGGGTGGGATCGCTGCTCCAGACCGCCTGGACGAATCCCCTCAGCGTACCCATCGGCCGCTGCTCGCCCATGCCGTGCACGATCACCACCGCCTGGCCGGGCTGCGCCTTTTTGTAAGCCAGCGATGCGACAGTCTTGGGCATCAGCGTCTCCGTTGACGACATCCGACGGCGGGATCGCTCATGCTACCCCCGGCTCACCGAGCCAACAATACACGGCAGCCCATGTGGAACTCCGTGAACCAATCCACAGTTTCGCAGTTGTGTCTCGGGCCGCGCGGAAAATAGTTCCGTTCCCGGCAAGCAAATCATTTCATTGCCCTTCGGAACGGAAATCGCTCAGGAACATTGTGACGACATCGATCAATTTCTCGCAGGGAGGCTCTTTATGGGACGCGGTATTTTGCTCTGGTTGCTCGGTATTCCGATCCCGATCATCATTCTCATCATGCTGTTCGTACGGTAGGAGGCGTCGATGCAGTCCACCGTATCGGCTGTCGACGTATCCGCCTCAACGGAATCCTCCGCCCCGGCCGTCAGCTGGGGTCCGATCATCGCCGGCGCCTTCGCGGCCTCGACGCTGACCTTCATCCTCATGCTGCTCGGTTCGGGGCTGGGGCTGACCATGGTCTCGCCGTGGTCCGGCGCCAGTGCCTCGCTGACCACCTTCGCGGTGTCCGGCGCCATCTGGCTCATCATCGTGCAATGGCTGTCCTCCGGGGTCGGTGGCTATCTTGCCGGACGCCTGCGCACCAAATGGGTCGGCATCCACACCGACGAGGTCTATTTCCGTGACACCGCGCACGGCCTCCTCGCCTGGGCGCTGGCGACATTGCTGGTCGTCGGCATTCTCGGGTCGGCGCTGTCGGCAGTGCTTGGTTCAGGCGTGCAGGCGGCTTCTACTGTTGCCTCAGGCGCCGCCATGGGTGCTTCGGCCGGCGCGTCCGCCAATGCCGGCAGCGCACCGGCCGACAATGCAACGTCCTATCTCGTGGATACGCTGTTCCGTCCGGCTGATGCCGCCAGGCTCGCGGCGGCCAATCCGGACAGCGATGCGGCTGCGGCCGGGCAGGCTTCGCGCATCCTCATCGCCAGTGCGGCGGCAGGCGAAGTTTCGGCTGACGACAAGACCTATCTGTCGCAGCTGGTCGCCGCCCGCACCGGGCTTTCCGAGGCCGACGCCAAGGCGCGTGTCGACGCCCTGGTGGCCAGGGTCGAGGACGCCAAGGTCAAGGCAAAGCAGGCCGCCGACGCCGCGCGGAAAGGCAGCGCCACCTTCGCCCTGCTTGGCGCCCTGTCGCTGGTTATCGGCGCCTTCATCGCCAGCGCTGCGGCAGCCCTGGGCGGCAGGCAGCGCGACGACGAGGAAGCGGTTTTCCTGACCAGCCGCTGAACCGGTCTTCAACATCAAAAAGCCCGGTCGAACCGGGCTTTTTTGTTTCCGATGATGGACCGACAACCTTCCAGTGGAAGGTTGCGGCGGCTTAGTGATCCATGGCCTTGACGATTTCCTCGGTCATCTTCTTGGCGTCGCCGAGCAGCATCATGGTGCCGTCCTTGTAGAACAGCGTGTTGTCGATGCCGGCGTAGCCCGAGCCGAGCGAGCGCTTGACGAACAGGCAGGTGCGGGCCTTGTCGACGTCGAGGATCGGCATACCGTAGATCGGCGACGACTTGTCGTCGCGGGCGGACGGATTGGTGACGTCATTGGCGCCGATGACATAGGCGACATCGGCCTGCGCGAACTCGGAGTTGATGTCTTCCAGTTCGAACACTTCGTCATAGGGAACATTGGCTTCGGCGAGCAGCACGTTCATGTGGCCGGGCATGCGGCCGGCCACGGGGTGGATGGCGTATTTGACATCCACGCCATTGGCCTTGAGCTTGTCGGCCATTTCGCGCAGCGCGTGCTGGGCCTGGGCGACCGCCATGCCGTAGCCCGGCACGATGATGACCTTCTGTGCGTTCATCATCAGATAGGCAGCGTCGTCGGCCGAGCCCTGCTTGACCGTGCGTTCGATGCCGTCATCGGCAACCGCCGCGGTCTCGCCGCCGAAGCCGCCGAGGATGACCGAGATGAACGACCGGTTCATGCCCTTGCACATGATGTAGGACAGGATGGCGCCGGACGAGCCGACCAGCGCGCCGGTGATGATCAACGCCAGATTGCCAAGCGTGAAGCCGAGTGCCGCGGCGGCCCAGCCGGAATAGGAATTCAGCATCGAGACGACGACCGGCATGTCGGCGCCGCCGATCGGGATGATCAAGAGGACGCCGAGCGCCAGCGAAGCCGCGACGATCAGCCAGAACACCAGCTTGGCCTCGGTGGTGACCAGAAGCACGATCAGCACGATCAGCGCGATGCCGAGGACCGCGTTGATGATGTGACGGCCGCCGATCATGATCGGCTTGCCCGACATGCGGCCATCGAGCTTGAGGAAGGCGATGACGGAGCCGGTGAAGGTGATGGCGCCGATGGCAACGCCAAGGCTCATCTCGATCAACGCCTGGGCGTGGATGTCGCCATTCGTGCCGATGCCGAAACTTTCCGGCGCGTAGATGGCGGCTGCCGCGACCATGACGGCGGCAAGGCCGACCAGCGAGTGGAAGGCGGCGACCAGCTGCGGCATCGACGTCATGGCGATGCGGCGCGCTGTAACGGCGCCGACGCCGCCGCCGATGGCTAGACCAAGCACGATCAGGCCGAAGCGCCCGGCGGACGGAGTCGCCAGCGCCAGCGTGGTGGCGATGGCAATGCCCATGCCGATCATGCCGTAGAGATTGCCTTGGCGGCTGGTGGTCGGATGAGATAGGCCGCGAAGCGCCATGATGAACAGGACGCCAGAGACCAGGTAGAGGAAGGACGCGAAGTTGGCGTTCATGGCTCTCTACCGGTCCTTCTTCTTGTACATGGCCAGCATGCGCTGGGTGACCAGGAAGCCGCCAAAGATGTTGACTGAGACCAGCATCAGCGCGACGAAGCCGAAGCCGGTGGCAATGCCGGAGGCCGAGATGCCGACGGCCAGCAGCGCGCCGACGACGATGACCGAGGAGATGGCGTTGGTGACCGCCATCAGCGGCGTGTGCAGCGCCGGCGTCACCGACCAGACGACGTAGTATCCGACGAAGATCGCAAGTACGAAGATGGCGAAGCGGAAGACGAAGGGATCGATGGCGCCGCCGGACAGTGCGTGCGCGGCATCGCCCGCCGCATCGACGCCACCGGGCGCGTTGGCCAGGTTCTGCACAGCCAGCCGGACGGCGGCACTTGCCTGGTCGAGCTGATCGAGGGCTTTCTGCAAGGTCTGATCCATCACGCGATCCCCTTCGGCTTGGCGGCGGACTTGCCGGCAGTGGCTTTGTCGGACGCCTTTTTCGGTGCAGCCTTCTTCGGCGTGGCATCAGCCACCATGGTCTCGGCCGGAATGGCCGCCGGTTCGATATGGGGCTGTTCCGCCGCCTTGGCGAAGGCCGGATGCACCACGCGGCCAGCGTCGGTCAGCATCGTCGCCTTGACCAGATCGTCTTCGCGGTTGATGGCGAGCGTCTTGCTGGTCTTGTCGACCAGCGTCTCGAGGAAGGCGAACAGGTTCCTGGCGTAGAGCAGCGAGGCCGATGCGGCGACGCGGCCGGGCACGTTGAGGTGGCCGACGATCTTAACGTTGTTGGCCGTCGTCACCACCTGACCCGCAACCGCGCCTTCGACATTGCCGCCGCGCTCGACGGCGAGGTCGACGATCACCGAACCCGGCTTCATCGAGGCGACCATCGCCGCCGACACCAGCTTCGGCGCCGGCCGGCCGGGGATCAGCGCCGTGGTGATGACGATGTCCTGCTTGGCGATGTGCTCAGCGGTGAGCGCTGCCTGCTTCGCCTGGTACTCCTTCGACATTTCCTTGGCGTAGCCGCCGGCGGTCTCGGCCGCCTTGAACTCCTCGTCCTCGACGGCGAGGAACTTTGCGCCAAGCGACGCCACCTGTTCCTTGGCGGCGGGACGAACGTCCGTGGCGGTGACGACAGCGCCGAGACGGCGCGCCGTGGCGATCGCCTGCAGGCCGGCAACGCCGACGCCCATGATGAAGATCTTCGCCGCCGGCACGGTGCCGGCCGCAGTCATCATCATCGGCAGCGCGCGGTCATACTCCGATGCGCCGTCAATCACGGCCTGGTAGCCGGCGAGATTGGCCTGCGACGACAGCACATCCATCGACTGGGCGCGGGTGATGCGCGGCATGAATTCCATCGAGAAGGCGGTGACCCCAGCCTCGGCAAGCGCCGCGACCGCGGCATCATTGCCGTAGGGATCCATGATGGCGATGACCGCCGCACCCGATTTGTAGCCCTTCAGCTCGGCGTCGGTCGGCCGGCGCACCTTCAGCACCACATCCGCCCGGCTCGCATCCGAAGCCTTGCCGATCGCGGCACCCGCCTTGGCGAACTCCTCATCGGGAATGCGCGACTTGGTGCCGGCGCCCGTCTCGACGGTGACGTCGAAGCCCAGCGCCGCCAGCCGCTTCACGGTATCGGGCGAGGCCGCGACACGAGGCTCGCTGGCATCGAGCTCGCGAGGGATGAAAACCGTCTGTCCCACCGCATGATCCTTTCGGCTGGAACCTGTTTGCGCAAGAGTGCGGCCGGATATCCGGCTACGCCCTGGCAAGGGGTCTGTATAGACTATCGGAGAATGAAGGCGCCGAGGGCGAGGATCAGCACGAACAGGATGGTCGCGGAGAAGAAGCCGCCTGCGAAGAAGCCGAAAGCCATGGCCAGGAGCAGGGCGCCGCAGAACAGCGAGCCGTATTTGGCCAGCGCCAGAAAGCCATGATAGGTGCGGTCATGTTCGGCATAGTCCATCTTCGCGCCCAGTTCGACAGGACCGGTCGGCGTGTGATCAGCCATAGGAATACCCCTTCGAAGACATCTTTGAGGCACATAGCGAAAAGCCGGGCCAAGAGCAATGGCGCTATTGCCGCACGACCAGTGACAACAGCCTCAAAGGAATGTTGAAAGCCGGCGGTATGGGCTTGTCGCCGGCCTGGCGTCGAAGGTTGAGGATTTTGCGTTTCAACCGGCTAGATGCGGAAACAGCCCGAGCAGCCCAATGACGATCAGATAGAGCGCGACGATGTAGTTGAGCAGCCGCGGCATCACCAGGATCAGCACGCCGGCAATCAGCGAGATCAGCGGGGTCAGTGCTAGCTCGGGAATATGCATGTCGGTTCCTTTCTATGGCCGCGTCGGCGTCGTGACGTCCAGAACGCCGAAGCGGCCGGAAAGCTCCTCGCACCGGGCGCTAAAGTGCGCCGGCTTTGCCGATATTACGCTGCTTCGCGAAAATATTTAGCGGTGGGCAGGATGGTCAGCGGCGCGAGCTCGCCGGCCGGCGCCTTGGCAAACAGCATACGCCGCTCCAGCGCCGTCGACTGGAAGAAGGGAAAGCGCTCCAGCGTCGGGGCCATGTTCTGCTCGCAGATCGATTCATAGAAGAAGATCGGCATGGTGAAGGGCGGGTAGAGGCGCGGCTCGCCGACCTGCACCGATCCGAAGATGCGATGGTAGAAGGCCGTGTGCTCCTCGCGGATCATCGAAATGCAGCTGGTGGCGTTGAAGAAGGTGTTGGCGATAACCGCGAGCCGCAGCGTGACATAGGGCAGGGCGCGGTTGGCCGACGACATTTGCGGATCGATCGCCAACCGGCTCGGGTCGATGAAGGTTTCACCGCGCGCCAGCCGCAGCAGCAGCCGGTCGCCGAAAACGGTCATGATCGGCGCTTCGGGGGTCTCACGGGTCAAATGGTGGAGCCTGACGGTGCTGACCAGCTCGCCATCCATGAAGACGCCGAAACAGTAGCAATTGCGCACTTCGTCAAGGGGATCGACGAGCTTCTGTTCGGTAATGGTGTCAAGCAGGCCGTGTGTATGAAAGGCCTTGTAGCGCAGCCGGTAGACCGCTTCGAGATCCTCGCCGCTTTCGCAGCGCCGGTATTCGACACGCTCGAGGACGTCGAGGACGTTGCGGGCGAACAAGGAAGGCGGGCCGGATTTGACTGCCGCACCCGAAAGCACACCTGACTGATGCGTGTCCATTACTTCCCCTCGTACCGCCGCAGGAGAACAATACCGGACGACCGAAGGAACAAGAAGATGAAACTCTAATCGTCTGTGTTTACCGATCATTAACCTTAACAATCAGTTAACGCCTAGACAATACAACGCTTTTTAGACGGGCTTTTCAAGCGCAATTTAATGACGGGTCAGGGCGTGGCGAGTTTTGCCGCCGGCCGCAGCTCGGCGGCGAAAGGCCAGGTCACGTTGGACATGGTCTCTATGCCCGAGGCACTGAGTGCTGCGCCAAACAGGAAGCCCTGGACGAGGTCCGGCTTGACCGAATGCACCAGGATCTTCAGCTGTTCGAAGGTTTCCACACCTTCGATGGTGACGGTCAGCCCGAGCACGCGGGTCAGGTCGACGATGCCCTTCAACAAGTCGAGCGAACGCTTGTTCTGGGTCACGTCCATCAGGAACGAACGGTCGATCTTGATCTTGTCGAGCGGCAGCTTGTGGAGGTAGCTCAGGCTTGAATAGCCGGTGCCGAAATCGTCGAGCGCAATGCGCACGCCAAGCTGCTTAAGTTCCTCGATATACTGGCGCGTTAGCGATTTGTCGTCGAGCAGTGCGGTTTCGGTGACTTCGATCTCGAGGCGGCCGGCGGCGAGCCCCGAAGTGGCAAGCGCGTCGCGAACCTTCTGGACAACGTCGCGGTTGCGGAAATCCTTGGCCGAAAGGTTGACCGAGACGCTGGTCTGTGCGGGCCATTTAGCGCATTCGGCGCAGGCAGCCGCGAGCACAAAAGTGCTGATCTCGGAAATGATGCCCATTTCTTCGGCCAGCGGAATGAAGATGCTGGGCGAAACCGGCCCGAGATCGGGATGATCCCAGCGGCACAGCGCCTCGCAACTGGCGATGCGCATGGTGTTCATCGCCACGATCGGCTGATAGACCACCCGCAGCGCCTTGCCTTCGACCGCCGTGCGCAGATCGGCCTTCATCAGCTGGCGGTTGCGGAACGCCGCATCCATCGCTGCCTCGAACAGCCGCCAGTTGTTCTTGCCGAGTTCCTTGGCCTTGTAGAGCGCCAGATCGGCCTTGACGATCATGGCGTCGACATCGGTGTCGTCGACCCTGGACAGCACGGCGCCCGCGCTTGCCTGGATGCGCAGACCGTGGCCTGCGACGTCGACCTCGCCCTGCAGATCGGCAAAGATCTGGTCGAGCAGGCCCGTCAGATGGCTTTCATCCTCGACGCGGTCGAAGAAGATCATGAACTCGTCGCCGCCGAAGCGGCTGACATTGACGCCTTGCCCGGCGACGGCCGCCAGTCGCTCGGCAACGGCATAGATAAGTCCGTCGCCGACCGGATGGCCGAGGGTGTCGTTGACGCTCTTGAAATCGTCGAGATCGAGCACCGCCAGGGCGCACAGGCGGTCGCGGCTGCCCGACGCCATGGCTTCACCGACCAGCTCATGGAAATACGCGCGGTTCGGCAGGCCGGTAAGGCTGTCATAGCGCGCCATGAAGCGGATTTTTTCCTCAGCCTCGACGCGGGCGGTGACGTCCTCGAAGGTGATGACACCGAGATCCTGATTGCCTTCGCGGGCCGAGAACTCATAGTGCTGGCCATTGGAGAAGGAGACCAGCACCTTGCGGTCGCGGCCCTCGCGCAAGGCGCGCGTCAGCTGCGCTTCGACATAACGACAGTCTTTCGGCGCCAGCATGCCGCCCGCAACGCCGCGCAGGAGCAGCGAATGGATCGACCGCCCGAGCAGCTGGTCGGGCGAGCGCAGCGACATCAGATGCGCGGCTTCGGCATTGCCGACCACGACCTTGCCGTCGGGGCCGAGCATGACCAGGCCATGCGACATGGTGTTGAGCGCGCGGTTGAAGCGCTCGGCGAGCCTGGCGGCCGTCTTGCGCTCCGAAATGGCGTTGAACAGCACGGTGCGGACGTGGCTGGCCATCCGGGTGATGATGAAGATGAACGGCACTATGTAGAGGCCGAGGATGAAATCGCCGAGATGTCCCTTGAGCATCAGCCCGACCGCGATCGGCAGCACGACCGTGAAGGCCTGCACCGCAACCATGGTCTTGGAGCCGTAATTGCGGCCGACAATGGTCACCGTCGAGCCCATTATGACGGCGATGGCGGCACTTTCCCCGAAGACATCGGGAATGAGATAGATTGAGGTGAAGCAGAAAAGCCCCATGAAGAAAGCCTGGATGGTGCCGCCAACCAGGTAGTAGCGTTCCCACTTCTTGGCTTGTTCATAAGTTTCGAAACTGCCTATGCGCAGGCCTTTGCGGATGCCGTAGTAACGGTAAAGCCCCGCCGCAAGCATAAGCGCGGCCAATGCAAGATAGGCCGGATGCCCCGAGGTAAAATAAACCAGAATGCCGATGAGGCCATGGCAAAATGCGCCAATCAGCAGGATCCCGGGATCGTTGAACAACGATCGCACGAACCCAGCATAGACGTCCTCACCTATCTCTGCGGCTTTGTTTTCTTGCATGGCCTGCGGTGTCGCACGAACCGCAGTCATGTCACATTCGCCTTAAGAAAGGTTTAGAGATGCCGTTCCGACGCCTGGCGTCAAGTCGGCTCCATCGGCGTAAACCGCGAAAATTCGTGTTCAGGTAAACAAGGCGTATCGATCACTCGGCGGCCTGAAGTTCAGGCCGCGCCGGCGTGTTGGCCAGCCGCTCGACAAGCCTTGTGCGCTCGCCCTCTGCCTTTTCGGCGCTGGCTTGCCTGACATGGCCGTAGCCGCGAATGAGCGCCGGCACCGAGGCAAGGGCGATGGCGGCCTCGATCCTGCCTGGCGCAAGTGCCTTGGCGACAAGCTCCAGATCGGCCTCATAGCGGGCCAGAAGCTGCCGCTCCATGCGCCGCTCAGTGCTGTAGCCGAACACGTCGAAGGCCGTGCCGCGCAGGCCTTTCAGCGCCGCCAGCAGGCGAAATCCCTTCATCATCCACGGGCCGAAGCTCGATTTCCTCGGCTTGCCGTCATTGCCGCGCCTGCCCATGATCGGTGGCGCCAGATGAAATTCGAGTTTGTCGTAGCTCTGGAACTGTTTTGAGAGCTCCATAGCGAAGGAGCCGTCGGTGTATAGCCGCGCCACCTCATATTCGTCCTTGATCGCCATCAGCTTGAACAGGTTTCTGGCGGCGGCCTCGGTCACCGCGGTCGAGTCAGGCACGGCCTTGGCCTCGGCAGCACGCAAAACCGCCAGCTTCTCGGCATAGCGCCTGCCATAGGCGGCATTCTGATAGGCAGAGAGGAAAGCGACGCGGCGGGCGATGATATCGTCCAGCGTCTTGGCGATCTCAGTGGCCTTGCCCGGCTGGGCGACGAGGCCGCGCACAAACTCCGGCTGATGCGCGGCGCGCCGGCCCCAGCGGAAGGCGGCGATGTTCATCGCCACCGCCTCGCCGTTTAATTCGATTGCTTTTTCAACGGCTTGCGCCGACAGCGGCAGCCCGCCATTCTGGAAGGCGAAGCCGAGCATGAACATATTGGCGCCGAGTGAATTGCCGAACAATTGGGTGGCGGTGCGCGTGGCGTCGAAGAAATGCGTCTTGTCTTCGCCGGCGGCAGCACGGATCGCCTTCTTCAGGCGCTCGATCGGCAGCGAGAAATCGGCCGAACGGGCGAATTCGCCGGGCATGATCTCGGCGGTGTTGGCGAGGAAGATGGTATGGCCTTCGCGCACTGCGGCCAGCACCTTCTTGGCGCCCGAGACGACGAGGTCGCAGCCGAGCACCAGGTCCGCCTTGCCGGCCGAAACGCGGATCGCGTGGATGTCGTCCGGAGTGCGGGCGATGCGGACATGGGTGAACACCGAGCCGCCCTTCTGGGCGAGGCCGGCCATGTCGATCATGCCGCAGCCCTTGTCCTCGAGATGGGCGGCCATGCCGAGCACAGCACCTATGGTGACGACGCCGGTGCCGCCGACACCGTCGATGATCGCCGCCCAACCCTCGCTACCGAGCGGGAATTCGGCCGGCACCGGCACGCCGTCAAGCGGGTCGGAGCGCCCGGCAATGCCTTCGGCCTTCCTGATCTTGGCGCCGTGCACGGTGACGAAGGACGGGCAGAAGCCGTTGACGCAGGAGAAGTCCTTGTTGCAGCTCGACTGGTCTATTCTGCGCTTGCGGCCGAACTCGGTTTCGGCCGGCTGGATCGAGACGCAGTTCGATTGCACGCCGCAATCGCCGCAGCCCTCGCAGACCAGTTCGTTGATGAAGACCCGCTTGTCGGGATCCGGGAAGGTGCCGCGCTTGCGGCGGCGGCGCTTTTCGGCGGCGCAGGTCTGGTCGTAGAGCAGCACCGAGACGCCCTTGACGTCGCGCAGCTCGCGCTGGACGAGGTCGAGGTCGTCGCGGTGGTGGATGGTGGCGCCGGAGGGGAATTCGGCCTTCCCCGCATATTTCTCCGGCTCGTCGGTGACGATGGCGATGCGCTCGACGCCTTCGGCGCGCACCTGCCTGGCGATCATGTCGACAGTCAGGCCGCCTTCATGCGGCTGGCCGCCGGTCATGGCGACGGCGTCGTTGTAGAGGATCTTGTAGGTGATGTTGGCATCGGTCGACAGCGCGAAGCGGATCGCCAGCGTGCCGGAGTGATTGTAGGTGCCGTCGCCAAGATTCTGGAAAATGTGGCCACGCTTCGAAAATGGCGCCTGGCCGACCCATTGTGCGCCCTCGCCGCCCATGGCGGTGAAGCCGACCGTGTTGCGGTCCATCCACAGCGCCATGAAATGGCAGCCGATACCGGCGGCGGCGATCGAGCCGTCCGGCACCTTGGTCGAGGAATTGTGCGGGCAGCCGGAGCAGAAGAACGGCGTGCGCGAACCGATATCGCTGGTGTCGGCAAGCATCGCCTGGAACTGGCGCAGCTTTGCCACCTTGCCAGTGATCTCTTCCGAAGGGCCGATTGTGCGCAGGATGCGCTCGCCCAGCGCAATGGCGATCTCGTTGGGGTCAAGCGCGCCCTTGGCCGGGAACAGCCAGTCGCCGCGCTCGTCCTTCTTGCCGACGATCGTCGGCCGCGTGGCGGTGCCGTAGAGGTTTTCGCGCAGCTGCACCTCGATCAGCGAGCGCTTCTCCTCGACGACGACGATGGTGTCGAGGCCGCGGGCGAATTCGGCGATATGCTGCAGGTCGAGCGGCCAGGGGCAGCCGACCTTGAACAGGCGGATGCCGATGCGGTTGGCGGCGGCCTCGTCGATGCCGATGTCTTCCAGCGCCTGGCGGACATCGAGATAGCTCTTGCCCAGCGTGATGATACCGAGCTTCGGCGCGCGGCCGCCCGAATAGACGATGCGGTTCAGGCCGTTGGCATGGATGAAGGCGGATGCAGCGGCGCGCTTGTATTCATGCAGCCGCTCCTCCTGGCCGAGCATGTCGATCTCATCGCGGATGTTGAGGCCGCCGGGCGGCATATCGAACTCCGGCACGACGATGTTCAGGCGCTCGAGCGCGGCATCGACGGAGGCCGTGGATTCGATGTTGTCCTTGACGCATTTGATAGCCGCCCAGGTGCCGGCGAAGCGCGACATGGCAAAGCCGTAGAGGCCGTAGTCGATGATCTCCTGAACGCCGGCCGGGTTGAGGATCGGCACCATGGTGTCGACGAACAGGAATTCGGTGGCGTGCGCATTGGTCGATGATTCGGCCATATGGTCGTCGCCCATCAGCGCAAGCACGCCGCCATGCTTCGACGATCCCGCGAGGTTGGCGTGGCGGAAAACGTCGCCGGAGCGGTCGACGCCCGGTCCCTTGCCGTACCAGACCGAAAACACCCCGTCATGCTTGCCTTCGCCCATTAATTCCGTCTGCTGAGAGCCCCAGCAGGCGGTGGCGGCAAGCTCCTCGTTGAGGCCGGGCTGGAAGACGATGTCGGCCTGCGCCAGCTGCTTTTTCGCCCGCCACAGCTGCATATCGAGGCCGCCGAGCGGCGAGCCGCGATAACCGGACACGAAGCCGGCCGTGTTGAGGCCGGCCCGGCGGTCGCGCTCGCGCTGCATCACAAGCATGCGGATGACCGCCTGTGCGCCGGACAGGAAGATGCGCTCCTTGCCAAGATCGAACTTGTCGTCGAGCGCGACGTCGTGCAGCGTCATCAGGCATTTCCTCTGCGGAGACAGCACCGGGGGCGCGCAGCCAACGTAGGAGTGAGATGGCGCAGTCTTTCTCCGCTTGCAAGGCAGGTCAAACGAAATCGAAAGTGCCAGGCAAAGCGCAACGAACGATCCGCTGCCGTCGCGTATCCGGCACGAAATCGGTCCGCGGCGGTTGTCCGGCGACCGAAAATTTCCACGCAGTCGCGCCCGGCAAAGACGCGTCAGCCTTTCGAGCAATCCGGCTTCGGCTCACCCGGCAGCTTGCCGTCGGGATGGCCGGCAAGATCGGGATTGGCCGTATAGAGCTGGTCGACCACCAGCGGCCGGTCGGGAAGGATCGACTGGTCCTCGCTCGACATCAGCGTCGTGTCGATCTTCTGCAGGAACGTGCCGTCAGGACCCCTGATGCTGATGGAGATCGCATAGGGTTTGTCCTTGACGATGCAGGTGAGCGCCGGGCTCTCCAGGCTGACCTTGTCGAGCTTCGGCCAGACCTTCTGCTCGACTACCAGGGGAGGGCCGCCGGCCGGATTCTGGAAACTGGCGACCGCCACCTGGCCTTCGCCCATCGGCTGCAGGGGCCGCAGCGTCACGACATAGGTCGCCCGGGCGAGACGGTAGTTGAAGACGACGACCTTGCCGGAAACCTCGAACAGCTTGCCGTCGCCGCCGGTGTCGCGGCAGGCGCCAAGCGCAACGGCTGCAATGAGCGCAGCACCGACAAGGATTGAACGAAAAACAACCCTAAGCATTGTTGACCTCATGTGCCGCCGTGCGGCGGCGATAGTGACGGCTTGCTTTCTGGCGGTTGCCGCACACAGCCATATCGCACCAAAGGCGGCTGGAATTGCGGCTCCTGTCGAGAAACAGCCAGCTGCAATTGGGACAGATCCTGAGCCTGGCGACCGTGTCGTCGCGCAGCAGCGACAAGGCCGAAACCGCCAGCGCCGCCTCGAACGCGATCGGCGTCGATGGATCGCCGAACGGTCTACCCGGTGCGCCGATTTCGGCAGGGCTCCGATCGAGGCCGTTGGCGCAGGCCTTGAGAAAAGCGGCGAGGTCGCCGGCGGCAAGCGCACCTTTCGACACCGCGCCGCGAAACAGGCGGTCGGTCGTCTCGCGGATCGCCAGCACCACCGGCGCGATGCTGTCCGGCGAGGTCGCCTCTAGCGGTCTGCCGCCAAGCTCGGCACCGCGAAAGCCGGTTGCGGCGTTGGCGAAGCGCGCGATCTCGGCCGGATCGGCAAAACGGTCGAAAGTCTTTTCCGGATCGTTGCGCAACACCACGGTGTTGGCCGTATCGAGCGCAAGAATGCCGCCGGTGAAGCGATGTGGGCTCCAAGATACTGTCATATCAGAAATCTAACCGATAAATCGCGTTTGACAAGTTAGATTTTACGATGCAAACCTTGGCGCGGGCTCCGGCGCCCGGAAAGCTGTCTATGCTCTATTTCTTCCAGCAGGTGCTGAACGGGCTGCATTCCGGCGCGCTCTATGCGCTGCTTGCCTTCGGCTACGTGCTGACCAATGGCATCCTGCACCGGACCAATCTCGCCTATGGCGCGCTGTTCGCCTTTTGCGGCCAGACGATGATCCTGACCGTGGCCTTCGGCTATCAGGTATTGTGGCTGACCTTGCTGGCGGCAGTGGTGCTCGGCGTCGTCACGGCTTTCCTTTATGCCGCGCTGATCGGCCACGTGCTGTCGCGCAGCGTCTTCGAACCGCTGGCCGACCGCACGCCCAATGCCATTGTGGTGACGACGCTCGGCATCCTGCTGGTGCTGTCGGAAGCAAGCCGTATCGCCGCCGACACGCATGATTGGTGGCTGCCGCCGATGCTGGCGCAGCCCATCGTTTTTGCTCAGGATGCCGGCTTCCAGGCGACGCTGACGCTGATCCAGCTCATCGATTGCGCGGTGGTTCTGGCGGCAATCATGCTCGCTGCATGGGCGTTTGCCCGCTCGGGCTTCGGCCGCCGCTGGCGCGCCGTCTCCGACGATCCCAAAGCGGCTGCCATGTGCGGCGTGGACGTGCGCGCAGTGTTCCGGCATGCGGTGCTGTTCGGCGGTTTCTGCGCCGCGCTGGCCGGAATCATGGCCGCCCTTTACTACGGCAATGTCAGCTTCGGCTCCGGCCTCGTCTACGGGCTGAAAATCCTGTTCGTGACGGCGGTGGGCGGCTATCTCTCTCCGCCTCGGGCCGCGCTCGGTGCGGCCGCCTTCGGCATGGCGGAGTCGCTATGGGCCGGCTATTTCCCGATCGAATGGCGCGATGGCTGGATGTATCTGTTCCTGGTCGCGGCACTTGTGCTGATCGGTCCCGGCCGCGACCAGCAGAAGATCGCCTGATCGCCGCATCCGCTGTCAGACTTTGGTTGCATGACGCAGCAGCCGGTCGGCACTTATCCCCTGCCTCCCGTCACGACGGCGTTGATCGCGCCCATGCCATGTTGACCCGCCGAACCACGCACGGCATACCGTTGGGCCACAGCGGCGCGACGGAAAATAGGGGAGCCGGCGCGCCTTCGACCTCAGGGAGGAAATGCATGGCAGGGCTGCTCGCTCTATCCAGAACGATCGACCGTATGAACGAGTTCATCGGCCGGTGGATATCGTGGCTGATCCTGCTGGCAATCCTGGTCAGCGCCGCCAATGCCATCATCCGCAAGGTCTTCGACGTCTCGTCGAATGCCTGGCTGGAACTGCAGTGGTACCTGTTCGGCGCCGCCTTCATGCTGGCCGCCGCCTACACGCTGAAACAGAACGACCATATCCGCATCGACATCGTCTACGGCATGTGGTCGCGCCGCGTGCAGCACTGGATCGACCTGCTCGGCCATGTCTTCTTCCTGATGCCGTTCGTGACGCTGATGGTGATCTATTTTATACCCTACGTGTCGCTGTCGTTCCGCAGCGGCGAAATGTCGAACAATTCCGGCGGCCTGATCATCTGGCCGGCCAAGGCGATCCTGCTCGTCGGCTTCTTTCTGCTGGCGCTGCAGGGCATCTCCGAGATCATCAAGAAGATCGCCATCATGCGCGGCGACATGGACGATCCCAATCCGTTCATCTCGGTGCACGAACAGGCCGAGCTCGAGGCGAAAGCCCTTGCCGAAGAAGCCAAGGCGCTCGCCCAGGAGGCGCGCCCATGATCGAGTTCATCGCCCAGAACATGGCGCCGATCATGTTCGCTTCGCTGATCATCTTCCTGCTGATCGGCTACCCCGTCGCTTTCTCGCTCGCCGCCAACGGCCTGATGTTCTTCTTCATCGGTGTCGTGCTGTCGCCCTATTCGGGCGGCTCGATCAACCTGGCGTGGCCGCTGCTGCATGCGCTGCCCGACAATTTCTACGGCAGCCGGGTGATGTCGAACGACACGCTCTTGGCAATCCCGTTCTTCACCTTCATGGGCATCGTGCTGGAACGATCGGGCATGGCCGAGGACCTGCTCGACACGATCGGCCAGCTGTTCGGCCCGGTTCGCGGCGGCCTTGCCTATGCGGTGATCTTCGTCGGTGCGCTGCTTGCCGCGACCACTGGCGTGGTCGCGGCTTCGGTCATCGCCATGGGCCTGATCTCGCTGCCGATCATGCTGCGCTACGGCTATGACCGACGACTGGCGTCGGGCGTCATCGCGGCATCCGGCACACTCGCCCAGATCATCCCGCCGTCGCTGGTGCTGATCGTTCTGGCCGACCAGCTCGGCCGTTCGGTCGGCGACATGTATGCCGGCGCGCTGATCCCCGGCCTGGTGCTGACCGGCCTTTACACGCTCTACATCCTGATCATGTCGATCGTCCGGCCGAACTCGATGCCGGCGTTGCCGCTGGCGGCCCGCACGCTTGGCCACGGCGTGCTGTCGCTGCTCGCGGCACTGCTGGTGGCAGTCGCGGCTTCCTATGCGGCCTATCGCCACCTTGCGCCGGCGCATGGCGACAATGCCGATATCCTTGGCGCCAGCATCGGGGTGATCCTGATCTATATCGTGGCGATCGCCGACAAGGGCCTGAACATCAACATGATGTCCAGGTTGGCGCAGCAGGTGATCATCGTTTTGATCCCGCCTCTGGCGCTGATCTTCCTGGTGCTGGGCACCATCTTCCTCGGCATCGCCACCCCGACGGAGGGCGGCGCCATGGGCGCGGTTGGCGCCCTGGCGATGGCGGCAATGAAGGGGCGGTTGTCGCTGGATGTCATCAAACAGGCGCTCGCGTCGACCACCAGGCTTTCCTCCTTCGTGCTGTTCATCCTGATCGGCGCGCGGGTGTTCTCGCTGACCTTCTACGGCGTCAACGGCCACGTCTGGGTCGAGCATTTGTTGACGTCGCTGCCGGGCGGCGAAGTCGGCTTCCTGATCGGCGTCAACATCCTGGTCTTCGTGCTCGCCTTCTTCCTCGACTTCTTCGAGCTCGCCTTCATCATCGTACCGCTCTTGGCGCCGGCTGCCGATAAGCTCGGCATCGACCTGATCTGGTTCGGCGTGCTGCTCGGCGTCAACATGCAGACAAGCTTCATGCACCCGCCTTTCGGCTTTGCGCTGTTCTACCTGCGCTCTGTCGCCGCGCGCGTGCCCTATCTCGATCGCCTCACCGGCAAGCAGATCGCGCCGGTGACCACCGGCCAGATCTATTGGGGCGCCGTGCCCTTCGTCTGCATCCAGGTGATCATGATCGGGCTGACCATCGCCTTCCCGCAAATGGTCATGCGCTACAAGGGTGCGGCCGTCGATCCGGGAACGATCGAGATCAACTTGCCTGATATGCCAGGCCTTGCGCCTCTCGGCACACCACCACCAGCCAACGGTGGCCCATCACCTGCGGCGCCACCGTCGAACGATCTCTCGCAGCCGCCGAATTTCGGCGAGACGCCGCCCGCCAAGCCGGCGGCGCCGGCGACCGACCTGTCGCAGCCGCCGAACTTCAACTGATGTGTGAACACTGAGAACCTGAGTGAGGATGTTATGAGAGCCGTGCGCCTGGAAGCCGTGGGCAGCATTGCGCTACGGGAGGTCGACAAGCCTGTTGCGGGACCGCAGGACGTTCTGGTGCGCGTTGAAGCCTGCGGCGTTTGCGGCACCGACCGTCACCTCCTCCACGGCGAATTCCCTTCGAGCCCGCCGGTGACGCTTGGTCACGAATTCTGCGGCATCGTCGAGGCTGTCGGCGACGCGGTTTCCGGCATCGCCATCGGTGACCGTGTTACCGGCGATCCCAACATCTTCTGCGGACGCTGCAGTCATTGCCGAGCCGGCCGCGTCAATCTGTGCAGCAATCTCAGGGCCATCGGCATCCATCGCGACGGCGGCTTCGCCGACTACGTCGTGATGCCGCAGAGCCAGGCCTTTCTTCTGCCTGCGAACCTCAAGCCAACGCATGGCGCCTTCTGCGAGCCGCTGGCCTGCTGCCTGCACGCTGTCGACCTCGCCGGAATCAGACCCGGCGCTGCCGTGGTGGTGCTTGGTGGCGGCGTCATCGGCCTGCTTACCGTGCAATTGGCGAGGCTCGCAGGAGCGGCGACCATCATCCTGTCGACGCGGCAGGCCTCCCGCCGTGCGCTCGCCGAAGAGCTCGGTGCAACGACGACGGTCGACCCAAGCGCGGTCGACCCGATCGAGGCGATCGCCGGCCCAGCCGGCCTTGTGCCCGGCGGGGCCGACGTGGTGCTCGAATGCGCCGGTGTCCCCGATACCGTCGAACAATCGATGCGGCTGGCGAAGTCCGGCGGCTCGGTGGTGATCGTCGGCGTGATGCCGCAAGGCGTGAAAGTGCCCTTCGAACCGTTCGACATCCTGTTTCGCGAGCTGAAGGTTCTCGGCTCGTTCATCAATCCCTTCACCCACAGGCGGGCGGCGGACCTTGTCGCGTCCGGCGCAATCGAGATCGACAAGCTCATCTCAAGGCAGGTCGGCCTGGAGGAAGCCGCCTCGGTGATCGCCAATCCGGCAGCGCCGGGCGAGGTCAAGGTGTTGGTGGTGCCGGGCAGGGAATGAAGGGCAGCCTCAATCCTGCGGTGTTGGCGATTGGCGAAACGGCGATGACCGCGCCCCTCTCCCCGTGACTATACGGGGAGAGGATGCCGGCAGGCAGGTGAGGTGCAGCGTCAACGCTTGGAAAGATAAGCTATAATTTCGGGGCGGCTACCAAGCCCAAGGCGATCAATCGCCGAAGTTTGCGCCGCCCCTCATCCACCTGCCGGGACCTTCTCCCAGTATAGTGACGGGGAGAAGGGACAGATCCCAGCCTACAGTTTGCCGTTGCGCTGCTGGACCATCATGAAGGTGTCGTAATTGTACTCGGCCACCTGCGCCCACAGATAGTGCTCCTTGCGGAAGCCCTTGATCGAGTCCCAGATCTTCTTGAACGGTGCGTTGGTGGCTTCCATTTCGGTGTAGACCTCATTGGCCTTCTCGAAACAGGCGGCCATGATGTCCTGGCTGAACGGGCGCAATTTCGCGCCGCCGGCCACCAGCCGCTTCACCGCCGCAGGATTGAGAAAATCGTATTTCTGCAGCATGTTGGCGTCCGCAGCCTGCGCGGCGGTGTGCACAAGCGACTTGTAGGCGGGCGACAGCTCCTCGTACTTGGCCTTGTTGAACAAGAGATGGACGGTCGGGCCGCCTTCCCACCAGCCGGGATAATAGTAGTAGGGCGCGACCTTGTAGAAGCCGAGCTTCTCGTCGTCATAGGGGCCGACCCATTCGGCGGCGTCGATCGTGCCTTTTTCCAGCGCCGGATAGATGTCGCCACCGGCGATCTGCTGCGGCACGACGCCGAGCTTCTGCACCACTTTGCCGGCAAAGCCGCCGATGCGCATCTTGAGGCCGGACAGGTCGGCGACGGTGTTGATCTCCTTGCGGAACCAGCCGCCCATCTGCACGCCGGTGTTGCCGCCGGGCAGGCCGAAAAGACCCTGCGTGGCAAGAAACTCGTTGAACAGGTCGATGCCGCCGCCATGATAGTGCCAGGCGTTCATGCCGCGCGCGTTGAGCGAGAACGGCACCGCCGCACCGAGTGCCCATGTCGGGTCCTTGCCCCAATAATAGTATGACACCGTGTGGCAGGCCTCGACAGTGCCGGCAGTGGTGGCGTCGGCGGCCTGCAGGCCGGGCACGAGTTCGCCGGAGGCGAAGACCTGGACCTGGAAATTGCCGTCCGTCGCCTCAGACAGCATCTTGGAGAAGACTTCGGCGCCGCCATAGATCGTATCGAGTGACTTGGGAAAGGATGACGCCAACCGCCACGTCACTTTCGGATTGGACTGGGCGATTGCCGGTGCGGCTAGCGTAGCGGCAGCCGCCGCTGCGCCCACGCCGGTGACCCCGGCCTTGCGGATGAATGAACGACGATCCATGCAGTTCCTCCCTATTGGACCAACAACCGACATCAGGGACATCTCCTCACGTCCGGTATCGATTTGCCCGAAACAATACACGGGCAAAAGGTCGAGTCCAGCATGGTGGCGGGATTTGACGGCGGCGCTGGCGACAAATCCGCGGGCCGGCCGGCCAGCCTGCAACTATAGTCTAACGTTCGCCGCGTGGCCCATGCGAGATGGCGAAACTTGCCATGGAAAAGCGCCTTCGGATCGCCTATTTTGCAGGCAAATAGCTATTCGCTTCGCGCCAAATGGAATCCGGACCCAAAATGCACCAGCCGCTCGTCGCCATATCAACCGACGTCCGTCAGTTCGACAACTACACCTGGCATGCCGTCCCGCAGCAATATATCGAGGCAGCACTTTCCGGCGCCGGCGTGTTCCCGCTTTTGGTGCCGTCATTCGGTGACCGGCTCGACTTCGACGAGCTGTTGTCTTCGGTCGACGGTGTCATGGTCACTGGCTCGAAGTCCAACGTGCATCCATCGCTCTATGGCGGCGACGCCAGCGAAGCCAACGGCCCCTACGACCCGGCGCGCGATTCCACCACGCTGCCGCTAATCCGCAAGGCGATCGAGCGCGGCGTGCCGCTGCTTGCCATCTGCCGCGGCATCCAGGAGTTGAACGTGGCGCTAGGCGGCACGCTTGGCACCGAGATCCAGGAGCGCGAAGGTTCGCTGGACCATCGCGCGCCGGTGAGCGACAATCAGGACGAACGTTTCGCCATTCACCAGACCATTTCGATCAAGCCGGGCAGTTGCCTGGCCGGTGTATTCGGCGCCGGCGACATCAAGGTCAACTCGCTGCACCGCCAAGGCATCGACCGGCTCGGCTCGAAGCTGCAGGTCGAGGCGGTTGCCGGCGACGGCACGGTGGAGGCGGTTTCGGTGAAGGACGCCCGCGCCTTCGCCGTCGGCGTGCAATGGCACCCCGAATACTGGGTCAAGTCGGACGGCAACTCGGCCAAGATCTTCCGCGCCTTCGGCGATGCGGTGCGGCTGCATGCGGCGGCGAAGGCCGGTGCACGGGCGGCGGCGGAATAAATCCCGACGATCAATTGCCGGCGGATTGATCCCGTTCGCCGGTTGTCGCCAGCGAAAGCAGCGGCGTGGCCGGAGCGTAGGATTCGTAGCCGTCGCCATCCGCAACCGAGAAGGTGACGATCGGGTCGGTGCCGTCGGCGCTGAACGCGATTGTGCCGTCCTCGCCCTCTCGCCAGAATTTTGCCCGCTCGATCCCCGGCAGCAACCCGCGGCAACTCGGCGCCACGGTCAACAGCGACAGGCCATCGTCAATCGCGGCGCCGCGGCTAACCGCGCAGTCGCCTTCGTCGCCATTGGCGACCAGCCTGAAGGTGGTTGCCGGCCTTGCTTCATTGGCCGAACTTTCACTGCTGCCGCCGTGAAACAGCTGAAAGCCGGCGAAAAGTGCCGCTGCCGCAATCAATGCCGGAAGTTTCGTCATCTTGCACTCCGCGCTCCCCGGCGCAGATGCAGAATGATTCCAAAGCGTTAAGCCGACGTTAACGAGTGTGGCAGAGAGCCGCTCAGCTTCGTGGCTTGACTTGCGCCGTCTCAGGCACCGGGGTCAGTGGCCGGCGCTCGCTGAACCAGGATACCAGATTGTCGACGCACAGATCCGCCATGGCGCGGCGCGTATGGTGCGAGGCCGAGCCGACATGGGGCAAAAGCGAGGTTGGCGCCTCCAGCAAAGCCTTGGGCACATTCGGTTCATCGGCGAAAACATCGAGCCCGGCCGCGGCGATGGTGCCGTTGGCAAGCGCTGCGGCGAGGTCTGCCTCGTCGACCGTGCTGCCACGGCCGATGTTGACGAAAACGCCGTTGGCGCCAAGCGCCGCCAGGATTTCGGCATTGACCGCCTTCTCCGTGGAAGCGCCGCCCGGCACTACGGAAATCAGCGTATCGACCGCTTCGGCAAGGCCCTTCAGGGTCGGGTGGTATTCATAAGCCAGACCTTCGACCTTGCGCCTGTTGTGGTAGGCCACCGGCAGCCCGAACGCTTCCAGCCGGCGCGCAATGGCAAGGCCGATGCGGCCCATGCCGAAAATGCCGACATGCCGACCGCGCAAGGTCAGCCGGCTCAGGGGATAGTTGCCCTTCTTCACCCAACTGCCGTCGCGCAGCCATTTCTCGGCCTTGTAAAGTTCACGCACGGTGTTGAGCAAAAGGCCGATCGTGGTGTCGGCGACCTCCTCGGTCAAAACATCGGGGGTGTTGGTGACCATGATGTTTTTCTTGGCCGCATGGCCGGCATCGACCGAATCATAGCCGACGCCGAAGGAGGCGATGAGTTCGAGGTTGGGCAATGCATCCATCAATGCCGCATTGACGCCGGCGAAGGACGCAATGGCGCGTACGTCATGGCGCATCTCGTCGGTGACCAGGGCGGGATCGGCGCGCTCTATCTTGACCCGCTTGAAGGTGCGGTCGATGCGCTCGACCGCATGGTCGTTGAAATGTCCTGGCACCAGAACGGCGACGGTCTGCAACGCATCAGTCTTGGTCATGCACGCTCCACCGGCTTGCCGGTCGACTGGCGCACATGCAGTTCCGGCTTGATCAGTTCCTGTGACGGCCGTACCGCCTGTCCGTTCAGCTTGTCGAGCAGCGCGCTGGCGGCACGGCGGCCGACCTCTCGCTGGCCATTCCAGACTGTGGTGAGCGCCGGTGTCGCGATTGCCGCCTCCTCGAGATCGTCATAGCCGGTCACCGAGATGTCGGCGCCCGGCACCAGGCCGGCGCGGGCAATGCCGTTCATCAGGCCGATGGCGACCAGATCATTCCAGCAGCAAGCGGCGGTTGGCTTGTCTTTAAGCGCCAGAAACTGTCCAGCCGCCTCGAATCCGCCCTGCTTGGTGCGCGGCCCGGCGATGCGCCAGGACGGCCTGACCTCAAGCCCGGCGGCCTCCATGGCGTTGAGATAGCCCTGGTAGCGGTCGCGCCCGGTCGAGGTCTGGTCGGTGCCGCCGATCATGGCGATGCGCTTGTGCCCGAGCGAGATCAGATGATTGGTGGCAAGTGCCGTGCCATAGGCATCGTCGCCGCGAAACACCGGCACGTCGGCGCCTTCCACGCTGCGTGCGATCAGCACCGCCGGCAGGCCGTTTTCCTCGGCCATGACGATGTCAGAGGCCGGCGTGCCGATGGCCGGGGACATGATGACGCCGTCGGCGCCGAGCTGCAGCAGCGTATCGATGAAGGTGCGTTGCTTTTCCAGCTGGTCGTAGTGATTGGACAGGATGAAGGTCTGCCGGCTGCGGTCGAGTTCGCTCTCGATCGAGCGCAGGATCTCGGCGAAGAACGGGTTCATGATGTCATGCACGACGACGCCGACAATGCCCGAGCGCGAGGTGCGCAGTGAGGCGGCGCGGCGATTGTAGATATAACCGATGGCCCGCGCGTGCTCCTTGATGCGGTCACGCGTGGCGCCTGCGACCAGCGGGCTGTCGCGCAAGGCGAGGGAGACGGTGGCCGTGGAGACGCCAAGCGCATCCGCGATCGTCGAAAGCTTGATCTTTTGTGCCAGCCCTTGGCTCCCCGAGTTTTTTAAATTTTTTAAATGCGGCGTTATGCCATCGGATTCGGAGCAAATCAAAGTTTTTTCGCCAGAGCCTCCGCCTCGACATCGACGGTCGTGCGATTGCGCAGCCGCAAACGGTGCTCGCGATGGATGATGTAAAGGCCGCTGGCGACGATGATGGCTGCACCCACCAGCGTCCAGCGGTCGGGGAACTGGTGGAAGATGATCCAGCCGGACAGGATCATCCAGACCATCTGCGAATAGGGGTACGGCGCCAGCGCCGTGGTGGTCGCCAGGCGGTAGGCCTGCACCAGCAGCCAGTGGCCGCCGGCGCCGAACACGCCCAGCATCACCAGTATGAACCAGTGCCAGCCATCCTGCGGCAGCCCATGCGAGAACGGCAGCATCGGCAGAAGCAGCACGGCCGGCGCCAGCGCCGAAAACAGGATCAGGCTTTCCGAGGTTTCGCTGGCTGACATCCGCCGCGTCATGATGACGTAAAAACTGTTCGACAGCATCGAGCCGAGCGCGAAGAGGTGGCCGACACCAAACACGCCGACGCCAGGCCTTGTGGTGACCAGCACGCCGACAAAACCCGTCAGGATCGCCAGCCAGCGCCGCCAGCCCGCCCATTCGCCGAGCAGCGGACCGGCAAGTGCGGTGATCACCATCGGGCCGAAGAAGTAGATCGAGGTGGTCTCGGCCAGTTGCAGGGTCTTGAGCGCCATGACGTTGCACATGGTCGAACCGAACAGCAGTCCGCCGCGCAGGATGTGGGCCGGCAAATTGTTGGCGCGGAAGCGCGACGGCTCGCGCCAGCCGCGCAGGAAGACGCCGACAAGCAGGACATGGACGGTGAAGCGGGCCCAGGCGACGATCAGCGCCGAGACGCCGGCCAGGACCAGATATTTGCTCGAGGTGTCGAGAAAGGTGAAAAAGACATAGGTCGAAAGCATGAACAGCATCGCCGCGAGCGGCGTTGCGCTTTCGTCTGATTTTGCGGGAACGTTCAATGTCAGGCCGGGCAGGGAGGATCAACGCTTAACCTTTGCGGCAATCGCCTGCGCCCGGCAAGCCAAAAGCGACTGGCACAACAGGAGTCGCGCGCAGGCTCAGCGCGGGCCGATCCTATGCCGGCTAAAGCGCCTCGCCGGATGCCACTTGCGCCTGGAGATGAAGCCACAACGCCTGGGCGACGGGTCCATGCGGTCGGTCGCGCCGGCGCACCGCCGCCAGGGTCTCCGTCCGGCCGGGCAGATGTGCACCAGCGATCGAGATCAGCCTCCTATCCCGCAGTTCGTCCTCGATCAGCCATGCCGGCAGATGGCCCCAGGCCAGTCCGTGAAGGATCAGTTCCTTCTTCATCAGATGATCCGGCGCCGAGCACTGATGCGCACCGTCGATGAGGAAATAGCTCTCCGGCGATGGCCGCCGCGCCGTGTCGCGGATCACGCACTGGGTGAAGGGCCGCATCTGCTCCGGCGCAATCTCGCGGCCAGGCGCGAACGGAAGGAACCCAGGCGCCACCACCGGCACGAGGGGCACCGCGCAGAGATCGATCCGCTCGAGATGCGGATCGGAAGGATCCGCGCGATGGAAGATGAGGTCAGCCGAGCCTTCCATCAACCGTTCGAGCGGACCGCCGACCGCCTCGTACTCCAGGTGCAGGCGTGTCCCGGTGCGTTCGGCAAAGAAGCCGCTGAGCATACGCAGGATTTGCGGTCGCGGGCAGAGATCACCCATGACGACACGCAGGACCGTCTCCTCGCCGCTCGCCAACTGGCCCGCATAGGTTCGCAGATGGTCGAGCTCGCGCAATGTCAGCTGCGCTCGCGCGTGAAACTCGCGGCCCGCCTCCGTCAGCCCCACCCGATATCCGCTGCGGTCGAGAAGTGTGAGCCCGAGCAACTGCTCGAGGCGTGCGACAGCGGCGAAGACGGATGGATGCGATCGGTTCAAGGCAAGGGCGGCCGCCTGGAAGCTGCCCTCGCTTGCCACGGCGTCAAAGCACCGTAGGTCGTGGAGTTTTAGACCATTCATTATCGTAAAAACCTACTGAGATCGTCCAATCATAGTAATTTTCCTGGATAATTACGAGGCCTAGGGTGGCTCATTCAAAGGGCGGCGGGAGCATCGAACTCCTTTCGCCAGGGTGAGATGAGGACCAGATGACTGACACGCTTTATTTTACGACGGGCGACGGCTGCCGGATCGCCTATCAGCTGGCGGGGGCCGGCCCTGTGCTTGTGCTCTCGAATTCCATTGCGACGAACCTGCATATGTGGGACCGGCAGCTTGCGGAATTTGCCGGATCTTTCCGGGTGCTGCGCTATGATCTGCGCGGCCACGGCAGTTCCGATGCTCCGGCCGGAGCCTATTCGCTCGATCGGCTGGGCCGCGACGTCCTTGAGCTGCTGGATGCGCTTCAGATCGCCCGCGTGCATTTCTGCGGGCTGTCGCTGGGCGGCTTCGTAGGGCAGTGGCTGGGTATCCATGCCCCGGACCGCATCGAGCGTCTCATCCTTTCCAACACCTCGCCACATCTCGGGCCGGCTTCTTACTTTGACGAGCAGATCCGTACTGTCCTTGCTGCGAGCAACATGTCGGCCGCCGCGGACATGTTCATGCACAACTGGTTTCCCGCCTCGATGCTTGCCGGCCCAAACGAAACTGTCGACGCGTTCCGCGCGATGGTCCTGGCGACGCCGCCCCAAGGTCTCGCGGGATGCTTCGCCGCCGTACGCGATTGCGATCTGCGCCGGACTGTCTCCCTCATTACCGCGCCCACCCTGGTGATCGGTGGAGAAGACGACAAGGTAACGCTGGCAAGCCACAGCGAGGCGATCGCAGCCAGCATCCCCGGCGCCACGCTTACACTGCTTCCGGGCGTCCATATGCTGAACGTCGAGCGGCCGACTGAATTCATGAGCGCCGTTACACGCTTCCTGCTGAATTAGGCGTGCATGCGGGCGCCCTTGGTGATCTTGTCGACGAGTTTCTTGTCGGCACGCAGCGCGATGCCGACGATCTTGGCGTCCTCAGGCCCGAACTCGGCGAAGACCGCGCGGTTGGCCGCATCGAAGCCGGTGGCAAACATCTCCTCGACATAGGCTGACCCCGTCACGCCCCGCTCCAGCGCCTTCCGGTGGATGGAGTTGAGCGTCGGCCCATCGGCCGAAAGCACGATGACCGGCTGGATCGACAGAGGATTGTAAAGGTTGCCGGCGCGGTCGCGGTAGGGTTCGCCGATAATGGCGGGGAATTGCGCGACGATGCCGCTGGTCAGGAAGGCGGCGACGTTGAGCTTTTGCCAGACGGCGAGATCGTCCCGCAGCACGATTGCAAATTTCGTATCGAACACCAAAATGAGGACTCCGGAGCACCCCCATGAAGGGCAGGGATAGGTGATGACGCACGATCTAGACGGTGAGGCGACACAGGGTCTTGGACGTTCGTGCGCGGATGAAGACCGGATCGTCTCGGCGCCAGGCAGCACCGGCATCGAGCGCATCGAGGCGCATTTCCATGGCAACGCCTTCGACCTGCACCGTCATGATACACTTGCCGTCGGCGTGACGCTTTCCGGTGTGCAGCGCTTCCACTACAGGGGCACTGTCAACCACAGCCTGCCCGGCCAGGTTATCGTGCTGCATCCCGACGAAGTGCACGATGGCGGCGCCGGGACCGAGGATGGTCTGCGCTACCGGATCCTCTATCTGGAACCCTCACTGCTGCTCGACTGCCTCGACGGCGCGCCGCTGCCTTTCGTCAGGGATGCTGTGGTCAGCGATCCTGCCTTGCGTGGCACGCTGCTTTCGGCCCTGTCGCCGCTCGATGAGGAACTGGACGAGCTGTTCGTCGCCGATTTCGTTGCGGAGCTGGCGCAGCATCTGGGGCGTCATGCGGGACAGAAAGCAAAGCCGATGGGGAAGTCGGCCTCGCGTGCGGCAGCGCTGGCGCGCGGCTATCTCGAGGAGAATGCCGAGCGGTCCGTTCGTTCCGATGAGCTGGAAGCCGTCACCGGGCTCGACCGCTATGCGCTGTCACGCCATTTTCGCGCGACCTATTCCACCAGCCCGCATCGGTTCCTGCTGATGCGCCGGCTGCAAAAGGCAAGACGGATGATCGAGGTGGGCGAGCCGCTGGCCGAGATTGCCGTTGGCGCCGGCTTCAGCGACCAGAGTCATTTCAACAGGCATTTCAAGAAAGCATTCGGCCTGACGCCCGGCCGCTGGTCGGCGCTGGTGCGCGGCCCTTCGGTGGCGGCCTAGCTCAAGACACGCGGCCGCCGTGCCGGTCAGTCGTCGATGTCGGCGTCGTCGTCGACGAGCACCAGCTCCTCGTTCGACAAATTGGCCTCGATGCGGGCGAGCAGCTTGAACAGCGTCTTCTGTTCTTTCTTGTCGAGGCCCTTCAAGGCCTGCTTTTCGGTCTTCTTCACCGACTTCTCGATGGCGTGGATGATCTCGCGGCCGGTGTCGGTGAGAAAGATATGCGCCTGGCGTGCATCCGCGGAAGAGGCGCGCTTTTCCAAAAAGCCCTGGGCCTGCAGCCGGTTGATGGTCTTGGTGATGGTCGGCGGGCGCACGCCGAGGCGGCCGGCGAGATTGCCGGGCGTCTGGCCGTCCTCGCGGTCGAGCGTCAGCATGATCTGGTCCTGGCCGGCATAGAAGCCGTGCGCCAGAAGCCGCGCCGCCAGCGCGGTCCTTGCCAGCCTTGCCGCCGAATGCAGCCGGCTCATCGTTGCAGTCTTGTCCGCCTTGGCCATGGTGATCCCTCTTCGGCCGTACCGGTGCGTGCAGCATAGACGCAGCCGGCCGGTTGGCAATCGACGATCCAAAAGATTCCGGCTTTCGAAACAGCTTTGCCGGCAAGCATTTGTGGTGCTCGAAATGGTGATGCCAGATGTTTATTTCAGTTAGATGACAAACGAGTTTCCGCCAAGGCGATTGCAACGGTTTGACGCGGCGCGGCTCAGCACAGGTCAACGAAGAGGCGTTTCCGGCGACACGTTGATGGTCGGCATCCCTCGCACTCGGCCTCTCGGGTCTACCCATCCGCTTCGTCAATCCTGGGTCAAACACCCAGGCGGTTTGCCTCGTGCAAAAGGCCGGCACACATCCTATATCAGGCCAACAATCCCTTCTTGCGGCCCGCAATTCCGTGGCCCAGCCATTTCGAGGCAAGATATGAGCGAAGCACAGACGCAAATCCCCGTGACCGTTCTCACCGGCTATCTCGGCGCCGGCAAGACGACGCTGCTCAACCGCATCCTGTCGGAAAACCATGGCAAGCGTTATGCCGTCATCGTCAATGAATTCGGCGAGATCGGCATCGACAATGATTTGATCGTGGAATCCGACGAGGAAATCTACGAAATGAACAATGGCTGCGTCTGCTGCACGGTGCGCGGCGACCTGATCCGCGTCGTCGAAGGCCTGATGCGCCGTCCCGGCCGCTTCGACGCCATCGTCGTCGAGACCACCGGCCTCGCCGATCCTGTGCCGGTGGCGCAGACCTTCTTCATGGACGACGACGTGCGCTCCAAGACCAAACTCGACGCTGTCGTGGCTCTGGTCGACGCCAAGCACCTGCCGCTCAGGTTGAAGGATTCCAAGGAAGCCGAGGACCAGATCGCCTTCGCCGATGTCGTCGTGCTCAACAAGACCGACCTGGTGACGCCCGAAGAACTGGCCAAGGTCGAGGCCACCATCCGCGCCATCAACCCGGCGGCCAGGATCCACCGCACCACGCGCGCCGGCGTGGCGCTGTCCGAAGTGCTCGACCGCGGCGCCTTCGACCTGTCGCGCGCATTGGAAAACGACCCGCATTTCCTTGAGGCGCACGATCATGATCACGACCACCATGATCACGACCACGATCACCACGACCATGATCACGACCATCATCATCACGGTCACGCGCATCCCTCCGACATCCATGACGTGACCGTGCAGTCGGTGTCGCTGCGCGGCGGCGAGATGGACCCGAAGAAATTCTTCCCGTGGATCGAGAAGATCACTCAGATGGAAGGTCCCAACATCCTGCGGCTGAAAGGCATCATCGCGCTCAAGGGCGACGACGAGCGCTATGTCATCCAGGGCGTGCACATGATCATCGAAGGCGACCACCAGCGCGCTTGGAAAGACGGCGAAAAGCATGAGAGCCGGCTGGTGTTCATCGGCCGCGAGCTTGACGCCGAACGGCTGAAGAAGAGCTTTGACGCCTGCCAGGCGGCTTGATTTCCGGACTCTATGGCGCTAGCGCTGCCCGCTCTTCCTTCTCCCCTTGTGGGAGAAGGTGGCCTCGCGAAGCGAGGTCGGATGAGGGGTGCTCCAGCTCGGCACCGACGGCGATCCGTTCAACACCCCTCATCCGTCTCGGCGCTGCGCGCCGATCCACCTTCTCCCACAAGGGGAGAAGGTTGACGCCAGGCCTGGCCGCCTCAGTGGCTTCCCGGGAGTGGTGACAGCTTCATTGGAATGGTCCTGATGCCCACAGTTGCTCCCCTCGACCTGGAAGGTCACTGCCTTGCCGCCGTCTTCCTCGACAACGTGCCGCATTTTGCGCTCGCCGATGGGACAGTTCATAGGCTCGACAACGGCCACAAGACAATTCAGGCCAATGACGGCCTGCTCTCCACGTTCCATGACGCCGCCAACGACCGCCTGATCACCGGCGGCGAGGACGGCAAGATTTTTGCCGTTGCCGCCGGCGGCAATGTCAGCGAACTCGCCAGCGCCGGCAAGAAGTGGATCACCAGCGTCGCCGCCGGGCCGCAAGGCGCTATCGCCTATGCCACAGGCAAGACTGCGTTCGTGCGCTTTGCCGACGGCAAGACCAAAGAGTTTGCCCATCCACGTTCGGTCGAGGGGCTGGCCTTCTCCCCCAAGGGCATGCGCTTCGGCGTCGCCCGCTACAATGGCGCGACGCTGCATTTCCCGGCCGCCGAGGGCAGACCGGTGGAGCTGGAATGGGCCGGCGCCCATACCGGCGTCACCTTCTCGCCGGATGGCGCCTTCCTCGTCACCACCATGCAGGAAAACGCGCTGCATGGTTGGAAGCTCGCCGACGGCAAGCACATGCGCATGACCGGCTATCCCGGCAAGGTCAAAAGCCTGTCGTGGAGCGTGAAGGGCAAGTGGCTGGCGAGTTCCGGCGCGCCGGCGGCGATCGTCTGGCCGTTTTCGGGCAAGGACGGCCCGATGGGCAAGGCGCCGCTGGAGCTCGGCACGCGCGGCAACGCCATGGTGACATCGGTTGCCTGCCATCCGAGCCAGGATGTCGTCGCCGTCGGCTATGATGACGGCATGGTCATGGCGGTGCGCTTTACCGATGCCAAAGAGGTGCTGTTGCGCCGCCCGGGCAAGGGCGCCATCACCGCGATGATGTGGGATAAGGAAGAGCGCCGGGTCGCCTTCGGCAGTGCCGCCGGCGACTGCGGCGTCATCGATATCTCGGCGTGACCTATTCGGCTCCGCACGACACCTTGCCGGTCAATTCTTTCGGCTTGCCGTCCTGTTCCGTGTCGGCGGCGTTGTCGTAGACGGCAAGCGTGTACCGGCCGTCAAAGACGCCCTCGTCACTGGTCTTGGTCAGGATCGTCAGTTCGACAGAGTTGAATTTATCTCCGAGCTGATGCTCGTGGTAGACGTTCAGCCGCAACTCCTTGTCGTCCAGCCAGTACTGGGTGAGGTCGGAATCCTCGAAGACGGTCTTGCGCAGACTGTCGCCTTCCGGCCGGCCAAGTATCTCGAGATCGCCGCGAAAATTGAAGGTCGGGCCGCCCATACCTCTGGTGACCCCGGCGCCGACCTCGAATTGCACCGCTTTGTCATCGACGGAACACCAGACGCCGCCCGATGCGGAAGCCGCAGCGGCCGACAAGAGTAGCGCAATAGCGCAGATGATCGTCCGCATTTTTCTCCCCAAACCACAGACCCGATCGCATTGGCGCCCGACTGCGCCGGAAGGTCAAGTCTGCCGAACTTGCTGCTGACCCAATGCAGGGCACCAACACGGCCAATTGCGGTTGCCGTCGCCAATTGGGTAGTGTGCCGGCCGAGAGGGATTTCATGCACAGCACGAACAGTTCAAAAGCATCCATCGACGGTATCAGCCGTGACCGCATCGCTGCATTGCGGACAAGCGAGGCGAACACCTTCCGCAAGGCGCGGCCGAAATCGCAGGCCAAGGTCGGTAACGGCCTGCCAGGCTTCTTCGGCGGTGTGCCGATGCACTGGATGAACGACTGGCCGACGCCATTCCCGATCCTGGTCGAAAGCGCCAAGGGCGCCGCCATCACGGACATCGACGGCAACAGGCTGGACGATTTCTGCCTCGGTGACACCGGCTCGATGTTCGGCCATTCGCCGCCGCCGGTGGCGCGCGCCATCCGCCGCCAGGCCGGGCGCGGCCTGACCTATATGCTGCCTTCGGAAGATGCGCTGGCCATCGGGCCGCTGCTCACACAGCTTTTCGGTCTGCCGTTCTGGCAGATCGCCACCACCGCCACCGACGCCAACCGCTTCGCGCTGCGCGTCGCCCGCGCCGTCACCGGCCGCGAAAAGATACTGGTCTTCAACGGCTGCTATCACGGCTCGGTCGACGAGACGATGGTCCGGATGGTCGACGGCAAGCCCGTGAATCGGCCGGGGCTGGCGGGTGAGTTTCGCGACCTGACCAAGACGGCGAAGGTCATTGAATTCAACGATGTCGCCGCGCTGCAAGCAGCGCTCAAGGACAAGGATGTCGCCTGCGTCATTGCTGAGCCGGTGCTGACCAATTCCTGCATGGTGCTGCCCGATCCGGGTTTTCACGACGCCTTGCGCAAACTGACGCGCGCGGCCGGAACGCTGCTTCTGATAGACGAGACGCACACGATTTCGACTGGACCCGGCGGCTACACCAGGAAATTCGGGCTGCAGCCCGACCTGTTCGTGCTGGGCAAGCCGATCGCCGGCGGCGTGCCGGCAAGCGTGTGGGGCATGAGCGACGAGGTCGCCTCGCGCTATGCCGACTACAATCGAACCAAGGAGCCGGGCTATTCCGGCATGGGCACGACGCTGTCGGCGAACCCGCTGCAGTTCGCAGCCATGCGCGCAACGCTCGAAGAGGTGATGACGCAGGAGAATTATGCCCGGATGGATCGCCTCGCCCTGCGGCTCGATGCCGGGCTGACCGGCGTCATCGATCGCTACAATCTGCCCTGGCATGTCGCCCGCGTCGGCGCCCGCGTCGAGTTCATCTGCGCCCCTGGCCCGCTCAGGAACGGCGCCGAAGCCGAGACTGCCCATGCGCCGGAGCTTGAGGCGGCTATCCATGTCGCGCTGGTCAACCAGGGCGTGCTGATCGCGCCCTTTCACAACATGATGCTGATCTCACCGGCCACCACCGGCGCCCAGGTCAACCGGCTGATCACCGCCTTCGCCACGGTTGCGGCAAGGCTGACGGCATGAGACAAGCTGCCAAGCCAAACTCGAGTACACTAATCATGACTTCACCTTCGGGCTCGACGCCCGCCGAGGCGCAAGCCTTTCTCGACGCCCATCCCGAAATCGAAGCCTTCGATATCGTCTTGACCGACGCCAACGGCGTCGGCCGCGGCAAGATCGTGCGCCGGCATGAGCTGAAAAGCATCTTCGAGGGCGGCCGCCACATGCCGATCTCGATCCTCGGCCTCGACATCACCGGCGAGGATGTGCACGAAACCGGGCTGATCTGGACGACTGGAGACGGCGATCTCAGGGCATGGCCCATTCCCGGCACGCTGGTGCCGCTTTACGGCACGAACCCGCCGCGCGGCCAGTTGCTGATGGCGATGTACCATCTCGAGGGACAGCCAATGTCGTCGGACCCGCGCTTGGCGCTGGCCAGGCAGGTCGACATCTTGGCGGCCAAGGGCCTCTATCCCGCCGGCGCCTTCGAACTCGAATTTTTCCTGCTGGCCAATGAGCGCGATGCCGATGGCAAGGTGAAACCGGCGGATGCCGTGCTCGACGGCCGCCGCTCGGCCAAGACGGAAGTCTATTCCGTCGACCATCTGCACGGCATGGAGCCGCTGTTTTCCGACATCTATGCCGCGGCTAAGGCGCAAGGCATTCCGGCCGAAACGGTGATTTCCGAATACGCGCCCGGCCAGTACGAGCTGACGCTGAACTACCGCAAGGATGTCATGCGGGCGGCCGACGACCTCGTCATGTTGAAGCGGCTGGTGCGGGCGCAGGCGCGCCGCCATGGTGTTACCGCCTGCTTCATGGCCAAGCCGATCGAAAAATATGCCGGCTCCGGCATGCATTTCCATGTTTCGCTGCAGGACAAGAACGGCCGCAACGTTTTTGCCGAAGCCGGCGGCGAAAGCTGGTCGCTGCCGCTGCTGCAGGGGCTCGGCGGGCTGATCCAGACCATGGCCGAATCGATGCTGGTGTTTGCGCCGCACGCCAATTCCTGGCGGCGCTTCGTCTCGCAGTCCTATGCGCCGGTGGCGCCGACCTGGGGCGTCAACAACCGTTCGGTGGCGCTGCGCGTGCCGGCCGGCGACGCCAAGAACCGGCGCATCGAGCACCGGCCGTCGGGCGTCGACGCCAATCCCTACCTGATCGCGGCAACGGTGCTGGCCGGCATCATCAAGGGTCTGGACGAAGGCCTCGACCCCGGCCCTGAAACCACTGGGAATGGCTATGAAGCCGCTGTCACGCGCACGACCATGCCGGTCGACTGGCGCGCCGCGATCGAGGCGGCGCGCGCCTCGAGCTTCCTGAAAGAGGCGCTTGGCGAGGATCTGCATCGCACCTTCGTGGCGATCAAGCAGTCGGAGTATCTGCGCGTCGCGCGTACGGTGAGCGAGCTGGACTACCACCTCTACCTGCACGAGGTCTGAGAGACCGTTTCGAAATTCTACTCCGGCGGCCATCGATGGTGGTTTCTGCGCTTCCGATGCTCACGGACCAAATGTCCGCTGCGCTTCGGTTCTCGAAACCACCACCATATGACTCGCCAGAGCGAATTTCGAAACGGTCTCTGATTGCCCTGACGGCGGGCGGCGATCACTTTTTCGCCGCCTGCATCAAATGAGGTGGCGCTGCAGCCTTCAAGAACATATCATGAACGGATGAGCGCGCCCACCGTCCGTGAAAAGCTGGCAATCCTGTCTGACGCCGCCAAATACGACGCCTCCTGTGCTTCGTCCGGCTCGGCGAAGAAGGATTCGCTCCAATCCGGCGGTATCGGCTCCACAGAAGGCATGGGCATCTGCCATTCCTACGCGCCGGATGGCCGCTGCATTTCGCTCCTGAAAATCCTGCTCACCAATTTCTGCATTTACGATTGCAGCTACTGCATGAACCGCTCGTCATCGAATGTGCGCCGCGCCCGCTTTAGCATCGACGAGGTGGTGAAGCTGACCATGGACTTTTATCGGCGCAACTACATCGAGGGCCTCTTCCTGTCCTCAGGAGTCATCCGCTCCCCGGACGAGACCATGGCCGAGATGGTGGAGGTGGCGCGGCGGCTGCGGCTGGACGAAAAATTCTCCGGCTATATTCATCTGAAGACCATTCCGGAAAGCTCGGCCGAACTGGTCGAGCAGGCCGGGCTCTACGCCGACCGGCTGTCTATCAATGTCGAACTGCCGACCGATGAGGGCGTGAAGAAACTGGCGCCGGAGAAGAAGCCGCAAACGATCCGGCTTTCCATGGCGAACCTGCGCCGGAAGATGGAGGAAAAGGCCGAGCCGACGTTGCGGACCAAGAAGCGCGAACGCTTTGCGCCCGGAGGTCAGTCGACGCAGATGATCGTCGGCGCCGACAAGACATCCGACGACGGTATCTTGCACTCCAGTGCGCGGCTCTATGGCAGCTACCATCTGCGGCGCGTCTATTACTCCGCCTTCAGCCCGATCCCGGATTCGTCATCGTCGCTGCCGCTCCAGAAACCGCCGCTGATGCGCGAGCACCGGCTCTATCAGGCCGACTGGCTGATGCGCTTCTACGGCTTTTCGCAGCCGGAAATCCTCGCCGGCAGCAGCGACGGCATGCTCGATCTCGCCATTGACCCCAAGCTCGCCTGGGCTTTGCGCAATCGGGCGAGGTTTCCCGTCGACATCAACCGCGCCGATCGGGAAGCGCTGCTGCGGGTTCCGGGTCTGGGCACCAAGGTGGTGGCGAAGATCCTTGAAACCCGCCGCCACCGACGTATGCGGCTGGAAGATGTCGGACGGATCTGCCATTCGATCGCCAAGCTGAGGCCCTTCATCATCGCCGAAGGCTGGTCGCCGGGCGGACTCACCGACAAGACAGGCCTGCGCGATACGATCGTAAAGTCCTGCGAACAACTGTCGCTGTTTTGACCATGCAGCCGGCCCAGCTCGACCTTGCCCGATACACTGTCCGGCTAGCGAGCCAGACCGATTTCGCCGGTTGGCGCGATGCGGCACGGCGTCTGACGCTGAATGAGGTCCGGCCTGAGGATATTAGTTGGGGTGTCGGGTCCGACGCCAATGATCCTCGAGATGCCTTGCCGGCGGTGCCAGAGGGCGCGCAGCTTACCGTCCCGCGCGAGTTCATCGCCCATGCCGAAACCGCCTTCTGCCACTCCGACCCCGGCCGGTTTGCCTTTCTCTACTGGATGCTTTGTCGCCTGCGCACCGAGCCGAAACTGCTGGCGATCGCATCCGATCCCGACACCAGGCGGCTCGAAGCCATGGAAAAGGCGGTGCGGCGCGACAGCCATAAGATGCATGCCTTCGTACGCTTCCGGAAGATCGGCTACGGCGAGGACGAGCGCTACGTCGCCTGGTTCGAGCCGGAGCATTTCATTGTCGAGCGCAACGCGGATTTCTTCGTCCGGCGGTTCACCGGCATGCGCTGGACCGTCCTGACGCCCTATGCCTCCGCCGACTGGAATGGCGAAAGGCTGGCGATCGGCCCGGGTGCGGCCAAGGGCGATGCACCCGATCAGGACGACACCGAGGCGTTGTGGCTGACCTATTTCCAGAACATCTTCAACCCGGCGCGGCTCAAGGTGAAGGCGATGCAGAAGGAGATGCCGAAGAAATATTGGCGGAACCTTCCCGAGGCCTCGCTCATTCCAGATCTGATCGCAGGAGCGGACGAGGCCGCCAGGGATATGATTGCCAGACTGCCGACAATGCCGGCGCCGCACCACGCCAAGCTGCAGGCGAAACATTGGCCGAAGCGCGAGCCGGCCGAGGCGCCGGACGATGACGCCAACACCATTTCCGAGCTACGCGAAGCCGCGAAAGGCTGCCGCCGCTGCCCGTTGTGGCGCGACGCGACACAGACCGTGTTCGGCGAGGGGCCGGATGATGCCAAAGTGGTCTTCGTCGGCGAACAACCGGGCGATCAGGAAGATCTCGCCGGCAAACCTTTTGTCGGGCCAGCGGGCAAAGTGTTCGATGCAATTCTCGATGACGCAGGCGTCGACCGGCAAAAAGTCTACGTCACCAACGCCGTCAAGCATTTCAAGTTCGAGCCGCGCGGCAAGCGCCGCATCCATTCGAAGCCAAATGCCGGTGAAGTCCAGGCCTGCCGCTGGTGGATCGGCCGGGAGCTTGAGCTGATCAAGCCGGACCTCGCCGTGGCGCTTGGGGCAACGGCGGCGTTGTCGCTGCTGGGCAAGGCCATTGCCGTGACGAAAATGCGCGGCCAGGTGATCGAGCGCGAGGACGGTTTGCGCGTGTTCATCACCATCCATCCTTCCTTCATCCTGCGTATTCATGAGCCGGCGGACAAGGAGGCAGAGCGCGAGCGGTTTCTCAGCGATATGAGAGAGGTGAAGCGGCTTATGGGGTCGTGAGATGAGCGAAAGCCTCAGCGACATGTCATCCACGGGCGGAGCCAAGGAGGGAAGCGACGCAGCGCAGACCCGAGGATTCATGCCGCGACGTTTGGACGCTGCTACGGTGCAGAATTCTGCTCCGCTGCGCTCGACGGCTAACATCACGGAATGGACCCGGGGCTTCGCGACGGAGCTTCGCTCCTGCTTCGCCCACGGATGACGAAGCTGAGTGGCTTCAGCCAATCACCTACGGTCGTGAATCCAACGTTGGAAACTTCGGCCGCCACGGCCGAATTAACTGATTAGGATTGCCCTCAGATCATTCACATTCGTACCCGTCGGCCCCGGCACGAACAGATCGCCGATCGCGTTGAACGCCGTCCAGGCATTGTTGCCGGCCAGCATCGCCTTGGCGTCGATGCCGGCGGCACGCATGCGCGAGACAGTCGAGCCATCGGCAAAGGCGCCGGCATTGTCTTCAGAGCCATCGATGCCGTCGGTATCGGCGGCCAATGCATGAATACCTTCCGCGCCGCTGATACCGATGGCAAAGGCGAGCAGGAATTCGGAGTTGCGGCCGCCCTTGCCCCTTTTTCCGTCAACAGGGGCCCGCAAGGTCACGGTCGTCTCGCCGCCGGACAGGATCAGCACCGGCTTTTTGAACGGCCGGTTGCGCGTCGCCACTTCGCGCGCAATGGCTGCATGCACGCCACCGACCTCGCGCGCCTCGCCCTCGATGGAATCGGAGAGGATGACGGCTTCGATGCCCTGCCGTTTTGCCTCAGCGGCTGCCGCTTCCAGCGACACGCCAGCCGAGGCGATCAGGTGCACTTCATTGCGTGAAAAGCGCTGGTCATCCGGATCTGGCGCATCGGCCTCTGGCGAGTTGATGTGCGCCATGACGGCGTCGGGCAGTTTCATGCCGTAGGCCGCTATCGAGGCCAGCGCATCGGCGCGGTTGCCGGAGTCGGGCACGGTCGGGCCGGAGGCCACCAGCGCCGGGTTGTCGCCGGGAATGTCAGAGACAACCAGTGATACCAGTTTGGCCGGCCAGGCGGCAGCTGCCAGCCGGCCGCCCTTGATGGTCGAGAGATGCTTGCGGATTGTGTTCATCGCCGCGATCGGCGCGCCGGAGGCAAGCAGCGCCTCGTTGACGGCGATTTCGTCGGCGAGCGTCAGGCCGGCGGCAGGCGACGGCAGCAGCGCCGATCCTCCGCCCGATATCAGCGCCACTACCAGGTCGTCCGCAGTCAGCCCTTGCACCTTTTCGAGCAGGCGCCGCGACGCCTCAAGACCGGCAGCGTCCGGTACCGGATGTGCCGCCTCGATGATTTCGATGCGCTCGCATCTGGCGCCATAGCCGTAGCGGGTGACGACCAGCCCTTCGATTGGGCCATCCCACACCTTCTCGAACGCGGCCGCCATGTGCGCCGAGCCCTTGCCGGCGCCAATGACAATGGTACGGCCCTTGGGCCTGGCCGGCAGATGATCCCTGATGGTCCGTTCAGGATCGGCAGCGGCAACAGCGGCATTGAAGATCGAGATGAGAAAGGATTTGGGATCGAGCACGGTTATCCTTGGCCGTAACTGGCGGTTTTCAAAATGAGCAAACGTTGGCGCTGCCCCTCACCCTCACCCCGTGAAAGACGGGGAGAGGGGATCGCCAGCGCTCGAGCTTGTCCTTTCTCCCCGTCACTATACGGGGAGAAGGTGCCGGCAGGCGGATGAGGGGCAGCGCTAGCGTCACGATTTATCTTCCGGCGGCAGCGCCAATTGTGTCCGATCAACGCCGAGATGATCGCACAGTGCATCGACGACGACGCCGTGGTCCTGGCGTTCCGGCAGGCCGGAGACGGCGATGACGCCGATCACGCCAGCCCCCTTTACAGTCACCGGAAACCCGCCGCCGGCCAGTACGTAATCAGCAATATCCAGCCCCTCGCCGACCTTGAAGGTGCGGTCCGGTCGCTGCTGTTCCAGCACCAGGCGATAGGTGCTCCTGAGGTAGCGCTTGACCACATTGATCTTGCGTCGAGCCCAATCGGGGTTGGAGGCGTTCGAACCCGGCAGCGCGGCATAGAATAGCGGCCGATCCCACAGCCTGATATCGACAATGATGGGCAGCTTTTCGGCCAGCGCCCGCTCTCGGATCGCCGCGCCGACCTTGAAGGCGACGGCCTCGTCGAAGGCCGGGAAGACCAGCGTCTCTTCCTGTTTCTGGATCAGAGCGATGTCGTCCGCGGCGGCCATTTTGTTCTCCGAAATCGTCACAAATCGTGTGTACGACAAGCTCCGCCCGGTCAAGGTCTCGTCGCGGTGGTGGTCTTGCCCCGCCAGGGTCGACCCCCACTCCGTCGAGCTTCTCTCGACACCTCTCCCCCGATCAACAGGGTAGAGGAAGGGCGCCAAGCTGTCCGAACCGGCGCCCGTCCTCCGAAGCAAAGGCTCCCTTCCTCTCCCTCCGGAGGGGGGAGAGGTGGCGCCGCGAAGCGGCGACGGAGTGGGGGAACCACTTGGCAACCAGGCGCAATCATCATCTTGTCCCGCGCGGATGATGGGTCCTACCCCACGATCATATCGATCTTGGCCGGCCGCCCCGCAACATAGACCTCGCGCACCGCGCGGTCGTCGCCCAATGTCTGCAGCAGGAACAGCTCCTCCGCCAGCGTCCCGACAGTCTCCATCCTCAGCCGCATCGCCGGCGTGGCGCGGGCGTCGAGCACGGTGATGTCCGCGTCGGTGCCTTCATCCAGCGTGCCGACCTTGTCCGCCACAGACAGCGCCTCGGCATTGCCACGCGTTATCTGCCAGAAGGACTGGAACGGGTTCAGCTTTTCGCCATTCAGCGCAATCACCTTGTAGCCCTCGTCCATGGTGCGCAGCATCGAATAGTTGGTGCCGCCGCCGACATCGGTGGCGGCAGCGATCCTGAGCGGCTTGTCGCGGCGACGAAAGCGCTGGTAGTCGAACAGGCCGGAGCCGAGGAACAGGTTCGAGGTCGGGCAGAACACCGCCACCGAGCCGCTGTCCGACAGCGCATCGGCCTCGCGTTCCAAGAGATGGATGCAGTGGCCGAACAGGCTCTTTGGCCCCAGCAGGCCATACTGCTCGTAGACATCGGTGTAGTCGCGCGCCTGCGGATAGAGTTTTTGCGTGAAGGCGATTTCGGCGTGGTTTTCCGACAGATGCGTCTGCATGTGCAGGTCGGGGTTTTCGCGGCAGAGCGCGCCCGACATCTCCAACTGTTCGGGCGAAGAGGTGATGGCGAAGCGCGGCGTGATCGCATAAAGCTGGCGGCCCTTGCCGTGCCATTCCGCAATCAGTGCCTTCGTATCGTCATAGCCGGATTGCGGCGTGTCGAGCACGCCTGCCGGCGCGTTTCGATCCATCATCACCTTGCCGGCAATGTTGAGCATGCCGCGCGCATGCGATTCGGCAAAGAACGCTTCGGCAGACGCCTTGTGCACCGAGCAGTAGGCGGCGACCGTCGTCGTGCCGTGGCGCACCATCTCGTCCAGGAACAGCCGGGCGATGCGGCGGCCATGCTGAGCGTTGGCGAATTTGGTCTCTTCGGGAAAGGTGTAGGTGTTCAGCCAGTCGAGCAGTTCGGCGCCGTAGGAGGCAATGACCTGCATCTGCGGAAAATGCGCATGCGCATCGATGAAGCCGGGCAGCAGCAGATGCGGCCGATGATCGATCTTTTTCGCACCGTCGCCCGCTTGCTTTTCGACTTCCGTGTAGCTGCCTGCGGCAACGATCCGGCCGTCGCGGATCAGCAGGCCGCCATCCTCCTCATAGCGCCAGGCGGCATGGTCGTCGATGGCTTCGGGCCAGCGCAAAAAACTTAGGGTGCGGCCGCGCAGAAGTGTGGAGGTCATCCCTATTTCCCTGCGCCTTCGAACCAGGCGACCAGCAGCGCCCGTTCCTTGTCGCTGATCTGGGTGACGTTGGCGGGCGGCATGGCGTGGCTGCGCCCGGCCTGCAAATAGATTTCACGCGCATGCTCGGCAATGCCGGCGTCGGTGTCGAGCATCACGCCCTTCGGCGCATGGTAGATGCCTTCATAGACCGGCTCGGCCGTATGGCACATCGAGCAGCGGCCAAGCACGGTGTCGCGCACCGCCGGGAAATGCGACGAGGCGATATAGACTTCGGCCGCGGCGGATGCCTTGAGCTCGCCGGTCAGTATTTTCGGCGCTGTCGACAGCCACATGATGATGACGAACAGCACCGCAGCCGCCATCCAGGTCCAGTGCGGGTTGCCGGCACGCTTATGCACGGTGTTGAAATAGTGCCGGATCAAGACGCCGATGATGAACACCAGCGAGGCGATGACCCAGTTGAACTCCGTCGCAAACGCCAGCGGATAGTGGTTCGACAGCATCAGGAACAGCACGGGCAGCGTCAGGTAATTGTTGTGCAGCGAGCGCTGCTTGGCGATCTTGCCGTATTTCGGGTCGGGCTTGCGGCCGGCAATCAGGTCGGCGACGACGATCTTCTGGTTTGGAATAATCACCATGAAGACATTGGCCGACATGATCGTGGCGGTGATGGCACCGAGATGCAGGAAAGCGGCGCGGCCGGTGAACAGATGCGTCAGCCCCCAGGCGATGAACACCAGCACGCCATAGAGCACCAGCATCAGTCCGGTGTCACTTTTGCCGAGCGGCGACCGGCAGAGCAGATCGTAGACAACCCAGCCGACGCCGATCGTCGCCATCGACAGCAGGATGCCCACGGGAACCGACATGGACAGAACATTGGGGTCGATCAGGAACAGGTCGGCGCCGGCATAGTAGACCACGCACAGCATGGCGAAGCCGGACAGCCAGGTGGCGTAGGATTCCCATTTGAACCAGGTCAGGTGTTCCGGCATTTCGGCCGGCGCCACCAGATATTTCTGGACGTGGTAGAAGCCGCCGCCATGCACCTGCCATTCCTCGCCGAATGCGCCGACCGGCATGCCGGGGCGCTGGCGCAGGCCAAGGTCGAGCGCGACGAAATAGAAGGACGAGCCGATCCAGGCGATGCCGGTGACGACGTGCAGCCAGCGCACGGCGAAACTCAGCCAGTCCCAGAAAATCGCGAAATCCATCATGTGAAATCGTCCCTGCCGTTCGGCTGACTTTACGGTGTGGGGCGCAAACGAAAAGAGGCGAGGTGTACGATGACTTTCAAAAAAAAATGGAAAATACTAGGCTGACCACGTACGCCGCCACATAAAGAGCCACGAATGGCCTATCTCGACAACATCGCCGTCTTCGTCCGCGTCGTCGAGCTTGGTAATCTCTCGGCGGCGGGCCGCGACATGCGCATTTCGCCGGCGGTCGCCTCCAACCGCATCAAGGAGCTGGAAAAACACCTCGGCGTGCGGCTGTTCAACCGCACCACACGGCAATTGATGCCGACGGAGCATGGCACGGTGTTCTACTCCGGCGCCAAGCAGGTGCTGGAGGCGATCACCGAGGCGGAAGCCGCGGTCTCGGCTCTTTCCGGCCAGCCGCGCGGCACCATCAAGGTGACCGCCCCGCTCGGCCTTGGACGGCGGCTGGTTGCGGCGGGCATTCCGGATTTCCACGACAAATACCCCGATATCGAGGTGCGGCTGAGGCTCTCCGACCACAATATCGACATCATGAAGGAAGGCATCGACGTCGCCTTCAAGCTCGGCATCATTGAGGATTCCAGCCTGCGGATGCGCGGCATCATGGAATGTGAACGCGTGCTGGTGGCGGCACCGAAATATCTCGAAGCGCGCGGCGAGCCGGTGGAGCCACAGGAGCTGATCGGCAAGAAGCACGACTGCCTGATGCTGCGCTATTCCGGGGCGCGCGAATATGTCTGGACGCTGCAGACGCCGTCCGGCCCGCAGAAATTCGAGGTGCACGGCCCCTACGACACCGACGATGGCGATGTGCTGACCGGCTGGGCGCTGTCGGGCCGCGGCATCATCAACAAGCCGCGCTTCGAGGTCGAACCCTTCATCCGCGACCGGCGGCTGCAGGTCATCCTGGCCAGCACGCCGCCAACGCCGGTGCAGTTCGCCGCCGTCTATCCGCACAAGAAGCTGCAGGACCCGAAGGTGCGGCTGTTGCTCGACTTCATGGCCGAGCGTTGCCAGCGGCTGATCAAGGATTTGCTAGCCGGCAAGTGAGGGGCTGTTGGCCCAGTCGCCAGGGTTGTCTTACAAGCAGGTGACCTTAGGTTCGCATACGCCGCCCTATGATCGATGGTCCCATGCCGACTGACCAGCAAGCCACAATGCATCTTGCCGTTTCGCTCAACATTACTTCCGGGCAGCCGCTCGGGTTCAGCGACCTGGCCGGCTTTGCCAAGCAAGCGGAAGCGGCGGGGCTGGACATGATTGTCCTCGATGATTCCGCGCCGAACAGCGCCGGGTCGAGTTCTTTCGAAGCGACGACCTTGGTGGCGGCGCTGGCGACGGTGACAAGTCGGATCGGCCTTGTCGCTGCAGCCTCGACGGTGGCTCACCAGCCGTACAATCTGGCGCGCCGTTTTGCTTCGCTCGACATCATCAGCCATGGCCGCGCCGGCTGGCACGCGACCATGGCGCAGGCGCCACGGGAAGCCGCCAATTTCAGCCGGCCGGATGGATTTTCCGACGATGTGTTCCGCCGCCGCACGCAGGAATACATCGGCATCGTTCAGCGCCTGTGGCAGGGCTGGGATGCCGGCGCGCTGCTGTTCGACAAGGCCGGCGGCCGCTTCCACGATCCCGAAAAAATGCACCTGCTCGACCACAAAGGCGAATTTTTCTCCGTGCGCGGGCCGCTGAACGTCGCGCGCTCGCCGCAGGATACGCCGGTGCTGGTGCTGTCCGGCCTGTCCGAGGCCGACCTGGATATCGCCGCCCGCACCGCCGATGTCGTCCTGCTGGACAGACCCACAGAGGACGCCAAGGCGCGCCATGACGATCTCAAGCGCCGCGTTGTGGCCTGCGGACGCGATCCGGGTGCGGTCAAGCTGCTGCTGAACGTTGGCGCAGATGTCGCTGCTAACGCGCTCGAAACATTGTTCAGCTCGCAAAGCTGCGACGGGTTCAACATCGCAATACCGCCTGCCGCGATTGACGGTTTCATCGGCCGCGTGCTGCCGGAATTGCAGCGCCGCGGGCTCGTCCGCCCGGATTATCCCGGCACCACCTTGCGCTCGCATCTCGGACTTGCCGGAGGAGCGCAATGACCCGCCAGATGAAGCTTGGCGCCTCCTGTGGGCGACGGGCCACCACATCGCCGCCTGGCGTCACCCCAAGGCGTATGTCACGGCAGGCATCGACATCGATCATTACATCCGGCTGGCGCGCACGGCGGAGGCGGCGAAGTTAGACATGGTGTTCTGCGAGGACGCCGCCGGTCTGCGCGAAGCCAATGTCGGCACCGCCAGCCAGACCTCACGCTCGATCGGCTTCGAGCCGATCAGCCTGCTGTCCGCGCTCGCCGTGCAGACCAGCCGCATCGGCCTCGTTTCAACGGCGTCGACCAGCTACAACGAGCCCTACGGTCTGGCGCGCACCTTTCTGTCGCTCGATCATCTGAGTGGTGGCCGGGCTGGCTGGAACCTGGTGACGTCGGCCAGCCCCATCGAAGCAGCCAATTTCGGCGCGACGGGCCTGAAACCCCATGCCGACCGCTACGAGCGGGCGCGCGAATTCGCCGAGGTGGTATCAGGACTTTGGCAAGGCAGTGGCTTTCACGGTCACAACGGCCAGAGCTTTTCGGTGCGCGACCCGCTCGACCTGCCGCGCTCGCCGCAGGGCGCGCCGGTGATGGTGCAGGCCGGCGCCTCGGATGTCGGCCGCGACCTTGCCGCCCGCACCGCCGACGTCGTGTTCACGGCGGCGCAGACCCTCGAGGAAGCCAAGGCCTTTTACGACGACCTCAAGGGCCGTATGGCGGGCTATGGGCGGGAACCCGACGACATCAAGATCATGCCCGGCGTCTCCCCGGTGGTGGCAGACACCGAGGCCGAAGCGCGGGAGAAACAGGAGGAATTGCAGGCGCTGATCCCCGACGATGTCGGCGTGGCGCTACTGTCCAGCTATCTCAGCATCTCCGATCTCGGGAGCTATCCGATCGACGGACCGATGCCCGAACTGCCGGAGACCGAGGGCATGAAAAGCCGCCAGGCGCTGGTCATCCAACAATCGCGCCGCGACGGCCTGTCGATCCGCCAGCTTGCGCGCCATTTCGCCGGCGCACGTGGCCATTGGCGTATCGTCGGCACGCCGGCGCGGATCGCTGACGAATTGCAGGCGCGGTTCGAGGGCGGCGGCGCGGACGGCTTCAACGTCATGCCGTCATACTTCCCCGGCGAGCTCGATGCCTTTGCCACGCTGGTGGTGCCGGAACTGCAGCGGCGCGGACTGTTCCGTCGGGAATACGAAGGCAGCACCTTGCGAGATCATCTTGGCCTGAAGCGGTCGGATAAAAAAGATTAGCCGGCTACCTCTTGGCCTTGCCGCGCCTGCTGGCTTACCGCCGGTGCCGCGCCGTGCGCGACCAGCGCCGTCATGATCTCGGCCGCGGCCAGCGCAGCTATGACCGGTGGGCGCTTGTCCTTGACCGCATCGCCGCCGATCGGCGAGACGAGGCGGGCGAACTCAGCCTCCGTGCCCTCCGCCGATTTCAGGAACCAGTTCCTGAACGTCGCTCTCTTGGTTTTCGAGCCGATCATGCCGACATAGGCCGCGTCGTCGCGCTTCAGCGCTTCGGCGACGATGAGGAAATCCAGCGCATGGTCGTGGGTGAGGATGGCGAAGGCGGTGCCGGCGGGGGCGTTTCGCACCTCGGCCTCGGGCATCGGCGTCAGCCGCGTCTCGACGGTTTCCGGCATGCCTTCCAGCGCTTCGGCCCGCGTCTCGATGACGACACCATGCACGGGAAGAAGTGCTACCGTCGCGGCCAGCGCCCGGCCGACATGGCCGCCGCCGAAGATATAGACATGCGGCAGGTGGGCTTCCTCGGCTTCTGCGGCCGCGATCAGCTCGGCAGTAAGCGCGGCATCGACGACACGGATCAAGACTTCGACGCGCCCGCCGCAGCACTGGCCGATCTCGGGGCCTAGCGGCACGTCAAGCGTGGCGCAGACTTCGTCGAAGCCGATGCGGGCTTCTTTACCCTCCCCCTTGTGGGGAGGGTCGGTGAGCGGACGCCGTGTGGCGGCGTCAGCGAAACGGGGTGGCTTGGCACGATCGTCCGCACCCCCACCCCGGCCGGCTTCGCCGGCCGACCCTCCCCACAAGGGGGAGGGTGAAGACCCCACCATCTGCCTCGCCTTGTCGATCGCCATGTACTCGAGCTGACCGCCGCCGATCGTGCCAAAAATCGCCGCCTGCGATACGAGCATGAAGGCGCCCTTCTCGCGCGGGGTCGAGCCTTTGGTGCCGGCCACTTCGACCAGAGCAAGCCGGCCGGCGCTGGCGAGAAAAGCTCTGAGCCTTTGCACTTTCGACTTCATATTTCGCATTCCCGTACGGGAAATATAGGGTTTTTCAGTCTGAATTGCACGTTTTGCCAGAATCCAGGTCAGAGTCAGGCGCTATTCTTGGCTTCACCCTTCAGCCGTTCGATCGCCATCAGCACCCGTTCTGGTGTTGCAGGAGCGTCGAGACGCGGACAGACCTTATGATCGGCCACACTTGCCACCGCGTCCGACAGCGCATGCAGCACAGACATGCCGAGCGGGAAGGGCGGTTCGCCGACCGCCTTGGAACGGTGCACCGTCGGCTCGTTGGCCTCCGGCCAGTCGGCCAGCGTGACGTTGAATATCTTCGGCCGGTCGGACGCGAGCGGGATCTTATAGGTCGACGGCGCATGCGTGCGCAGCCGGCCCTTGTCGTCCCACCACAGCTCCTCCGTCGTCAGCCAGCCCATGCCCTGGATGAAGCCGCCCTCGATCTGGCCGAGATCGATGGCGCGGTTCAGCGAGCGGCCGGTTTCATGCAATATGTCGGTGCGCTCGACGACATATTCGCCGGTCAGCGTGTCGACCGAGACTTCCGAGCACGAGGCGCCATAGGCGAAATAATAGAACGGACGGCCCTCGCCCTTGTCACGGTTCCAGTGGATTTTCGGAGTCTTGTAAAAACCCGCCGCCGACAGTTGGATGCGGGCCATATAGGCCTGCTTGACAAGGTCGGTGAAGGCGATCTCCTGGTTGCCGATGCGCACCCGGTTGGGCAGGAAAAGCACCTGCTCGCGCGGCACCTGGTATTTTTCGGCGGCGAAGTCGGTCAGCCGTTCCTTGATCTGGCGGGCGCCGTTCTGCGCCGCCATGCCGTTGAGGTCGGTGCCGGACGACGCCGCGGTGGCCGAAGTGTTGGGCACCTTGCCGGTGGTCGTCGCGGTGATCTTGACCTGGTCGAGGTCGATCTGGAACTCTTCCGCCACCACCTGCGCCACCTTGACGTAGAGGCCTTGCCCCATCTCGGTGCCGCCGTGATTCAGATGCACCGAACCGTCTGTGTAGACATGCACCAGCGCGCCGGCCTGGTTGTAGTGGGTGGCTGTGAAAGAGATGCCGAATTTGACCGGCGTCAGCGCCAGGCCGCGCTTGATGAAGCGGCTGTTGGCGTTGAAGGCCTGGATGATGCGGCGGCGCCCCGCATAGTCGGCGCTCGCCTCCAGCTCGGCGACGATGCGGTGGATGATGTTGTCCTCGACCGTCTGGTGATAAGGGGTGACGTTGCGGCCCCCGTCTTTATCACCACTGGTGCCATAAAAATTCTGCTTGCGGATTTCGAGCGGGTCCTTGCCGACGGCAAAGGCAACCTCGTCGATGACCCGTTCGGCGCCGACCATGCCCTGCGGGCCGCCGAAGCCGCGAAACGCCGTGTTCGACACGGTGTTGGTGTAAAGCGGCGCCGATTGCGCATGCACCGCCGGCCAGAAATAGGTGTTGTCGCAATGGAACAGCGCGCGGTCGGTGACCGGTCCGGACAGGTCCGAGGAAAAGCCGCAACGCGCCGCGAACATGAAATCGACGCCTAAAATGTTGCCGTCGTCGTCGAAGCCAACGTCGTAGTCGACAAGGAAATCATGGCGCTTGCCGGTGGCGATCATGTCGTCGTCGCGGTCGGGCCGGATTTTTACCGCGCGATGGTGTTTCTTGGCGGCGATCGCAGCCAATGCCGCAAACTGGTTGCCTTGCGTCTCCTTCCCGCCGAAGCCGCCACCCATGCGGCGGATTTCCACTGTGATGGCGTTGCTCGGCACGCCCAGCGCATGGCTGACCATATGCTGCACTTCGCTCGGATGCTGGGTCGAGGAATAGATGGTGACGTCCTGGTCCTCGCCGGGAATGGCCACGGCGATATGGCCTTCCAGATAGAAATGCTCCTGGCCGCCAATGCGCATCTTGCCCTTCAGCCGGCGCGGCGCCGCCTTGATCGCGGCGGCGGCATCGCCGCGCTTCAAGGTCAGTGGCGGCGTGACCAGCTTGTCCTTGCGGGGGTCGAGGTCGCCAATGTCGGTGACGAAAGGCAATGGACTGTATTCGACCTTGGCCAGCCGGGTGGCGCGGCGCGCCTGTTCGCGCGTCTTGGCAATAACGCAGAAGATCGGCTGACCATAAAACTGCACCTTGTCGTCGGCCAGCACCGGCTCGTCGTGTCGACCGGTCGGCGAAATGTCATTTTCGCCCGGAACGTCCTTGGCCGTCAGCACATCGACGACGCCCGGCGCCGCGCGCACCGCCGACAGATCCATTTTGCTGATCGTCGCATGCGTCGCCGTGGACAGGCCGAGGCAGCCATGCAGCATGCCCGCCGGTTCCGGCATATCGTCGATATAGACCGCGCTGCCGCTGACATGCTTGTGCGCGGAATCGTGGCGCTGGTCGGCGGCGACGCCACCGGAAATCTTCTGCGCCTTGAGATCTGGAGAGGCGTGCTTGTTCATCAGGCCGCCTCGTTGCGGGACACCTGGAACGGCGCCTTGCTGCCGCTGGTTTCGGCAAAAAAGCGCAGCAGCAGGTTCCTGGCCGCCAGCGCCCGGTATTCGGCCGATGCCCGCATATCGGTCAGCGGGGTGAAATCGCCGGCATATTCAGCCATGGCCGCTTCCACCGTTGTCTCCGTCCACGGCTTGCCGAGCAGCGCTTTTTCGACACCGAAAGCCCGCTTCGGGGTGGCCGCCATGCCGCCATAGGCGATGCATATATCGGCCACGGTTCCGTCCTTGGCCAGGTCGAGGAAAAAGGCGCCAAGGGCTGCGGTGATGTCCTCGTCGCGGCGCTTGGTGATCTTGTAGACGGCAAACTTCGTGCCCTTGGCCGGCACGGGAACGTGCACGGCCTCGACGAATTCGCCTGGCTGCCGGTCCTGCTTGCCATAGGCGATGAAGAAATCCTCGAGCGCGATGGTGCGCCGCTTCTTGCCGCGGCGCAGCGTCAGTTGCGCACCAAGCGCGATCAGGGGCGGCGGCGTGTCGCCGATCGGCGAGCCATTGGCGATGTTGCCGCCGATGGTGCCCATGTTTCGTACCTGTTCGCCGCCGATGCGGTCGAACAATGGCCCGAGCGCGGGGATGCGCTTGGCCAGTGTCGCGAAGGCGTCGGTGTAGGTGACGCCGGCGCCGATGGTGATGACGTCATTGTCTTCGGAGATCGCGCACAGCCCCTCGAGATTGCCGATGAAGACTACCGGTGAGATGTCGCGCATGTGCTTGGTGACCCATAGGCCGACGTCGGTCGAGCCGGCGACAACAGTGGCGCCGGGCTCCTTGTCCAGTACAGCGGCGAAATCGTCGACGTCAGCCGGCACAACCAGCCGCTGCTTGCCGGCGCCGATTTCGACGCGGGCACCGTCATGCATAGCCTCGAGCTTGGCGGTGATCGCCTTGCGCTCGGCCGCCAGCGGATCCTTCGCCGCCTTGCCGTAGCTGGAGATGGCACGCGCGGCGCGCATGATTGCCTCATAGCCGGTGCAGCGGCAAAGATTGCCTTGCAAGGCCTTCTCGATCGCCGCATTCGACGGGTCCGGCGACTTCATCCACAGGCCGTAGAGCGACATGACGAAGCCCGGCGTGCAGAAGCCGCATTGCGAAGCGTGGAAATCGACCATCGCCTGCTGCACCGGATGCAATTGGCCAGGCGCGCCGCGCAGATGCTCGACGGTGACGACATGGGTGCCGTCGAGCGAACCGAGGAAACGGATGCAGGCGTTGACGCTTTCATAAACCAGCTTGCCGGCGGACAATTTTCCGACCAGGACCGTGCAGGCGCCGCAATCGCCCTCGGCGCAGCCTTCCTTGGTGCCGCGCAGCGAGCGGTCGAGCCGCAGCCAGTCGAGCAAGGTCGCGTCGGGCGCCACCGACGACAGCGCGACATCCCTGCCATTGAGGATGAAGCGGATCTCGTTGCGTAGTGTGATCTTGGCCATGCGTCAGCTCCCCCTGTAGGTCGAGTAGCCGTAAGGAGAGATAAGCAACGGCACGTGATAATGCACGGATTCCGCCATGCCGAAGCGGATCGGCACACTGTCGAGGAAGGCCGGTTCCGGCAGTTTGGTGCCCTGGCCGCGTAGATAGTCACCGGCGGCGAACACCAGTTCGTATTCGCCGAGGCGAAATTCCGCTCCTGCCAGCAGCGGCGCATCGCAGCGGCCGTCGGCATTTGTGACGATGGTCTTCAAATGTATCCGCGCGTCGCTCTCAAGATGATAAAGCGCGATCGACAGGCCCGCCGCCGGCTTGCCGGTCGCGGTGTCGAGCACATGCGTCGTCAGACGTCCGCCATCGGCTCTCGACGTTTCTGCCACTGGCGCCTCCCATTTCCGATACAGCCGAACAAAGCAGTGAATTGTGCGCCAATTAAAGGCGATGCATAAGTCCCGGTCGAGCGGAGTGGCACAAAAACACTTTCAAAAATTTCGGGGGAATGCGCGAGCAACCCTTTCGACTATCCTGATCACAACTTCCGGCAGCGTCCGGCGGGGAGGGGCAATGCGTTACTCTAGAGACATGCGCGGCTACGGAGCCAATCCGCCGGATCCGAAATGGCCGGGCGGTGCGCATGTGGCCGTCCAATTCGTCGTCAACTACGAGGAAGGCGGCGAGAACTGCGTGCTGCACGGCGACAAGGCCTCGGAAGCCTTTCTGTCGGAAATCGTCGGCGCCGCGCCCTGGGTCGGCCAGCGCCACTGGAACATGGAATCGATCTACGAATATGGCGCGCGGGCAGGCTTCTGGCGGCTGCTGCGCCTGTTCAGCGAGGCGCAAGTGCCGGTGACCTGCTACGGGGTCGCCACAGCACTGGCCCGGTCGCCCGACCAGGTGGCGGCGATGCAGGAGGCCGGCTGGGAAATGGCCTCGCACGGGCTGAAATGGATCGACTACCGCGACCACAGCGCCGAGGACGAGCGCCGCGACCTCGAAGCGGCGATCAAGCTGCACTACGAGGTGACAGGCCAACGGCCGACCGGCTGGTACACCGGCCGCACCTCGGTCAATACGGTGCGGTTGGTGGCCGAAGAGGGCGGCTTCGACTATGTGTCGGACACTTATGACGACGAACTGCCCTACTGGTTCGAGCACAGCGGCGGCGCGCAACTCGTCATCCCCTACACGCTCGATGCCAACGACATGCGTTTCGCCACGCCGCAGGGATTCAATTCCGGCGACCAGTTCTTCTCCTATTTGAAGGACAGTTTCGACACGCTCTATGCCGAGGGCAAAGCGGGCCGGCCGCGGATGATGAATATCGGCCTGCATTGCCGCCTCGTCGGACGTCCCGGGCGGGTGGCGGCGCTGAAGCGCTTCGTCGACTATGTCAGATCGCACGACAAGGTCTGGCTGGCACGGCGCGTCGATATCGCCAGGCACTGGCAGGAGAACCACCCCTACCAGCCGGCGGCGCTCAAGCCGTCGAAGATGGCGTTCGAGACCTTCGTCGACACTTTCGGCGGCGTGTTCGAACATTCGCCCTGGGTCGCCGAACGTGCCTATGAGCTGGAGCTTGGGCCGGCGCATGACAGCGCCGGCGGCCTGCACAATGCGCTCTGCCGCGTCTTCCGCGCCGCCAGCGAAACCGAGCGGATCGGCGTCCTCAACGCCCATCCCGATCTCGCTGGCAAACTGGCCGAAGCGAGACGCCTCACTGCGGAATCCACACGCGAGCAGGCCTCCGCCGGCCTCGACGCGCTGACCGACAAGGAGCGCGAGCTGTTTTCCAAGCTCAACGCCGCTTACGTCACCACCTTCGGCTTTCCCTTCATCATCGCGGTGCGGGGCAAGACCAAGGAGGAGATCCTCGCCGAGTTCGAGGCGCGCATCGGCAACAGCCGTGGCGTAGAACTCGATACCGCCTGCAAACAGGTTGAGCGCATCGCGCTGCTCCGCCTGAAAGACATGCTCCCGCTCTAATGAAATGACTGAGGGGTCAGGACCCAATGGATATGATCAAGACTGACCAGAAAACCTATTATGCACCGCATGGCGGCCATCCCGGCCAAAATGAGCTTTTGACCGGCCGCGCCGTCTTCACCGAAGCCTATGCCGTCATACCGAAGGGAGTGATGCAGGACATCGTCACCAGCCCACTGCCGTTCTGGGACGAGACCAGGGCCTGGATCATCGCCAGGCCGCTTTCGGGTTTCGCCGAGACATTTTCGCAGTACATCGTCGAGGTCCTGCCCGGCGGCGGCAGCGACCGGCCCGAGCCGGACGCCGGCGCCGAGGGCGTGCTGTTCGTGGTTGAGGGCGAGTTGACCGTTTCGCTGGCCGGCAAGAAGCACGTGCTGCAAGCCGGCGGTTTTGCCTTCCTGCCGCCGGACAGCGGCTGGACGGTGCGCAACGAAGGTCGCGACGCCGTACGCTTCCACTGGATCAGGAAGGCCTATGAGGCCGTCGACGGCATCGACGCGCCGGAAGTCCTGTTCAGCAGTGACCAGCAAATGGCGCCGACGCCGATGCCCGGCACCGAGGGTCGCTGGGCGACGACCCGTTTCGTCGATCCAGCCGACATGCGCCACGACATGCATGTCACCATCGTTACGCTCGAGCCTGGCGCCGTCATCCCATTTGCCGAGACGCATGTCATGGAGCACGGGCTCTATGTCTTGGAAGGCAAGGCGGTCTACCGCCTCAACCAGGACTGGGTCGAGGTCGAGGCCGGCGACTTCATGTGGCTGCGCGCCTTCTGCCCGCAGGCCTGCTACGCGGGCGGCCCAGGCAAATTCCGCTATCTCCTTTACAAGGACGTCAACCGGCACGCCAAGCTCGGCGGGGCGGGCATTGGCGGTCGCGCGCGGTGACCCGCATCACAGCGCGGCCGCTGACCCGCGAAAGCTTTGCCGGCTTCGGCGATGTCATCGACATGGCCGGCGGCAATCACTACCCGATCAATGGCGGCAAGACCGAGCGCTACCACAATCTCGCCACCGCTGAAGCCGCGGGACCGAATGCCTGCGTGCTGATCTCGATGGCGCGCGGCACGCCTTACGACCTGCCGCTGAAGCTGACCATGGTCGAGCGCCATCCCTTAGGCAGCCAGGCGTTCATCCCGCTGTCACCGCGGCCTTTCCTGGTCGTCGTCTGCCATGACGGCAAGGACGGTCCGGGCGAGCCGCACGCCTTCATCACCGCACCCGGGCAAGGCGTCAACTATCCGCGCAATCTCTGGCACGGCGTGCTGACGCCGCTCGGCGAAGCGCAGGATTTCGTCATCGTCGACCGCGGCGGTGACGGCTCCAACCTCGAAGAGTTCCATTTCTCGCACCCCTACGAAATTCATCTCCCCAACGAGACCTGAGAAATGACCGACATATCGCTGATCGACCGCCTGCTCGATGTCATCGAGCACGACATCGTGCCGAAAACGGCAGAGGGCGTGGCCCATGGGAACAAGCTGTTCGGCGCCGCCATCCTGCGGAAGGGCGACCGCTCGCTGGTGCTGGCCGAAACCAACAACGAGATGGAAAATCCGCTCTGGCATGGCGAGGTGCACTGCCTGAAGCGTTTCTATGAAATGCCGAAAGCCGAGCGCGTCGACACCAAGGACGCCATCTTCATCGCCACGCATGAGCCCTGCTCGCTCTGCCTGTCGGCGATCACCTGGACCGGCTTCGACAATTTCTACTACCTCTTCAGCCACGAGGATTCACGCGACAGCTTTGCGATCCCGCACGATCTGAAAATCCTGAAAGAGGTCTTCACTCTTGATCCCGGCGGCTACAATGCCGAGAACACTTATTGGAAGAGTTTTTCCATTCGCAGGCTGGTGCGGGCGCTGCCCGAGGCCGAGCGCGGCCGGCTTGAGGCAAGGATCGGCAATATTTCCGCCCGCTACGACGAACTGTCCGGCGCTTATCAGGCGCGCAAGGCCGAAAACGACATTCCGCTGAACTGACGCGGATTGCCTAGCCTACCTTCGCGTTTTTCAGCACCTCGTTGATCCTGGCCTGCCAGCCCTTGCCGGTCGCCTTGAATTTACTGATGACATCCTGATCCAGACGGATGGACACGACTTGCTTAGGCTTCTCCACGGCTGGCCGGCCACGAGCACGCCTTATGCTCTCGAAAAGTTCTGGAAACACTTCCGCGAAAGGCCTGGCTTGCGCCAACTGTTCGTCTGTCGTCTCCGCATCGTCGGGATCATCAACAATTTGTCTTTGAATTTCCACTTCCTCCGCATCGGTAAGCGGTCGAACACGCGATTTAGGATTGTTCATATACTGACCTTTCCTTTCGGCTGGCACGGCGCATCGAGATCACCGAAATCGCCTCCGAACCAAGCGGCTTGAAAATCACGGCCAGGATGATCTCTCCGAATTCGCCAATCGCCTTGAACCGGTCGGCCTTGGCTGGAAGGACGGTTGAAGTCGCAAAAAACTCAATATCGAGTTCGGCAAAATCGAGACCCCGGCTGTCCAGGTTCGTCACGCGCTTTGGCTCATCCCAAACGATTTTCAGGCGAAACCATCCTCATCACGTTGGGTTCAGTTAATAAATGTAATACATTAATTATAATCCTGCAACATCAGGGCAAAACAATCGGGCTACATATCGTGGCGTCGTCGCGGCGACACCGGCCGTCGCCCGTTTGACTTCATGACATGCCCGCTTCATGCGTCACTGACATCCTGGAGCATCGCATGAAAACCATCACCGAATTTCCCCGCAAGGTCGTCGAATTCCCCGATATGGGCATCGTCATGCCGGATGGTTGCCGGCTGTCGGCGCGGGTTTGGATGCCGGAGGACGCCAGCAGCGATCCGGTGCCGGCGATCCTCGAGCACCTGCCCTACCGCAAGCGCGACGGCACCATCTTTCGCGATCAGCTGACGCATCCCTATTTTGCCGGCCACGGCTACGCCTCGATCCGCGTCGACATGCGCGGCAATGGCGATTCCGAAGGTCTGATGGACGACGAATATTCCGAGCAGGAATTGCAGGACGCCTGCGATGTGATTGCCTGGGCGGCAGCACAGCCCTGGTGCAACGGCAGTGTCGGCATGATGGGCATTTCCTGGGGTGGCTTCAACTGCCTGCAGGTGGCGGCCAAGCAGCCGACGGCGCTGAAGGCGGTGATCAGCCTGTGCTCGACCGTCGACCGCTACGCCGATGACATCCACTACAAGGGCGGCTGCCTTTTGACGGAAAATTTCGGCTGGGCCTCGACCATGTTGTCCTATTCGTCGCGACCGCCGGATCCGCTGATTGCGGGCGATAACCGCTGGCGCGACCTCTGGCTGACGCGGCTGGAGAACCAGTCTTTCCTTCTGCCGCTCTGGCTCAGCCATCAGCATCGCGACGCCTATTGGAAACGCGGTTCGATCTGCGAGGATTTCTCCGCGGTCAAAGCCGCCGTGCTGTCGATCGGCGGCTGGCATGACGGCTACCGCAACACGATTTCGCATCTGGTCACCAACATCCAGGCGCCGGTGAAGGGCATTGTCGGGCCATGGATCCACAAATACCCGCATTATGCCGAACCCAAACCCGCCATCGGCTTCCTGCAGGAGGCGTTGCGCTGGTGGGACAGCTGGTTGAAGGGCGTCGACACCGGCGTCGAGGCCGACCCGGACTACCGCGCCTATGTCATGGACAGTGTGCGGCCGGCGCGCTGGCACCCGGAGCGGCCGGGCCGTTGGGTGGCCGAACAGGAATGGCCGTCTCCCAACATCAAGGTCGGGGCGATCGAACTCATTGCTGACGGCGTCAGGCCGGCGATCGTGGCGACCCCGCAAAGCTGCGGGCTCGCCGGCGGCGAATATTTTCCCTTCACCTTTGGCCCGGAACTGCCGGGCGACCAGCGCCCGGACGATGCGCTGTCCGTCTGCTTCGATCAGCCTGTGCTTGCCGAGACACTCGACATCGTCGGCGCGCCGGAGCTTCTCATCCGGGTGTCGTCCGATCGCCCGCAGGCGAACATCGCGGTTCGACTGTGCGACGTGCACCCCGACGGCGCCTCGGAACTGATCTCCTACGGCGTGCTCAACCTGACGCATCGTTCTTCGCACGAACAGCCGCAAGCGCTGGTGCCGGGCGAAACGGTTTCGGCGCGCGTTATTCTCGACCAGTGCGCCTACCGCGTGCCGGCCGGACACCGCCTGCGCATCGCGGTTTCCAATGCTTACTGGCCGATGATCTGGCCGTCGCCGGAGCCGGTGCGGCTCGACCTTTCAGCGGCGACGCTGAGGCTGCCGCTGCGCCCGCTCGCAAAAGCCGACGAGACGTCGTTCCAGTCTCCCGAAGGCGCAACACCCTGGGCAACCGCGACAGTTCGTGCAGCGAATTCCGAGCGTCACGTCGATCGCGATGAGAAGACCGGCATCGTCACGCTGTCGATCACGGATGATTTCGGAGAAGTGCGCGATCTCGCGCATGGACTGGCCAATGGCAGCATTGCCCGCGAGAGCTGGACGATCCACCCCGACGACCCGCTGTCTGCCTCGGGCCGCACGCACTGGACGCAGACCTTGTCGCGAAACGGATGGTCGGTGCGCACCGAGACGTCGGCTGAAATGCGCTGCGATGCGCAAAACTTCATCGTCAGCGCCAGAATCGAAGCCTATGAGGGCGAAACGCTGGTTTTCGAACGCGATTTCGAAGAGACGATCCCGCGCGACCTGCTCTGAGCGTCGACCCGACTGGTCCAGTTGCGACGCACGATTTACGCCACGGCATGTCGCATTCCGTCTTGCTTACGGCTTTGCCTTCCGGTCAATATCCCTTTGGTAACAACAAGCAAAAAACGACCATAAGGTCGAACCAACAGAGTGAGGAACTCAAATGTCCAACGAACTCGAATATCTGAGCCGGCGCGTTGCGTCCGGCAAGCTGAGCCGTCGTGATTTCCTCGGCCGCGCCGCAGCACTCGGCGTCACAGCGCCCTTCGCCAATATGCTGCTTTCCAGTGCGGCTCGCGCGGAAGGCCCGGTCAAGGGCGGCACGCTGAAGGCCGGCCTCGTAGGCGGCGAATCCACGAACAGCCTGGACCCGGCTTTGTTCATGACGCAAGTGCCGTTCGCCTTTGGCAAGATGTGGGGCGAGCTGATCGTCGAGCTGTCCCCGGAAGGCAAACTCGAGAACCGCATCGCCGAAGAGATCGGCTCGTCGGACGACGCCAAGGTGTGGACGCTGAAAATCCGCGACGGCGTCGAATTCCACAACGGCAAGACGGTGACCGCTGAGGATGTGGCGGCAACCCTCGAGCGCCATTCCGATGAAAAATCGAAGTCCGGCGCGCTGGGCTACATGAAGGGCATCGACAGCATCAAAGCCAGTGGCAAGGAAGTCGTCCTGACGCTGAAGGAGGCCAACGCCGACCTTCCCTATCTCCTCAGCGACTACCACCTCATCGTCCAGCCCAACGGCGGCAAGGACAAGGCGGATGCCGGCATCTCGGCAGGACCCTACAAGGTCACCACCAACGAGCCCGGCGTGCGCCATGGCGGCGAGCGCTTCGCCAATTACTGGCAGGCCGACAAGATGGGCCATGCCGACCAGATCGAGATCATCGTTATCAACGACGCGACCGCGCGCACGGCGGCCCTGCAGGGCGGCCAGGTCAACATGATCAACCGCGTCGAGCCGAAGATCGTCGACCTGATCAAGCGTGTACCGGGCGTCACCATCCGCAACCATGCCGGCCCCGGCCACTATGTCTTCATCATGCATTGCAACACCGCGCCCTTCGACAACAGCGACCTGCGCATGGCGCTGAAGCTCGCGATCGACCGTGAGGAGATGCTGAACAAGGTGCTGCGCGGCTACGGCTCGCTCGGCAACGACTTCCCGATCAATTCGTCCTATCCGCTGTTTTCCGAGATCGAGCAGCGCAAATATGATCCCGACAAGGCCAAGTTCCACTACAAGAAGTCGGGCCATGACGGCACCGTGCTGCTGCGCACCTCCGACGTCGCCTTCCCGGGCGCGGTCGACGCCTCGCAGCTCTTCCAGCAGAGCGCGGCCAAGGCCGGCATCAAGATCGAGCTCAAGCGCGAGCCCGGCGACGGCTACTGGAACGAGGTCTGGAACAAGCAGCCCTTCTGCGCCTCCTATTGGGGCGGCCGCTCGACCCAGGACCAGATGTACTCGACCGCCTATCTGTCGACTGCCGACTGGAACGACACCCGTTTCAAGCGTCCGGACTTCGACAAGCTGGTGCTAGCCGCACGCGCCGAACTCGACGAGACCAAGCGCAAGCAGATGTACCACGACATGGCCGTGCTGGTGCGCGACGAGGGCGGCCTGATCCTGCCGATGTTCAATCAGTTCATCGATGCGACAGGCGCCAAGGTCGGCGGCTGGGTAGACGATCCGCATCAGGAGCTGATGAACGGCTACGCGCTGGCGAAGTGCTGGCTCGAAGCCTGAGCCCGGCTTTGCGGATATGTCCTCACCCGTCGTGAAACTTGTGGCCCAGCGCGTTGCGCTGGGCATCGTCCTCTTGCTGGCCGTTTCGGTCCTGATCTTCGCCGGCACCCAGATCCTGCCCGGCGACGTCGCGCAAGCCATTCTCGGACAGTCGGCGACGCCGGAATCGCTCGCCAATTTGCGCGAGCAGCTCGGCCTCAATCAGCCGGCTTACATCAGGTATTTCCATTGGCTCGGCGGTGCACTCACCGGCGACCTCGGCACGGCGATGTCGAGCGGCCAGGATATCGCGACCTCGATCAAGGGGCGGCTGTGGAACACGCTGTTTCTCGCCTTCTGGGCGGCGGTCGTGGCCGTGCCGCTGGCGATCATCCTCGGCCTGATCGCCGTGCGTTACCGCAACGGTTGGGTCGACAAGCTGATCTCCGGCCTGGCGCTCGCCTCGACCTCCTTCCCGGAATTCTTCATCGGCTATGTGCTCGTCTACTTCTTTTCCGTGAAGTATCAATGGTTCCCGGCCATTTCCACGGTCTATGACGGCATGCCGTTCGGCGAGCGTATGCAGGCGATCGCGTTGCCGGCCGCCGCGCTGACGCTGGTTGTGCTGGCGCATATGATGCGCATGACCCGCGCGGCCATCCTCAACGTCATGCAGTCGGCCTATGTCGAGACGGCTGAACTGAAAGGCCTGTCGGCCTTCAACGTCATCCGCAAGCATGCTTTCCCCAACGCCATCGCGCCGATCATCAATGTCGTCATGCTCAACCTCGCCTACCTCATCGTCGGCGTCGTCGTGGTCGAGGTGATCTTCGTCTATCCCGGCATGGGGCAATATCTGGTCGACCACGTCACCAAGCGCGACGTGCCGGTGGTGCAGGCCGTCGGCCTGATCTTTGCCGCTGTCTACATCACTCTCAACATCATCGCGGACATCGGGGCGATTGTCGCCAATCCGCGCCTCAGACATCCGAAATAGGCGGCGGGCATGCTCGATATCAAACGCATCCCCATTCCCGCGCTGATTGGCATCGTACTGACGACGATGTTCGTCGTGGCGGCTGTCTTCGCGCCATGGATCGCACCACACGGCAATGCCGAGATTGTCAGCGACGTTCCTTGGGAACCGATGTCCGCAGCGCATTGGCTGGGCACCGACAATCTCGGCCGTGATCTTCTGTCGCGCATGATCTACGGCGCTCGCATCACGCTGTTCATTGCGGTGCTGGCAACCGCGCTGTCATTCTCGCTCGGCGCCATCCTCGGCTTTTCGGCGGCGGTGTTCGGCGGCTGGTTCGACACGCTGCTGTCGCGCCTTGTCGATCTGCTGATGTCGATCCCGACCTTGATCATGGCGCTCGTCGTGCTTTCGGTGCTGCCGACCAACCTGGTGACGCTGATCCTGGTGATGGGCGTCCTCGACTCGACCCGCGTCTACCGGCTGTCGCGCGCGGTGGCCGTCGACATCAACGTCATGGATTATGTCGAGGCCGCCAAGCTGCGGGGCGAAGGCAGCGGCTGGATCATCTTCCGCGAGATCCTGCCCAACGCGCTTTCGCCGCTGGTCTCGGAACTTGGTCTGCGCTTCATCTACGCGGTGCTGTTCTTGTCGACGCTGTCCTTTCTCGGGCTTGGCGTGCAACCGCCGGATGCCGACTGGGGCGGCATGGTCAAGGAGAACAAGGACGGCATCGTCTTCGGTATCGGGGCGGCACTCATTCCCGCCGCGGCGATCGCAGCACTGGCGATTTCGGTCAATCTGGTCGCCGACTGGGTGCTCAACCGCACGACAAGCCTGAAGGGAGGACGCGGGTGATGGCTGACACAAAAGCAAAGCCCGGCCTGCTGCTCGATATCCGCAATCTGCGCATCGAAGCGACAGTGTTTCCGCCCGGCGAGGCGCCGAAGAACATCGTTTTGGTCCACGATGTCTCGCTGACGCTGGAAAAGGGCAAGGTGCTCGGCCTGATCGGCGAGTCCGGCGCCGGCAAGTCGACCATCGGCCTGTCGTCGATGGGCTATGGCCGTGGCGGCGTGCGCATCACCGGCGGAGAGGTGCTGCTCAACGGCCGCGATATCCTCAAGGGCGGCAAGGAAGGTTTCCGCAAATTGCGCGGCCGCGAGGTCTGCTATGTCGCGCAGTCGGCGGCCGCCGCCTTCAACCCGGCGCACAAGCTGATGGACCAGGTGGTGGAAGCAACGCTGCTGCACGGCACGGCGACACGCGCCGAGGCAGAGAAACGTGCCGTGGCGTTGTTCAAGAAGCTCAGCCTGCCGAACCCCGAAACCATCGGCGAACGCTTCCCGCACCAGGTCTCCGGCGGCCAGTTGCAGCGCGTGATGACGGCGATGGCGCTGTGTTCGGAACCCGACCTGATCGTCTTCGACGAGCCGACCACGGCGCTCGACGTGACGACGCAGATCGACGTGCTGGCGGCGATCAAGGACGCCATCCGTGACACCCATGTCGCGGCGCTCTACATCACCCACGATCTTGCCGTCGTCGCCCAGGTCTCGGACGAGATCATGGTGCTGCGCCATGGCAGGTTGGTCGAATGGGGCGGCACCCGCCAGATCATCAAGGAGCCGCGCCAGGAATACACCAATGCGCTGGTCTCGGTGCATGAGATCGAGCATGCCGAGCAGAAGCCCGGCGCCGCGCCGTTCCTGTCGGTCAAGAACGTCACCGCCGCTTACGGCGGCAGCCACGTCAAGGTGCTGAAGAACGTCTCGGTCGACATCTATCCGGGACAGACGCTGGCGGTCGTCGGTGAATCCGGCTCTGGCAAGTCGACGCTGGCGCGCGCCATCACCGGGCTGTTGCCGCCCGAGGAAGGCACCGTCACCTTCGATGGCAGGCCGCTCGCCAACCGGCTTGCCGACCGGCCGAAGGAGGATCTGCGCCAGTTGCAGATGATCTATCAGATGGCCGACGTGGCGATGAACCCGCGCCAGACCGTCGGCACCATCATCGGCCGGCCGCTGGAATTCTACTTCGGCATACGCGGCCGCGAGCGCGACAAGCGCGTCGCCGAACTGCTCGACGAGATCGAGATGGGCAAGGGCTTTCTCGATCGTTATCCGGCCGAACTCTCCGGAGGCCAGAAACAGCGCGTCTGTATCGCCCGCTCGCTCGCCGCCAAGCCCAAGCTGATCATCTGCGACGAGGTGACATCGGCGCTCGACCCGCTGGTGGCCAACGGCATTCTCAAGCTGCTGCTCAACCTGCAGCAGCACGAGAAGGTCGCCTACCTCTTTATCACTCACGATCTGGCGACGGTGAAGTCGATCGCCGATTCGATCGCGGTGATGTACCGCGGCGAGGTGGTGCGCTACGGCGCCAAGAGCAAGGTGCTGACGCCGCCCTTCGACGCCTATACCGACCTGCTGCTGTCGTCCGTTCCCGAGATGGAGATCGGCTGGCTGGAAAAGGCGATCAAGGGACGGCGCATGGCGAGCGCGGGGAATTAGTAGGGAATTCGCGGCCTTTGTCGCGAAAACTTCCTTCAACGGCAAAAGCTTTCCGGAGCCGCCCATGGCGCTCAAGACCAAACTGCTGCTCATCATTCTCGATGGCGTGCCCTACCGGAACTGGCGCCGGCTGATGGGCAATCTCGAGGGCTGGGTGCAGTCGGGCGAGGCGCAGGTGTGGAAGATGCGCTCGGTGCTGCCGTCGACCTCGGCCTGCTGCTATGCCTCGATCCACACCGGGGTTTCGCCGCAGGAGCACGGCATCCTATCCAACGAGAACCGTTTTCTCGTCAACAAGCCGGATATTTTCTCCGAGGTCAGCAAGGCCGGCGGCAAGACCGGCGCAGTGACGCATTCCTACTGGTCCGAATTCTTCCGTTCCTATCCGTTCGATCTGGTCGAGGACATGGAGTATGACGAGCCCAACGGACCGATCGCGCATGGCCGCTTCCACACCATGACCGGCTACAATGCCCGCAACCAGATGACGCCGAGCGATGTCGACCTGTTTGCGACGCTGACCATGCTGACCCGGCGCCATGCCATCGACTACGGTATCCTGCACACCTGCACTCTGGATTCGATGGGCCACCGCTTCGGCCATGACTGCCACGAAATGGACCATGCCTGCTATGCGATGGACGGCATGCTGGCAGCCTTCCTGCCGGGCTGGCGGCAGGCCGGTTACGAGGTGATCGTAACCGCCGACCACGGCCAGACAGACCGCGGCCATCATGGCGGCCGTGACGATGAAATGCAGGATTTCGCGCTGTATTATTTCGGAGCCGGCAAAGGGCCGGATCCGGACACGCTGCTTGATCAACTGCAACTGGCGCCGACGGTGCTGAAGCGGCTGGGTGTGCCGGTGCCGGAGACCATGAAGGCTAAGCCGTTTTTGGGATGACGGAGGTCGTCGCTGAGCCGCCGTTCGCTACCCCTCTCCCCGTCACTATACGGGGAGAGGGTAAGGGTGAGGGGCAGCGCTAACATCAAAACAAATACCCCAACGCCGGCGCCGCCCCTCATGGCCCTGCCGGCACCTTCTCCCCGTATAGTGACGGGGAGAAGGGAGAGGCTCTGGCAACACTCCCTCTCTTCGGTTAGCTTCGCCAAAATTCCTTGGCGGAAGGATGAACCTTTTTGAACCTATCGGCGACAGAGCAGACAGGAGCCAGGCGGCTCGACCGGCCATGACGGCAGCGACCGAGACTGATCGCGCGCTTGTCGACCGGGTCGCGAAGGGCGACCGTGCCGCTGTTCGGCTGCTGTTCATGCGTCACCACGCGCGGGTCTACCGCTTCGTGGTGCGCCAGACGGGATCGGAAATGATGGCCGACGATATCGCAAACGAGGTCTTTCTCGAGCTGTGGCGCCAGGCGCCCGGTTTCGAAGGGCGCTCGGAAGTCTCGACATGGCTGCTCGGCATCGCCCGGTTCAAGGCGCTGTCGATGCTGCGCAAGAAAAAAGAAGACTGGATCGATGACGATGATGCGGCGCAGGTTCCCGATGGCGCCGACACGCCGGAAGTCGCCACCATGAAGGAAGACAAGGGCGCCGCCTTGCGGCGCTTCGTCGATGCCTTGCCGGAGGAACACCGCTCGGTGATCGACCTTGCCTATTACCATGGACAGTCGGTGACGGAGATCGGCGAGGTACTCGGCATCCCGGTCGCCACTGTCAAGACCCGAATGTTCTACGCCCGCAAGAAACTCGGCGAAGCCCTCAAGGCCGCCGGTTACGACAGGGGTGGCCATGAGCAATCCTGAAGACATGAGCGCCGCTGAAAAAATGTCGCGCCGTGACGAAATGGAAACGCTGCTGCCGTTCTACCTGAACGGCTCGCTGGAAGGCTCGGACCTCGAAGCCGTCGAGGAATGGCTGGTGTCCGATCCGGCGGCGATGGCGGCGCTTGGCGAGGCTGAGGCGGAATTCTCCGGCGCCACCGCCGCCAACGAGGCGATCCGGCCACCGGCCGATGCGCTCAGCCGCTTTGCCAGGGCGCTCGACGCCGAAGCCGGACCGGTCCGCGCTCCCGCGGGCCGTTCCTGGCTGGCGCAGGCACTCGGCCGTTTCATGGCGGTGCCGGTCGGTGTCGCCTGGGCGGCAGCGGCGGTGCTGCTGGCGTTGGTCGTGGTGCAGTCCTACGTGCAGACCGGCGGCAAGAGCCATGATTTCGAGATTGCCGGCGCCGAGGATGATCTGGCCAAACTGCCGTTCGCGCTGGTCAAGTTCAAGCCGGATGCGAAGATGTCCGACATCGCTGTTTTCCTCGACCAGAACGCGCTGAAGATCGCCGGCGGGCCGGCCGCCTCGGGCGTCTTCCGCATTGCCATCCCGGTCAAGACCGGAGCAGACTACACCAGGCTCGTCGGCCTTATTGCCGCCCAGCCGTTCGCGGAGACTGTGATCGAGGGAAGGAAACCGGTTGATGGCAGCTAGGGCGGTCATTCGATTTGCGGCGATCCTGGTGGCGGCGACGACAATCGTCGCCGTGCCGGCGTCGGCGCAGACCAATGATCCCAATGCCGGCCGGGCCGACTGCACCGACGCGGCCGGAGCGGCGGCTGCCGACTGCCCGAAAGACGGCAATGAGGCCAACGTCGGCGGCGAACCAGGCGCAGTTACCCTTCCGGCCCTGATCGTCGACCTGTTTCCCAACCCACCGGCTCCCGAAGCGCCCGTGCCGACGCCACGGCCGTCAGCGCCGCCTGCCGACACGCAGGCCGGGCCACCCGCCGGCGGGGCGATCGTTTCGCCGACCGATCTTGTCGCGACCGCGCCGCGCCGTGCCATCGCCGGCGAGTTCGTGCCCGACGAGGTGCTGGTGACCGTCGACGGCGATGCCGGCGCCGTCCAGCAGATCGCCGCCTCCTTCGGCCTTGAAGTGCGCTCGCAGCGCCAGTCGCGGCTGCTCGGCACCACACTGGTGCGCTTCGGCATTCCCGACGGCCGCCCGGTCGGCGCCGTGCTGGCGCAGCTGGCCGCCGATGGCCGCACCCTGCGGCGCGAGCCAAACCATATCTACTCGCTGCAGCAGGCGGCCGGCATCGTCAACTATGCCTTCGAGCGCATTCAGCTCGACAACAAGCAAGCCAGTGGCGAAAACGTGCGCATCGCCGTCATCGACACCGGCATAGACGACACCAATCCGGCGCTGTCCGGCGTCATTGCCGACCAGTTCGACGCCATGCCCAACGTGCCGGTCGAAAAGCGTGACCACGGTACCTCGGTCGACGGGCTGATCGCCGGCGTCGGCGCGCTCGAAGGCATGGCGCCCGGCGCCAGGATCTATCACGCCCGCGCCTTCGAGGACGGCAGGTCGACCATGGATGTCATCCTGTCGGCGCTCGACTGGGCGGCGGACCAGAATGTCAGCATCATCAATATGAGTTTCGTCGGCCCCAAGAACGATCTGCTCGCCACCGCCTGCCGCAATGCGCGCGGGCTCGGCATCATCCTGGTCGCTGCTGCCGGCAACAACGGGCCGAAAGCGCCCTATGGCTACCCCGCCGCCTATGACGGCGTGATCGCGGTCACCGCCACCGACGCCAGGGACGGGCTGATGCAGCAGGCCAATCGCGGCGCTTATGTCTTCATCTCGGCGCCCGGCGTCGAGATGGTGGCGCCGAGCGGCGCCGGCTCTGACGTCGTCACCGGCACCTCATTTGCCGCCGCGATCGTGTCCGGCGCAATCGCCAACCTGATCCACGCCTCACCCGAGCGCTCGGCCGACGATATCGAAAAGGCGCTGGCCGCCACCGCCAGGGATCTCGGTCCGAAGGGACGGGACAATGATTTCGGTTATGGCCTGCTGGATACGAAGGCGGCGGCGAACAAGTAAACCGGGCGAATTTCGCGCCACCCAATTCAGAGCGCCGGACCCAGCCGGACAGGGCTGCCATCATGGAAGCGCGACAGCCGGAAGCGGCTGAGGTCGTGCCCCGTCTGGTTTCCCTGGATCATGTCGGCAACGACGCGGCCTATGCCAGGCCCGATGCCGAAGCCGTGGCCGCTCATTCCCGTTGCGACGAAAAGGCTGCCGACTGCCTCAACCCGATCCACGACGGGGACGACGTCGGGCATGGCGTCGATCATGCCACCCCAGCCTGCCTTCAGGCGAACCCTCTCGAACTGCGGAAAGAGGTGCTTGAACTTGCGTTCTATCGAACGCAGACGGGCCGGTTCAGGGGCCGGGTCGAGCACCCGCATTCTCTCGAAAGGGCTGTGCGAATCCGGCGCCCAATCGCGCGGCGTCGACCAGGCATCGGGGTAACCTGACGGCGCGAACGGAAAGTAGCGTGTCCCCAGCGGATTGTCCCTCAGCGCAGGAAGATATTTGGTGGCGTGCCGGAAGGCGTCAGGTCCCAGGTAATGCAGATGGCTGCCGCCCGCGGCGAGCGTATACCCGCCATCCTGCCGGCGCCTGAAAGCGATGTGTTCGTCAGTCGCCGCACCTGCATAGATTTCAGCCAAGGGGTCCGTTGCGGCTGCGGTTACCCTGACGCTGAGCTGGGGGATGGAGACGCCGTGTCTTCTCAGGAACAAGGATGACCAGGCACCTCCCGCGACCAGCACGCTGGAGGCCTCGACATACCCCGCCTCGGTCCACACGCCCTTGATCTTGCCGCCTGAGATTTCGAGGGTTCGCGCCGCACAATTCTCGACGATTTTGACGCCTTTTCGCGCGGCGAGCCGGGCAAGTGCGGGCACCGCCAGCCAAGGCTCCGCCCGCATGTCGGAGGGCGTCGTCATCGCGCCCTTGAATTTGCGCGACATGCCTTTGATGAGTGCCGCGGTTTCGTCTGCATCCAGGAGACGGGTGTCGAGCGCATGCGTCGCAGCGATCTTCATGAATGCTTCGAAGCCGGCCATGTCCTTGTCGGTCTTCGCCAGGTAGGTCACACCTGTCTGGGTCAGGCCGATGTCCTCGCCGCATTCCTCAGCCAGTTGCCGCCACAGGCGAATAGCCTCTATGACGATGGGCAACTCGTCGGCGTCGCGTCCCTGCTTCCGGATCCAGCCCCAATTGCGGGACGACTGTTCGGCCGCAATGCGTCCTTTTTCCAGCAGCGTCACCGGGATGTTCCGCTGTGCCAGGAAAAGCGCCGTCGTCACACCGATGATGCCGCCACCGACAATGACCACCTCCGACGTTTTCGGCGGTGGGCCAGGATGCCGGATTGGATCCGTTTCGGAGAACGGGAATATGGGCAAGTGGCGCACCCTGAGGACTGGTTGATGGCTCTGGCTTACTGGTTGCCACCCACTCGAAGCCAAATCAAGGACAGGTCCAGGCAGACCGTTGTCCCAACGAAGTCAATCTATCTGCGGGCAACATCCACATGGGTGAACTTGCCCAGCGGAGCAATTGGATTAATCCCTAAACCGGCGCGCCGGCGACCGAGCCTCTCACCACCAGGTCGACAGGCCAGACCTCGCCTCGCGCCCCTTCTTCCAAGCCGGAAATGCGCGCTGCCAGGCGTTCGGCGATGCGGGCGCCGGCGAGGCGGATCGACGAGCGCGTCGTCGACAGCGGCACGGAAAAATTCTCCGGCTTCAGCCATGGAAAGACGTCGTCATGGGCAATCAACGACAGGTCGCCGGGAATGGTCAGGCCAAGGTCGCGCACCGCGCGCACGACGCCGAGCGACATGATCAGGCTGGAGCAGGCGATCGCCGTCGGCCGCTCGCTCTGTTCGAGCAGGCGCCTGGCGGCGCGGTAGCCGTTCTCCTCGGTCATGGTGAGTGAACAGACATGGCGCTCGCCGAGCGTCAGGCCGCTCGCGGCCAGCGCCCTGCGCATGCCGCGCTCGCGGTGGATGGCGAAGGTCTCGCGGTCGTCGCCATTGATCAGCGCCAGCCGCCGGTGGCCGAGCTGAACCAGCAGCCGGGCGGCGTCGTGGAAGCCGCCCTCATTGTCGATGTCGGTGAAGGGGTAGTCGAAATCGAAGCCTTCGCTGCGGCCATGGACGATGAAGGGAATGCCGAGCGTGTTGACCAGCGCCACCCGCCGGTCGGCCGGGCGCGGCGAGGAGATGTAAACGGCGTCGACCTGGCGGTTGGCGACGATGCGGCGATAGGTGGTTTCCTGGTCGTCGGCATCGGCCGGCGACAGCACCAGGTCGAGCTCGTGCGAGCGGGCATAGTCGCCGAGACCCGACAGGAACTCGACGAAATGCGGGTCGATGTCGACGGAGGCGCCCGTCGGCAGCACATACCCGATCATGCCCGTCTTGCCGGTCGCCAGCCGGCGCGCGCTCGGGTTGGGCCGGTAGCCGTGGCGCTTGGCGGCATCCACCACACGCCGGCGGGTTTCCTCGTTGACCTCGGGATAGCCGTTGAGCGCACGGCTTACCGTTGTCTGCGACAGGGCCAGCATATGAGAGAGCTGCTTCAGGTTCACTGGGAGGCCTCCAAGCCTCAAAGCGCTTTTAATTTTGAAGCCACGCGGCGCCACAATGGGCGCGGCCGAACTGGTCGACCATACGCACTGGTCCGGCCAGTTTGAAGCTTAATACGGTGCTGCACCGCCGTAAAACTGTGCTGCAGTGCACTTTACCAAGTCTTGCGGCCCGCAATTAAATCGATTAGCCCACCGCCCTCTTGACTTCCAGCCGATTCAATGGCGAGATCAAAAAGACCAAAGCGCTTTGGAAGACTCTTCGAAAGGTTGCGGTTCCTTTCTGAACGAGTCACAGTCCTGCAGCGTCGGCGGGCGGAATGGAGGTTCCGCCCGGGTGTATGTGTCCACACTGGGAGGAATACCGATGAAGAAGATGCTTCTGCTTGGCGCAGCGTTTGCCACACTCGCCTTGTCCCTGCCGGCGCAAGCCGAACTGAAGTTCAAGCCCGGGGAAGACAAGCGCTTCAACTGGGCCAATTACGAAGAGCTGAAGAAGGTCGATCTCAAGGGCGAGACGCTGACCATCTTCGGGCCCTGGCGCGGCGAGGACGAAGGCCTCATTCGCACTGTTCTCGAATATTTTCAGGAAGCCACCGGCGCCGAGATCAAATACTCCTCGTCGGAAAATTACGAACAGCAGATCGTCATCGATACCCAGGCCGGCAGCCCGCCCAATATCGCCGTACTGCCGCAGCCGGGCCTGATCCAGGATCTGGCGTCCAAGGGCCTTTTGACGCCGCTGGGCGACGACACCGCCAAATGGATCAAGGACAATTACGGCGCCGGCCAGTCATGGGTCGATCTCGGCACCTTCAAGGACAAGGACGGCAAGCCGGGCTTCTTCGCCTTCCCCTACAAGGCCGACGTGAAATCGCTGGTCTGGTATTCGCCCGACAATTTCGAGGAAGCCGGCTACAAGGTTCCCAAGACCCAGGAAGAGCTCGCCGACCTCGAGAAGAAGATCATCGCCGACGGCGGCACGCCGTGGTGCATCGGCCTCGGCTCAGGCGGCGCTACCGGCTGGCCGGCGACCGACTGGGTCGAAGACATCATGCTGCGCACCCAGACGCCCGACGTGTATGACAAGTGGGTAAAGAACGAGATCCCGTTCAACGATCCGGCGGTGGTCAACGCCATCGACATTTTCGGCAAGATCGCGACCGACGACAAGATGGTCGACGGTGGGGCCAAGGCGGTTGCCGCGACCGACTTCCGCGACAGCCCGAAGGGCCTCTTCTCGGTGCCGCCGAAATGCTACCTGCACCATCAGGCATCGTTCATCCCGACCTTCTTCCCGGAAGGCACAAAGGTTGGACAGGACGCCGACTTCTTCTACTTCCCGCCCTATGCATCCAAGCCCGAGCTGGGCACGCCTGTGCTCGGCGCCGGCACGCTGGCCATGATCACCAAGGATTCGAAGGGTGCACGCGCGTTCATCGAATTCCTGAAAATGCCGCTGGCACATGAAATCTGGATGGCCCAGGGCGGCTTCGTCACGCCGCTCAAGTCGGTCAACAAGGATGCCTATGCCAGCGACGCGCTGAAGAAGCAGGGCGATATCCTCGCCAATGCCTCGACCTTCCGCTTCGACGGTTCGGACCTGATGCCGGGCAAGATCGGCGCCGGCGCCTTCTGGACCGGCATGATCGATCTGGTCGGCGGCAAGTCGGCGCAGGATGTCGCCACCGACATCCAGAAGAGCTGGGACGCTATCAAGTAGTCAGCTGGCAAGTAGTCAGCTGGCAAGCAGTCAGCTGGCAAGTAACCACTGCCAAGTGTTCAGCCGCTTTGGCGGCAAATTCAGGACTTCCTCCACAGACTGGATCCGGGCCGCTATGGCCCGGATCCGACCGGCGCCTTACGCCGGACCGATTTGCGTTCGTTCGTTTCAGAATAACTTAAATCGGCGCAGAGCCACATCGCCAGGGCTGTTCAAGGCCCGGCCGATCATGCGCAGGGAAGAGGGACCCATGGCTGCTCAGATCTTATCGGCCATTTTTGTCATCATCATCGGCGTCGGCGGCTGCGTCGCCTATTTCTGGGGCGCCAACAAGCTGGTCGACCTGATATTCCCGTCGCGCGGCGTGGCCGGGGCTGCGGCCATCGACAATCTGCGCCGGCAAGGACTGGTCCGTCCGTGGCTGTTCGTCGGCCCGGCGATGATCATCCTCACCGTCTACCTGATCTATCCGGTGGTGGCGACGCTCTGGCTGTCCTTCCTCGACCGCGGCGGCCAGCATTTTGTCGGCTTCGCCAACTATGAATGGGCGTTCGGCGACCGCGAGTTCCGCAACTCGATCCTGAATAACATCATCTGGCTCGCGGTGGTGCCCGCCGCCTGCACCTTTCTAGGGCTGATAATCGCCGTGCTCACTGACAAGATCTGGTGGGGCACGATCGCCAAGAGCCTGATTTTCCTGCCGCTGGCGATCTCCTTCGTCGGCGCCAGCGTGATCTGGAAATTCATCTACGAATATCGCGGCGAGGGCCAGACGCAGATCGGTCTGCTCAACGCCATCATCCAGTATTTCGGCGGTCAGCCGCAGGTCTGGATATCGCTGCCGTTCTGGAACAATTTCTTCCTGATGATCATCCTGATCTGGATCCAGACCGGCTTTGCCATGGTCATCCTGTCTTCGGCGTTGCGCGGCATCCCCGAAGAGACGCTTGAAGCCGCGGTCATCGACGGCGCCAATCCGTTCCAGATCTTCTGGAAGATCATGGTGCCGCAGATCTGGGGCACCATCGCCGTGGTCTGGACGACGATCACCATCCTGGTGCTGAAAGTGTTCGACATCGTGCTGACCATGACCAATGGCCAGTGGAACAGCCAGGTGCTGGCCAATCTGATGTTCGACTGGATGTTCCGCGGCGGCGGCGATTTCGGCCGCGGCGCCACCATCGCCATCATCATCATGATCGCGGTCATCCCGATCATGGTCTGGAACATCCGCCAGGCGAACAAAGAGACGGGAGGACATTGAGATGGCCGTCGCGACCGGAAAGTCCTTTGCCAGCCGCTTCGGCGTCCACATCGCCGTGCTCGTCTTCGTCGCCATCTGGACCGTGCCGACGCTCGGCATCCTGGTCTCGTCGCTGCGCGACAAGGACCAGATCATCGCCTCGGGCTGGTGGAACTCGTTCTCCAGCTCCAGCCAGACCGAAGCCGGCCGCCTGCCGCCGGCCTCGGCGCAGGTCGAGAAGGACGGCAAGTTCGTGCTTGCCGGCAATATCTTCGGCGACGGTGCTGCGCGCGACATCAGCGCCTTCGGCGTCAAATCGGCGGCGCCGACGCAATATCCGGCCGGCACCACTGCCGATCTCGGCGACGGCGTGACCTTGCAGCTCAATGCCGACGGCACGTTCGTCATGAGTTCGCCCAAGGCTTTCGAAGGCGACCGTGGCCAGCGCGTCTATTACGCCTCGTCGGCGCCGCCGAAATTCACCACCGACAATTACCAGACCGTGCTGTTTTCGGAGGGCATCGGCCGCTCGTTCATAAACTCGCTGACCGTCACCATCCCCGCGACGGTCATCCCGATCCTGATCGCCGCCTTCGCCGCCTATGCATTGGCGTGGATGCGTTTTCCCGGCCGCGCCTTGCTGATCGCCACAATCATCGGCCTGCTGGTCGTGCCGCTGCAGATGTCCTTGATCCCGCTTTTGAAAATCTACAACGGCGTCGGCATCTTCTTCGGTGTGCCGTCGAAAACCTATCTCGGCATCTGGCTGGCGCATACCGGCTTCGGCCTGCCCTTCGCCATCTATCTCCTGCGCAGCTATATTGCCGGCCTGCCGCGCGAGATCATGGAATCGGCGCGCATCGACGGCGCCAGCGATTTCGAAATCTTCGTCAAGATCGTGCTGCCGCTGTCCTTCCCGGTGCTGGCGTCCTTTGCGATCTTCCAGTTCCTGTGGGTGTGGAACGATTTGTTGGTGGCAATGGTTTTCCTCGGTACCGAAGGGGATCAGATCGTGCTGACCGCGAAGCTCAACGCACTGCTCGGCTCGCGCGGCGGCGACTGGGAAATCCTGACGACATCGGCCTTCGTCACCATTATCGTGCCGCTGATCGTGTTCTTCTCGCTGCAGCGCTATTTCGTCCGCGGGCTGCTGGCCGGCTCGGTCAAAGGAGGTTGAGACTTATGCAAGCCGCTTTGAAGGCGACCTCGAAGCCCGATCTCGCCGTCGATCGCGACTGGTGGCGGGGCGCGGTGATCTACCAGATCTATCCGCGCTCCTATCAGGACTCCAATGGCGACGGCATCGGCGACCTCAAGGGCATCATCCGCAGGCTGCCCTACATCGCCTCGCTCGGCGTCGACGCCATCTGGATTTCGCCCTTCTTCAAGTCGCCGATGAAGGATTTCGGCTACGACGTCTCGGACTATTGCGACGTCGACCCGATGTTCGGGACGCTCGCCGATTTCGACGCGCTGGTTGCGGAAGCCCATCACCTCGGCCTCAAGGTGATGATCGACGAGGTGCTGTCGCACACCGCCGACAACCATCCATGGTTCAAGGAGAGCCGCGCCAGCCGTAGCAATCCCAAGGCCGACTGGTATGTCTGGGCCGACGCCAGGCCGGACGGCACGCCGCCCAACAACTGGCTGTCGATCTTCGGCGGCTCGGCCTGGCAGTGGGACACCAGCCGCCAGCAATATTATCTGCATAATTTCCTGTCCGAGCAGCCGGACCTCAACTTCCACAATCTGGAAGTCCAGGACGCGCTGCTCGACGTCACCCGCTTCTGGCTGGAGCGCGGCGTCGACGGCTTCCGCCTCGACACCATCAATTTCTACTTCCACAGCCAGGGGCTGGAGAACAATCCGCCGCTGCCGCCCGAAGAGCGCAACGACCAGACAGCACCTGCGGTCAATCCCTACAACTACCAGGACCATATCTACGACAAGAGCCGGCCGGAAAACCTTGCCTTCCTCGAACGGTTCCGGGCGCTGCTCGACGAATATCCGGCGGCCGCCGCGGTCGGCGAAGTCGGCGATTCGCAGCGTGGGCTGGAAGTGGTCGCCGCCTACACCGCCGGCGGCAAACGCGTCCACATGTGCTATTCCTTCGATTTCCTGGCGCCGGAAAAGATCAGCGCCGCCAAGGTGCGCCAGGTGCTGGAAGCCTTCGGCAAGGTCGCCAGCGACGGCTGGTCGTGCTGGGCCTTTTCCAACCACGACGTGATGCGTCCGGCCTCGCGCTGGGCCGCCGACGAGGCCGACCCGGCCGCCTATCTGAAGGTTATCTCGGCGCTGCTGATGTCGCTGCGCGGTTCGGTCTGCCTCTATCAGGGAGAGGAGCTTGGGCTTGGCGAAGCCGAGTTGCAGTTCGAGGATCTGCAGGACCCCTACGGCATTCGCTTCTGGCCCGAATTCAAGGGCCGCGACGGCTGCCGCACGCCGATGGTGTGGGATGCAACCGCCAGCAATGCCGGCTTTTCGACGGCCAAGCCCTGGCTGCCGGTGCCGGGCAAGCATTTGTCGCAAGCGGTCAATGTTCAGCAGGGCGACGCGGCCTCGCTGCTCGAGCACTACCGGCGCTTTCTCGGTTTCCGCCGCCAGCATCCGGCCCTGGCCAAGGGCGACATCGAGTTCATCGAAAGCGAGGGCGACACCGTCGCCTTCACCCGCCGTGAGGGCAATGAGCAGATCGTCTGCATCTTCAATCTGGCCAGTAAGCCGGCCGAGGTCGATTTCGGCGGCCAGGCGCTGCAACCGTTGGCCGGGCACGGTTTTTCGGGACAATCCGGCACAGGTTCCATCCGCCTCGGCGGCTACGGCGCCTGGTTCGGGCGCATCGACTGAGTTTTTGACGAAACTGGATTTTTTGAGGAAATCCAGGTTCTCTAGGGAAATCACTGGGAGGAAATTATGGCCGATGTCACGCTGAGACAGGTGAAGAAATCATACGGCAATCTGCACATTCTCCACGGCATCGACCTCGACATAAAGTCGGGCGAGTTCATCGTCTTCGTCGGCCCGTCGGGTTGCGGCAAGTCGACCTTGCTGCGGTCCATCGCCGGGCTTGAGGAGATCACCTCCGGCGAGCTGAAGATCGCCGGCGAGGTGGTGAACGACGTGCCGCCTTCCAAGCGCGGCATCGCCATGGTGTTCCAGTCCTATGCGCTCTATCCGCACATGACCGTCTACGACAACATGGCCTTCTCGATGAAGATCGGCAAGGAAAGCAAGGCCGAGATCGACAAGCGGGTGCGGCAGGCCGCCGAGATCCTGCAGCTGACCAAATATCTCGACCGTCTGCCCAAGGCGATGTCGGGCGGCCAGCGCCAGCGTGTCGCCATCGGCCGCGCCATCGTGCGCAATCCGAAAGTGTTCCTGTTCGACGAGCCGCTGTCGAATCTCGACGCGGCGCTGCGCGTCGCGACCCGCATCGAGATCGCCAAGCTCAAGGAATCGATGCCTGCCACGACCATGATCTACGTCACCCACGATCAGGTCGAAGCGATGACGCTCGCCGACCGCATCGTCGTGCTGAAGGATGGCCATATTGAGCAGGTCGGCACGCCGATGGACCTCTACAAGAAGCCCGGCAATCTGTTCGTTGCCCAGTTCATCGGCTCGCCGGCCATGAACATCCTGCCGGCGACAATCGACAGGACGGGCAACCCGACAATCGTCAGCCATGTCGGCGGCCGCAAGGCAACGGTGCCGATCGCAACGCCGGCGTCAGCAAAGGGTGCGGCAGTCAGCTTCGGCGTGCGGCCGGAGGATCTGTCGGCCGCCACCGGCGCGGAATATCTTTTCGAGGGCGTGGTGGACTATGTCGAGCAACTCGGCGAGGTGCAGCTTGTCTATGTCGATATCGGCCGCGCTGACCTGCCGTTGGTGACCAAGCTGCCCGGCAATGTCGAGGTCAAGCGCGGGGCAAAGCTGCGACTGACCGCGGATGCCGGGGACCTGCACATCTTCGACGCCGATGGGCACTCCTTCTCGCTCAAGCCGGTGGAAGTGAAGGCGGCTTGAGATAGCTGCGTCGTACAGGCATGAAAAAAGAGCGGCGGGCCAGGCCCGCCGCTCTTTTTAAGCTTCGGCTGTTAGTTGTTGCCGAACCGATCCCTGTCGCTGCTCGGCGGGACGAACTTCTGTTGGTCGTTCGACGAGTTCAGCAGCTTGTAGACCGCCGAGTTGGTGCCGGTCGACGAAGTGCGAGTGGTGTCGACGGCAGCGGCCGGCTGGTTGGCGCCATTGGAGCCATAATTGTCGCTGCCGGCAAAGGCAGCGCTCGAAACAGCCAGCACGGCTGCGGTGGCAAGAACGATCTTCTTCATTTTAGTCTCCTGAATTTTTCTGATGCCGCCAGCTGCAGCGGATAAGCCCGCCACGTGCTGGAAACCGGCTTTTAGCGGCCGAAAAGGTTACGGTCGGCACCGTGGGCAGGCGCCTGCTCGGCTGGAGCCGACTTCTCAACCGAAGCCGTATGGCCACTATCGGTCGACGTAATCGCAGGCTGGTTGGCGCCGTTCGAACCGTAGTTGTCGCTGCCGGCGAAAGCGCTGCCGGAGATGGCCAAAACGGCGGCGGCAGCAAGGATGATCCTTTTCATTTCAAATACTCCTGAATTTTTTGGGATCCCGAGAGCGACGGGTTAGCCGCCCTTCTTTGGTCGGGATCAGCGATTGCCGTAGAGGTCGCGGTCGGCGCCCTGAATGACAGGCTGCTTGTCAGCGTGCGCCGGCTTCTGAATGGAAGCCGTATACGAGCTGTCGACCGAGACGGCTGGCTGGTTCGCACCATTGGAACCGTAATTGTCGCTACCGGCGAAGGCGCTGCCGGTGATCGCCAAAACGGCTGCGGCAGTGAGGATGATCTTTTTCATTTTTAGTACTCCAGTTTGTCTGTCCGTCTAGCGGCGTGTCTTGGGAGGAATTCGCGTCGTTCGGACAGCCCCGATGTGGGAAAGCCATAGGCTGGTTTCCAATCACGAAGTTGTTCCGTGTGGACCACGGTCCTGCACCTTGAAATTGTGCCAGGAAGTTCCTCTATGGTCATTTATCGCATTGTTTTCAGTTGCTTATGTCGAACCGAGTGGTTCGCTCCGGTGTCGGTTTCCGGGCCGTCGTTCACACCGTCCTGCACGCATTGTCAACAGAAACGAACCGTTCGGTTCGATTAGAGATTGCTAATAGTAACTTTTCGATACCGTTGAGCCCTTTTTGCCCCCGATCGAACTGGATCCGCAGCGATTCGAAACGGCGATGATGGCGTCGCAAGAAACGTCTCAGCTCTTTGACCGGCGGCGGGGGGCGTATGCCGCGCGTGTCGCGCCGCATGGATACGATGTCGCTTTCATGCCGACGTCGCGATCGCTGCCGTGATTAGATGATCGCATCTCAGGTGCCGCTTCGTGACGACGCAGCGGAGAATTGGGAAGCCGGTCAGAATCCGGCGCTGCCCCCGCAACGGTGGTGGAGTTGAAGTCGCAACGGGAGACCACTGGGCAAGAGCCTGGGAAGGTGTCGCGATGGTCCGCAAGGACAACTCCAGAGCCCGGAAACCAGCCCGAGATGCATAGACTCGACTGATCGCGGTGGGCGGTCAAGAGGTGGATAGTGCATGTCCGGCGCCGCGCCGGCCTGCGTCCGATCCTTCCTCCATCACCACCAAGTTCAGTCCTTAAACCACGAGGACAGAACTATGGATACGCGCAACGACATGCTGAGGCTCCTGAACGGCCGCAAGCAAGGCTTTTCGCTGGAACAGCCCTTCTACACCGACCCGGACTATTTCAAGCTCGACATGGAGCTCATCTGGTATCGCGACTGGCTGTTCATCGGCCATGATTGCGAACTGCCGAAGCCCGGCAGCTATATCACCGTGCAGATCGGCGATTATCCGGTGGTGCTGGTCCGCGACCAGAAGGGCAACATCAACGCCTTTCACAATTCCTGCCGCCATCGCGGCAGCCGTGTCTGCAACACTGAGAAGGGCATGGCGGCAAAGCTTGTCTGCCCCTATCACCAGTGGACCTACGAGCTTGACGGCCGGCTGCTGTTTGCCCGCCAGATGGCCGACGGTTTCGACAAGAGCCAGTTCGGCCTGAAGCCCGTCGCCTGCGAGAGCGTCGGCGGCTACATCTTCATCTGCCTGGCGAAAGAACCTGCCGACTTTGCGCCGATGCGCGCCATGATAGAGCCCTACCTCAAGCCGCACCGGCTGAATGAAGCCAAGGTCGCCTTCGAGAGCACCATCATCGAGAAGGGCAACTGGAAGCTGGTCTGGGAAAACAACCGCGAATGCTATCACTGCGCCGGCAATCATCCGGAGCTGTGCAAGACATTCCCCGAAGCGCCGACGGTGACCGGCGTGCAGGGCGCCGACAGCGATCCGGAGATGCTGGCGCACTGGGCGAAATGCGAGGCGGCGGGCCTGCCGAGCAAGTTCCGCATCGATCCGGCCGGGCAATACCGCGCCACCCGCGCGCCGCTGCTGCGCGATGCCGTCAGCTACACGATGTCGGGAAAGCGCGCGGTGACGAAGGACCTGTCCGACACTGTTGCCGCCGACCGCATCGGCACCTTGATGCACTACCACTATCCGACGACCTGGAACCACATCCTGATCGACCATGCGGTCACCTTCCGGGTGCTGCCGATCAGCGCCACCGAAACCGCGGTGACGACCAAGTGGCTGGTGCACAAGGATGCGGTCGAGGGCGTCGACTACAACCTTGAAGAGCTCACCCACGTCTGGACCGAGACCAACGACCAGGACCGCCGCATCGTCGAGGAAAACGCCTTCGGCATCCTGTCGCCGGCCTATGAGCCCGGCCCCTATTCGGAGCTGCACGAGGGCGGCGTGATCCAGTTCGTCGAATGGTACGCGGCCTTCATCGGCCCGCGCCTTGCCGAAGGCGGCCGGCCGGCGCTGCGCAGCGTCGCGTGAGCTGGAGCAGGCGAAGAGGGACCAGAGGATGAATGCGATGACGGATCTTGGGCTCTATCGCCATCTCGACCAGATGGCGCCGTGGAACGATAGGCTGCAGGTGCTGGAAGTGATCGGCGTCAGCGACGAGGCGCCCGACGTCAAGACCTTCACCTTCCGCTCCGACAACCAGACCTGGTTCCGCTACAAGCCGGGCCAGTTCCTGACGCTGGAACTGCCGACACCGGACGGGCCGCTGATGCGCACCTACACGCTGTCGTCGTCGCCATCGCGGCCGTTTTCGATCGCGGTGACAGTGAAGGCGCAACCGGGCAGCATCGGCACACGCTGGATGTTCGACCAACTGGTGCCCGGCTCGCACGTCAAGGCCTATGGACCGGCGGGCGACTTCTCGTTGCACAGCCACCCGGCGGCCAAATATCTGTTCATTTCGGCTGGCTCCGGCGTGACACCGATGATGTCGATGCTGCGCTGGCTGAACGACTGCGCGCCATGGACCGATGTCGGTTTCGTCAACTGCGCGCGGCGTGCCGAAGAGATCATCTTCCGCAAGGAACTCGAACTGCTCGGCGGCCATATGCCCGGCCTGTCGCTCGGCTTCATGATCGAGGAACGTTCCAGCCGCGAAGGCTGGTACGGCCATATGGGGCGCATCGATGCGATCCGGCTGCCCTTGCTGGCTCCGGATTTCCGCGAGCGCGAAATCTTCTGCTGCGGCCCCGATCCGTTCATGCGCGCCGTGCGCGGCATGCTGGATGCCGCCGGCTTCGACATGACGAAATACCATCAGGAGAGCTTTGCCGCGCCTGTGATGGAGGAAATTCCGGCGCCGTTTGCCTCCCCGGTCGAGGACGGCATCGCTGCACCTGTCGAAGCCGTGACGCCGATCCGCTTCTCGCTTTCGGAGGTCGATGCCGGCTGCGTCGCCGGCCAGACCGTGCTGCAGACCGCGCGCAGCTCGGGCGTGCGGATTCCCGCCGCCTGCGAGTTCGGCCTGTGCGGCACCTGCAAGGTGAAGAAGGTCTCCGGCGAAGTCGAGATGAGCCACAATGGCGGCATCCTCGACCACGAGATCGATGACGGTTTCATCCTTGCCTGCTGCTCGAAACCGTTGTCGGCGCTCGAAATCGAGGCTTGAGCCGGTCGACTTCGCCGCAACGGTCGCCGACGCAGGCGTTGTGTTCGCGGGTCTTTGTCTTGCCAAGCATAGGCCGAGTGATTTAGACGCACTTAGGAAGGGCTGGCAGACCGTGAAATCGGCGCATCCCTTCATGGGCGCATGGAACGGGGGACAGAGCGATGCAACAGCGGGTCTATGGGGTCGCAAGCAAGGACATCGTTTTCGAATCATTCGATGGCGAAGCCGTCGTTCTCGATCTTTCGAACGGTAAGTATTTCGGCTTTTCCGATTCCGGCAGCCGGGTCTGGCAGGCTCTGTCGTCCGGCGTCGCCACTGAAGCGCTGGTCGGAGTTGCCGCGGGCGCCGCAAAAATAAGCCTGGCCGACCTCGAAAGCTTCATTGCCCGACTGCTCGATTTCGGGTTGCTTGCGCCAGCCGAAACACCGGCACAACCGCTTTCGGGCGAGCTGTCGTCTGCGCTTGCTGCCAGCAATGAGCCGCTCAAGGTCGATGTCCACGACGACCTTGCCGATCTCATCATTGTCGACCCGATCCATGAGGTCGAGGAACCTCTCGGCTGGCCGGCGGTGAAACAGGCATAATCGTTTCCCTAAAGCGCGTCGCGTTTGAACGGACTCAGGCGACGCGGTTTAGATCTTTGATTTTATGCATGTCGTCGTCTCAAAACCGGGGCCACCCCGAGCGACATGCATCAGGCGACCCGGCGCAATTCTGGACGCTGGAACAACGAACACATGCCTTTGATCACGCTGCAAACCCTGCCGGATTATGCCCGCCATGTGCTGGCGGCCGCGGAAAGCGCCGCCGCCTTCTATCCCGTTACCGCCAGCGTGCGGTTGCCGGGGCTGGACCTGAGTGTCCACCTCGACCATGGCACGCTGGCGGAAGCCATGAGCCATGCCTTCATACCGGCCCCGGAAAATCCGTCTGCATCTGACGGCTGCCGCATTTTCGTCGCCCACCCGGCCATCGATGGCGTCCCCGCCCCGGCCACCTGGGGCCGAGGCGATTACAACCATCATGCCTTTGCCAACCGGCTGGAAGAGGCCGGATTGCGCGGCAGCTACTATCATGACCTCGACTTTTGGCAGTTCCATGATCCGCAACGCCATGTCGGGGCGCAGCTGATGATGTCGGCCGACGCCTTTCCGCCATGGGAACAAGGGGCGCCGCTGCGCGCCTTCCTGCATTGGGAATATGCGGCGCGCGGCATGCGGCTCACCCATGCCGGCACGCTGGGCATCGATGGCAAGGGCGTCCTGCTGGCGGGCTCCGGCGGTGCCGGCAAATCGGGAACGGTCGTCGCCGGCCTGCTCAATGGGCTCGATAGCGTCGGCGACGACTATGTGCTGATCGACCGGACCGAGGGGGTGACGGCCTATCCGCTGTTTGCCACGCTCAAGCAGGATCCGGAGGGCTTCAAGCGGCTGAAGCTGGAGGGTCGGCTAAATTCGTACCAACCGCTGAACTGGCAAGGCAAGCATGCCTTTCACATCAACGAGGTCGCGCCTCGACCAACTCCTGCAAGTCTGGACATTATTGCTTTGATAGTGCCCCATATCAGGGGAGGTGCGAGAAGCTCGGTCATGCCCATATCGCGCAAGGATGCCATGATCGCCTTGGCGCCGTCAGGAATCGTGCAGATGCCGGGCGAGCGGGAAGCGGGCTTTCGCTTTTTCAGCGAGCTTACCCGCGATCTGCCATGCTACCGGCTGTCGCTGGGGACCGAGCCGCGCGAGATCGCCGGCACGATTGCGGATTTCGTCCTTCGGGGCGCTGCATGAAGTTGAGCATCATTGTGCCGGTCTACAATCGGGAGATCTATGTCGTTTCGACGTTGCGGTCCCTGCTCAGGCAACGCGACGATGCCGATCTCGATATCATCGTTGTCGACGACGGCTCGACGGACAGCTCCGTTGAAGCAGTCCGCGCCATCATGCGGGAAGCGTCGTGCATCCGCCTGTTCCAGCAGGCAAACCAGGGCGTGGCCAACGCGCGCAACACAGGGCTGAGGCAGTTGCTGCCGCAAACCGAACTGGTGTCGTTCCTGGATTCGGACGACGTCTCGCCGGCTGGACGATTCAAGGCTGGCCTACCCCTGTTCGCGGCCGACCCTGCGCTCGAGCTGACCTACTCGCTGATGACGCGCGTCGATCTCATGGACGACGAAACCCTGCAGCCGGCACGGGGCGGCGCAGGTCCCACCGTGCGCGGCGTCAGCCTTAGCGCCGGGATATTCCGCAGGGCACTCATCGACCGTACAGGTGCTTTCGACGAGGAGTTCCGGCAGGGCGAAGACGCCGACTATCTGCTGCGCATTTTCGAAACCAGCCCAAAGCACATTTTTCCCGACACCGTCGCGGTATACTACCGGCGCCACCCCGGCAATTTGACCAAGCAAAGGGATGTGGCGGTGCGCGAATATCTACGTGTAATTCAGAAATCCTTGCGGCGGCGCAAGGCCGATCCGTCGCGGCGCCCGGTCGAGGGGCTTTTCGAGATCAAGCGCCCGGCAGAGTGGTGAAAGAATGAACAGATCACAGCCTGGAATGCGTGCGTGAAGCTGAGCGTGATCATGCCGGTCTACAACCGCGAACGCCATGTCGGCTCGGCGCTGCGCTCGCTGCTGAGGCAGCGCGATGCCGCCGATCTCGACATCATCGTTATCGATGACGGTTCGACCGACAGTTCGGTGGCGGTCGTGCGCTCGCTGATCGCGGAGGCGCCGTGCATTCGCCTTTTCCAGCAGCAGAATGCCGGGGTGACGCGGGCACGCAACGCGGGCTTGCGGCAATTGCTGCCGCAGACCGGGCTGGTATCGTTTCTCGATTCCGACGACATTTCCCCGCCGGGCCGCTTCAAGGCGGATCTGGCCTGTTTCGACGCAGACCCCACCCTCGAGCTCACCTATTCGCGCATGACGCTGGTCGACGACATAGATGACGATACGCTGGAGCCGACAGCCGACAGCCACTCGATGACGGTTCGCGGCATTCACCTGTCTCCCGCTATCTTCGTCCGGCGGTTGGTCGAACGCATCGGCAGCTTCGACGAGGATTTCCACCAGGCCGAGGACACCGACTATCTGCTGCGCACTTTCGAAAGCGGGCCGAAATTCACGATGCCCGACACTGTTGCGCTCTATTACCGGCGCCATCCCGGCAACATGACCAGGCAGGCCGATGTTCCTTTTCGCGAATTCATGCGCGCCGTCTACAAGTCGATGAAACGGCGCGAGGCCGACCGCTCCTTGCACCCTGTCGACGGCATCTTCGATTTCAAGGAACTTGCGAATTGGCGTTTCCTGTGATGGCCAGCTACGGCGTCGTCATTCCGGCCTTCAACGCGACCGCCACCATCGCCGAGACGCTGCGATCGGTCGCGGCCCAGACGGTCCAGCCCGACGCCATAATCGTCGTCGATGACGGCTCGACCGACGATACGGTCGCGGTGGTCAATTCGCTGGGCATGCCGGTGCAGGTGTTGCGCCAGGACAATGCCGGACCAGGCAGCGCCACCACCAGGGGCATCGCCGCGCTGGCGACGCCCTTCGTCGCCACGCTCGATGCGGACGATCTGTGGCTGCCGACCAAGATCGAAAGGCAGCTGGAGCATTTCGAGCGGTTTCCCGCGACGGCAGGAGTCTTTGCCCACTGGCGGACGTTTCGCGATGACAAGCCCGATGTGCAACAGGACGTGGCCGTGGCGGGCTGGTCGCGCACGACGATGATGATCCGCCGGGAGGTAGCCGAGGCCGTCGGTCCGATCATCGACCCGCAAGGCGGTCGCGGCGACATGGTCGACTGGATCGCCCGTGTCCGCGAGGCGGGCTTTGCGCTTGCCATGCTCGACGATGTCCTGACCTTGCGCCGCATCCGGCCCGACAGCATGTCCTATGGACGCGACCCCGTGCGCGACCGCGGTTATGTCGAAGTCGTAAGGCTGGCCATGCAAAGGCGAGCAGCGAAAAAGGCGAGCGCCGACTGATGGCCAATGCCATGCGCCGTATCGGCCGTCGGTTTCCGGACTATGGTTGGTCATGGCCCACGGGCGGCCTCGACCAGTTGCTGAAGGCCGCATTGCTCCCCGATGAAGAGGCGGCCGGGGCTATGCGGCGCGCTGGCTCGACGAGAACGATATCGACCATGCTGCTTTCCGCGAGCATCGGCTGCTGGCCGCGATCTCCGACAGGTTCGGCCGCAAGCTCGCTGGGCATCCGGCCTATCCACGTCTTGTCGGCCTGCAAAAGATGCTGTGGACCAAATCGCGACTGGCTGCGCGCGAGGCCGAGCCGGCGCTACAGGCCATGATCGACGCCGGCTGCGCGGTGATGCTTATCAAAGGCGCCAGCCGCATCGCCGTCAACGCGTCGGCGCAGCGCGGCCGGGTGGCGCATGACATCGACATACTGGTGCGCCCGCAGGCCATGATTGCCGCCTTCGATGTGCTTAGCGAACGCGACTGGCAGATCGCCACCGGCGTCAGTCCGCAATATCTGCGCACCAGGCTGGCGTCCTTGCGTTCGATGAATTTTTTCAAGGGCAGTTTCGGCGACATCGACCTGCACCAGCTCGCTTATGACGGGTCGCAGCAAAGCGCGGAAGATGATCTGGCGATCTGGCAGCGGGCGCTGTCAGCCGACTTCAATGGCGTCCGCGTGCTTGTTCCCTCTCCGGCCGACCGCATGGCGCTTGCCATCGCACATGGCGGCCTCGATGCCCACACCCACAGCGACTGGCTGGTCGACTGTGCGGTCGCCATCGAGAGTGGCGCAGTCGACTGGGGCGTGTTCGCCGACATCATCGCCAAGCGGGGCCTCGCCGTCGCCGCGGCGGTGGCGCTCTCCTATCTCTGCCTGGAGATCGGCATTGCGGTGCCGGAGGCCGAACTTGCAAAGACGATTGAGTTGGCCGACCGCGCCGGCCTGTCGCGCCGGTCCTCGGTGCTGCAGGCCAAGCCGCGCACCGATTTCGGCGGCCTCGTTTGGCTGTCGCGCGGCTTTGCCAAGCAGTTGCGCCTCAAACGCAAAAAGGGCCGCCTGCAGCAGCCGACGCCCGCCGTCTGGCGCGGCAGGCCGACATTGCGCAAGGCAAGAGCGACGTCGGCGCCGTTTGCATTTTCCCAGACCCTGCCGCGCCCGGACAGGACTGGAGCGATGGTGCTGGACGTCACCGTCAGGATCGTCGTTCCACCAATCCGGCGCCGCATTGAGATGGAAATCAATGCCGGCGGCGGCCATGTCGCCCGCCTGCGTTCCATGGTGATCAGCCGCGCCGGCGGCGGACGTGTGCTGCGCTTTCGCGGCAAGCTAACGGTGGACGACACCGGCCGGCCTCTGGTGATCGAGGCACGGCCATCGCGCCAGTTCCGCAACTGGGACAATGAGGCCGAAGTCGCCGCCTATGGCGCGCTGCCGTTCCAATTGCTGTCGGCAAGGTTTTCACCCACCTGAGAGCGGGTGGCTGTTTCCATGAAACGGTGAACCACTGTGGCCCTCTCAGACGCCATAGCGCTCGGTGCGGATGATTTCCGCTGATATGCCGGCGTCGATCAGCGCCTGGGCAGCCGCCGAGACGAAGGCGTTCGACCCGCAGACGAAGGCGAGCGCCGGCGGCCGCGGCAGCCGCGTGAGCGCCTGCATGACCATTGCCGTGTCGATGCGCCTCGAATAGTCGGACGGGCGCCGTACGGCCTCGCGCGTCAGCGTCAGCACCAGCTCGAACCCGTCGCGGCGGTCACCGAGACCGATCAGCTCGTCGCGGAAGATCACCTCGTCCCAGACCCGCACCGAAAACATCAGCGCCACCGGCACCGCCGATTTGCGCAAGGTTCGATGCCGCACCATCGCCATCAGCGGCACCACGCCGGAGCCGCCGCCGACCAGAAGCAGCGGCCCGCCATCCCCATCGGACCAGACGAAATGGCCGCCGAGCGGCCCGCGCAGTTCGATCTCGTCACCGACCGCGGCGACGTCGTGGAAGAAGGGCGAGACTTCACCGTCGTCGAGCTTCTCGATCGCCAGCTCGATCGTGGCGCCGCTCTCCGGCGCCGAGGCGATGGAGTAGGAGCGGCGTGCCTGGTAGCCGTCAGGCGCGGTCAGCCTGACATCGACATGCTGTCCGGCGCGATAGGCGAATCGCCGTGACAGCGCGAAGAAGAAACTGGTAACGCGTGGCGTCCGCTTTTCGATCCGGGTGATTTTCGCCGTCTGCCAGGGAGATTGCGGCGCTTCGCTCATGGATCGCCGCTATAGCGCTGCTCGCGCCACGGGTCGCCATAGATGTGATAACCGCGCAATTCCCAGAAGCCCGGCTCGTCGCGCTCGGTGAACTGCAGCCCGTTCAGCCATTTGGCCGATTTCCAGAAATAGAGATGCGGCACCAGGAGCCGCGCCGGGCCGCCATGGTCGGCAGTGATTGGCTTGCCTTCATAAAGCAGCGCCACCATCGCCTTCCCCGCGGTGAGATCCTTGGCCGGCACGTTGGTGGTATAGCCGTCATAGCCATGCGCCAGCAGGAAGCCGGTCGGCGCTTCGATGCCTGCATCGGCAAGGATGTCGTCGACCAGCACGCCTTGCCAGGCGGTATCGAACTTGGTCCAGGCGGTAACGCAATGGATGTCGCGCGTCATCTTGGTCAAGGGCAGCGCGTTGAACTCGGCCCAGTTCCATTTCTTGATCGGGCGCGGCCCGTGCTTGAGCGTGAACGACCAGTCCTCGGTGCGCACGCGCGGCGTCGGCCCCGCCGACAGCACCGGAAAGCCCTGTTCGAGATACTGACCGGGCGGAATGCGCGCATCGGTCTCCGTCGGAGGCTTTCGACCGGAGGAAAAACCGCGAGTGACCATCGGACTGTCCGTTTTTAGCAGGCCATTGCCGGCCTGCCGTAATGTTCTCGAAGATGTCGCGGCGGGCAACAGGAATTTTGGCGGCCGTGCGGCAGGCCTGTCGGTGGTCCGGCGAGCCTGCCATGATGTCTCAACCGGCGGCGAAGGGTACGGCGACGAAGATTTGCGCGTCGCCCCGGTCGACCAAAAGCAGCACCGACTTCCGGCCCGATCTGCCGGCCTCGGCGATCGCCTGGTTGGCTTGCCGCGCATCCCGCACGGGCGACCGGTCGACGGCGACGATGACGTCGCCCGGCTGCAGGCCGGCATTGGCAGCTGCCTTGTCCGGATTGACGCGCTCGACCACGGCGCCACGCTGGTTCCAATCCCAATGTCGTCAGAGGCCTCCGGTGCGCCTGAGATAGGCTGTGGCGATCTCGCGCATCCGGTTGCCGTCGAAGCTCGGCCCATGGCCGCCATGGCCGAGGCGAACAGGCAGGTCAAGGAGCCGCTGCATGGTACGGCGATAATCAGGCCGGGAGGAATCCGGCAGGTCGTCGATCAGCGTGGAATCGTAGATGGCGTCGCCGGCAAAGAACAGGCCGTCTGCCTCGTCGAACAAAGCGATCGAATCCGGCGAATGTCCGGGCAGATGCAGGACGCGGAACTGCCGGTCGCCGAGGTCGACGATGTCGCCCTCGTCCAGCGTGCGCGTCAGCGGCGCCGGCGGAATCTTGTAGTCGGCCGCCGTCCAGCCCGGCGCCGGCAATTTCGAAACGGCGCCGTCGAGATTACAAAACATGTAGGCGTAGGTCACCTGATCGTTCATGGTCTCGAAATGCTCGGCACTGTGCCGCGGCCCGGCGCGCAGCGGAAACTCGTGCAGCGAGCCGACATGGTCGAGATGGATGTGGGTGGCGACAACGATGAGCGGCTTGCCCTCGGGCGTGTCGATCTCAGGCGCCAGCGGGCAGATGCCCATGCCGGTGTCGACCAGCAGGTCGGCGTCGCGTCCCCTGAAATGCCAGATGTTGGCGCGCACGAAATCATGCACGAACGGCTCGGTCAGCATCGTCGTGCGGTCGTCGATGATCGTCTTGCCGAACCAGTCGCCGACAACGCGCTCGCCACCAAAACGGGTGCCGCCAAAACGGCCGCCCATCAGACGAAGGGCTTTCCCACCTTGTATTTTTCCGGCACCAGCCGCTTCAGGTAAGCCATGCCCGCTTCCGACAGCTGGTTGACATCGGGCTTCATGAAATCGTCGGGCATATGGCGCGTCTTGCCGGCGACGTTCTTCAGCGGCACCTTCTTCAGCAAGGTTTTCGTGCCGTCATATTGCAGCGCCACCGAGCCACCGCCTTCGCCGGCAACGGCAACCGCGAAGGCGCCGGCGTCGAAAGCCTCCTGCGCGTCGACGGCACTGATCGAGCCGACATAGCCGCGCGGCATGTAGCCAAGCGCATCGACGCGGGCGCGCTTGCCCGGCAGGCCTTCGGCGAGCGCACGTTCCAGAGCTGACGGCAGGTCGCTGCCCGACAGTTTGACGTTGCCATGCGCGTCGCGCTCGAGCTTGTCCGGCGGCACCAGGCTTTCGACCAGCGCCTTGCCGTCGGCGGTGCTGACACCTTCGGAGACGGCGACGATGCAGCGCTTGTGGCGGTCGAGCGTGGCGCGCACGTCGTCGATGAAACCGGCGGCGGAGAATGGCCGTTCCGGCACGTAGACCAGATGCGGGCCGCTGTCGGGATCGAGCTGCCAGGCTGCAGCCGCCGCGGTGAGGAAGCCGGCATGCCGGCCCATGACGATGCCGACATAGATGCCGGGCAATGCGCGGAAATCGAGATCGACGGACAGGAAGGCGCCGGCGACGAATTCGGCCGCCGAGATGAAGCCCGGCGTGTGGTCGTTTTCCTCGAGGTCGTTGTCGATGGTTTTTGGCGCATGGACGAAAGCGATGCTGCCGCCGGCGGCGTCGGTCAGGATCTGCTGCGTGCCCGACGTGTCGTTGCCACCGATGTAGATGAAAGCGTCGGCGCCGGCCTTCTTCAACCCGTTGAGGATGACTTCGCAATAGGCAGCGTCGGGCTTGTCGCGTGTCGAGCCGAGCGCGGCACTCGGCGTGCCGGCGATCAGCCGCAGCCGGTCCTCGGGGATGGCGGAGAGGTCGACATAGTTGCCGTCACGAATGCCGCGCACGCCGTGGAGCGAGCCCAGCACCTTGGCGCCGGGATGGCGCTTGCGGACTTCCAGCGTGGCCCCGACAACCGTCTGGTTGATGACGGCGGTCGGGCCGCCGCCCTGTGCGATGACAAACGTTCCAGCCATGCTCGATCTCTCCCGGCGCTGTGGTTTTCAAGGCACCTTGGCCTAGCTTGCCGCATCGCGCAACGGGAGTTTCCAGCGGCGCCAAACCGCCGCACAGGATCAGACGACCACGACCGGGTTCTTCTTGGAAACGCGGCTGTAGAGGTCGATGATATCCTGGTTGATCAGGCGCACGCAGCCCGACGACATCGCCTGGCCGATGCTCGCCCATTCCGGCGAACCGTGTATGCGGTAGCCGGTGTCCTTGCCGTCCTGGTAGATGTAAAGAGCGCGTGCGCCGAGCGGGTTGGTGAGGCCACCGGGCTGGCCGTTTTGCCACTTCACCAGTTCCGGCTTGCGCTGGATCATCTCCGGCGGCGGCGTCCAGGTCGGCCATTCCTTGCCGTACTGGATGTTGGCGCGGCCGGACCAGCGGAAGCCGTCCTTGCCGATGCCGACGCCGTAGCGGATGGCGTCGCCGCCCTCCTGCACCAGATAGAGCTTTCGCTCCTGCAGATGGACGACAATGGTGCCGGGCGCCTCGCCGGTCTCGTTGACGACGATCTGGCGGCGGAACTCCGGCTTGACCTTCTGATAGGGCACCGCCGGCACTTCGAAGCCGCCATCGTTGAGCGAAGCGTACATGACATCGGGGCCGGTGACGTTCTTGTCGACGCTGATCGCCGGACGGATCGGCCGCACCGAGCCGGTGACCGTGTCATCCAGCTGGAATTGCGGCAGCTCGAGCGTCGAAGTGCTGCAGCCGGCCATGCCGAGCAGCGTCATGGCGCCGGCCCCTGACAGGACGAAGCGGCGGGAATAGAGATGTTCGGTCTCGTTTGCGTCGCCATTTGCTGGCGGCGTCACATTCTGCGGCAACTCACGCATGCACCCAAACCCTACGCTGTCGGCGGGAAACACGGTCCGGCCGGATAGCAGGCAGTTTCGCCAAACATGGTTGAAAAAGGGTGAAGGCCCAACGACCGGTCTTAAGCCTGTGCCGCCAATAGCCGCAGCGATCTGGCGAAATGGTCCGCCGTGCATTTTTGGGAGAGGGCTCTTTACATTCCTCCGCACACGAGGATTTATCCTTTTCTTTGCGCTCAAGGAGACAAAGATGTCGTTCGAAAACTGGGCCGCCTTCGCCGCCGCCTCCACCGTCCTGCTCATCATTCCGGGCCCGACCATTCTTCTGGTCGTGTCCTATGCGCTGGGCCAGGGCTGGCGCACTGCCTTGCCGATGGCCGTCGGCGTGGCGCTGGGCGACTTCACCGCCATGACCCTGTCGATGCTGGGCATCGGCGCGCTGCTGGCCGCGTCGGCGACCGTGTTCACCATTCTGAAGCTGATCGGCGCCTGCTATCTGATCTATCTCGGGGTAAAACTGTTTCGCGCCGGCGGCGCGCTCAAAGCCGAACCACGCACAGATGCCGTCTCGGCCGCCAAGATGATGGCGCACGCCTGGCTGGTCACCGCACTCAACCCGAAGAGCATCACCTTCTTCGTCGCCTTCCTGCCGCAGTTCCTCAACCGGGAAGCCGATTTCTGGACACAGATGCTGATCTTCGAAGCGACCTTCCTGGCGCTCGCCTTCGCCAATGCCTTCGGCTACGCGCTGATCGCGGCGCGCGCCCGCAACGTAGTACGCAACCCCAAGGCGATCCGCATCTTCAACCGCACCGGCGGCACGCTGCTGGTCGGCGCCGGCATCGCCACGGTGGCGATGCGCTCGGGCAATTAGGAACTGCGGAGCATCAGGGCCGATATGGCAGTAAGAGATCCATTCGGCCTAATGTTTTCGGGCGCGACCGAGGCCGGGTTTTCACCCTACAGCCAGGCCGTGCATGAATTGCAATGCTTCGTCGGCGACCCGGTCGGCTCCGTTGACCGCGCCATATCGGCGGATCCCGGTTTCGTCATGGCGCATGTCTTCAAGGGGTATCTGTTCGGCCTCGCCACCGAACGCGAGGCAACGGCGGTCGCCCAGGCATGCCATGCTGCGGCACTGCCGCTTGCCGCGACGCCGCGCGAACAGGCGCATGTGGCGGCCCTTGGCCACCTTGCCGCGGGACGCTGGCATGACGCCGCGCGCCTGCTCGAAGATATCGCCATCGACAACCCGCTCGACGCGGTGGCGTTGCAGGTCGGCCACCAGATCGACTTCTTCACCGGCAATGCCCGCATGCTGCGCGACCGTATCGGCCGCGCGCTGCCGTCCTGGCAGAGCGGCATGCCAGGTTACCACGCCATTCTCGGTATGCAGGCCTTCGGTCTGGAGGAGATGGGCGACTATATCAGAGCCGAAAGTTTCGGCCGACAGGCGATCGAGATCGAGCCGCGAGACGGCTGGGCGCAGCATGCGGTCGCCCATGTCATGGAGATGCAGAGCCGGCAACGGGACGGCATCGCCTGGATGCGCGCCAACCCCGAGGCGTGGACCAAAGAAAGCTTCCTGCAGGTGCATAATTGGTGGCATCTCGCGCTGTTCCACTACGATCTCGGCGAGACCGATGAGGTGCTCAAACTCTATGACGGGCCGATCTATGGCGAGCGTTCGACGCTGGCGCTGAACATGGTCGACGCCTCCGCGATCCTGTGGCGGCTTTATCTCGGCGGTGCCGATGTCGGCGACCGCTGGGCAGCGCTCGCTGCCAACTGGGCGCCGAAGGCTGGAGCCGGCAATTACGCCTTCAACGATGCGCATGCGATGATGGCATTTGTCGGCACCGGGCTGGAAGGGCCGGCCAAGATCTTGCTCGAAGCCCAGCACGAGGCGATGCGCGGCAGCGACGACAACGCCGCCTTTACCCGGGATGTCGGCCAGCCACTGACGGAAGGCATCAAGGCATTCGGCGAGGGCAATTACAGCGAAGCGGTGCGCCTGATTCGACCGATCCGCGCCATTGCCCATCGCTTTGGCGGCAGCCACGCCCAGCGCGATGTGATTGATCTCACGCTGATCGAGGCGGCGTTGCGCGCCGGTGACCCAGCGCTTGCCCGGGCGTTGACGGCCGAGCGCGCACTGGCCCGGCCGGACAGTCCGCTTTCGGCGCTGTTTTCGCAACGCGCCGCCAATTTGTCAGAGAATTGACCCGCGGCGGATCTTGTTTTAAAAAATGGCAAGCCAGATTTTTTCGAGACCCGAAAAAATTAATGGCAATGGGAGGAATGCATGTATCTCGGCCTCGATCTCGGCACGTCGGGCGTCAAGGCGCTGTTGATCGATGCCGGGCAGAAGATCATCGGCTCCGGCCATGCTTCGCTTGACGTATCGCGGCCGCATCCCGGCTGGTCCGAACAAAACCCCACGGACTGGATCCGCGCCTGCGAGACGGCCATTGCCGAGCTGAAAGCCTCGCACCCGAAAGAGCTTGCCGCGGTCAAGGGCATCGGCCTTTCCGGCCATATGCATGGCGCCACCTTGCTCGATGCCGGCGACCAGGTGCTGCGCCCCTGCATTCTGTGGAATGATACGCGCAGCCACGCTGAGGCCGCGGCGCTCGATGCCGACCCGCGCTTTCGCCAACTCACCGGGAATATCGTCTTCCCCGGCTTCACGGCGCCGAAACTCGCCTGGGTGAAGAACAATGAGCCCTCCGTCTTCGCCAAAGTGGCGAAGGTGCTTTTGCCGAAGGATTTCCTGCGGCTGTGGCTGACCGGCGAGCATATCTCAGAAATGTCCGACTCGGCCGGCACCTCCTGGCTCGATGTCGGCAAACGGCGCTGGTCCCCCGAGTTGCTTGCGGCGACATCGCTCGACGAAAGGCAGATGCCGTCGCTGGTCGAAGGCACGGAGAAGGCCGGAGCCTTGCGCGCCGAACTGGCCGCCAGCTGGGGCATAGCATCGGGCACCCCGGTTGCCGGCGGCGCCGGCGACAATGCTGCTTCGGCCTGCGGCATGGGCACGGTCGGCGCCGGCCACGCTTTTGTGTCGCTGGGCACATCTGGCGTGCTGTTTGCCGCCAACGCTTCCTACCTGCCCAATCCGGCAAGTGCGGTCCACACCTTCTGCCATGCCCTGCCCAACACTTGGCACCAGATGGGGGTCATCCTGTCTGCGACCGACTCGCTGAACTGGCTGTCGGAGATTTCAGGCAAGAAGGCCGGCGAATTGACCGCCGAACTTGGCGATGTGCTGAAAGCGCCGAGCGGGGTGTCGTTCCTGCCCTATCTCTCGGGCGAGCGCACGCCGCACAATGATTCCGCCATTCGTGGGTCCTTCACCGGACTGGCGCATGAATCCGGCCGCGCAGTGCTGACGCAGGCCGTGCTAGAAGGCGTCGCCTTCGCCTTCCGAGACAGTCTCGAAGCCTTGAAGACGGCGGGCACGATCTTGACGCGGGTGACGGCGATCGGCGGCGGCTCGCGCTCGCGCTACTGGCTGAAGGCGATCGCCACGGCGCTGCAGGTGCCGGTGGACATTCCGGCCGACGGCGATTTCGGCGCGGCGTTTGGGGCGGCAAGGCTTGGGCTGATCGCTGCAATCGGAGCCGATCCGCTGGCGGTGTGTACGGCGCCGAGGACGGATGCGACGATCGAACCGGATGTCCCGCTTGGCGGGGCGTATGCCGATGCCTATCAGCGCTACCGGGCGCTGTATCCGGCGATCAAGGGCGCCATGGCGTGAGTGAGCGCGAGGCACCCCCTCTGCCCTGCCGGGCATCTCCCCCGCAAGGGGGGAGATCGGCAGCGTCGGCGGGTATGCCAGTCTTGTAAGGTGGGTGATTAGCGAAGGCGTGGATGCCAGCCAATCTCCCCCCTTGCGGGGGAGATGCCCGGCAGGGCAGAGGGGGGTGTCTCGCGCCACCCTTAATCGATCACTGCGCCGACACCTTGTCGAGAAACCCGGTGACGCTCTTCAGACGGCCGTTCTCGATAACACCGATATCGGTGCCTTCGATAACCGACGGCACGCCTTCCGGCCCAAGATTCCACGAGAAGCGGATGCGGTCGCCAAACCCGTCCGGCTGGCCGTTCAGCGAGAACCGGAAGCCGGCGAAGCGCTGCTGTACACCGTCGATCAGCTTGGCTACGCCGGCATGGCCGTCGCCTTGCATCAGCGGATCGCGGTAGCTGACGTCTTCCGTGAAGGTGGCCTTGAGCAGTTCGGCGCGGCGATCCGCATCGGCCTCGTTCCAGGCGGTGATGTAGTTCTGGGCGATCGTGTTGAGGTCGGTCATGGTCTGTCTCCTTCGTTGAGTGGCTTTGACACGAGCCTTTTCACCCCAAGCGAGAGCGAAACCAATTACGCCTGAGGTAATCAGGGCGAACTATTCGAGAGAGGACAGAAATCATGAGCAGCGGATTTTTCGGCGACATCAAAGCGATCAAGTATGAGGGGCCGGATTCGATCAACCCGCTGGCCTACCGCTTCTACAATCCCGACGAGGTGGTGGCCGGCAAACGGCTGGAAGACCATCTGCGCTTCGCCGTCGCCTACTGGCATTCTTTCGCCTGGCCGGGCGGCGATCCCTTTGGCGGCCAGACCTTCGACCGGCCCTGGTTTCCCAAGGCTGGCGGCGTCGACACGATGGAACTGGCCAAACTGAAAGCCGACGTCGCCTTCGAGATGTTCTCGCTGCTCGGCGCGCCCTATTTCTGCTTCCACGACGCCGACGTGCGGCCGGAAGGCAAGGATTTCTCCGAAAGTGCCGCGCGGCTCGACGAGATCGCCGACTATTTTGCCGCCAAGATGAAGAAGACCGGCGTCAAACTGCTCTGGGGCACGGCCAACCTGTTCTCCAACCGCCGCTTCATGTCGGGCGCCGCCACCAATCCCGATCCGGATGTCTTCGCCTATGCGGCGGCGACGGTGAAAAGCTGCATCGACGTCACGAAGCGGCTGAAGGGCGAGAATTATGTACTGTGGGGCGGGCGCGAGGGCTATGAAACGCTGCTCAACACCGATCTTGCCCGCGAGCAGGAGCAGGCTGGGCGCTTCCTCAGTCTCGTCGTCGACTACAAGCACAAGATTGGCTTCAAAGGCACGATCCTGATCGAGCCGAAGCCGCAGGAGCCGACCAAGCATCAGTACGACTACGACGTTGCCACGGTCTACGGCTTCCTCAAGCGCTTCGGGCTGGAGAAGGAAGTGAAGCTGAACATCGAGCAGGGCCACGCGATTCTTGCCGGCCATTCCTTCGAGCACGAGCTGGCGCTGGCCAATGCGCTCGGCGTCTTCGGCTCGATCGACATGAACCGCAACGACTACCAGTCGGGCTGGGACACCGACCAGTTCCCCAACAATGTGCCCGAGATGGCGCTGGCCTATTACCAGGTGTTGCAGGCCGGCGGCTTCAAGACCGGCGGCACCAATTTCGACGCCAAGCTGCGCCGCCAGTCGCTCGACCCGCAGGACCTGCTGATCGGCCATATCGGCGGCATGGATTCCTGCGCACGAGGCCTCAAGGCAGCCGCCAAGATGGTCGAGGACAAGGCGCTGTCGGGTCCGCTGGCCGAGCGCTATGCCGGTTGGAACACGGCCGAGGGCAAGGCGATGCTGTCGGGCAAGCGCTCGCTGGAAGACATCGCCGAGCGCGTGGTGAAGAAGAAGATCGAGCCGCAGCCACGCTCCGGCCGCCAGGAGTTGCTGGAAAACATCGTCAACCGCTACGTCTGAGGGCGGAAAGCCGATTCGTTGTGCTCAAGGGTGGCTGGATAACATTCCGGCCGCCCCGGAATGGGGTTTGCGCAAGACCCTATCCGACGACAAGGGTTTGCCCTTTGGCGCCCCTCAATGACCTCGCTCTTGCCTTCAAACTGCCGTCACGTATCTCGTATAAGGATGCGGTTGTGGCGGGTGAAAAGGAAGGAGGCGAACCGATATGCAGCATGAACGCGAAATCGACGCCCTGCTCTCATCCGGCGAGACCGGATCGATCATCGACCGGCTGATGGCGCTGCCGCGGCCGACCGACAGCGTGAAAAACGAATGGGATCGCGCTGTCAGCAGCCGATTTGAACTCCGTCTGGCGAGGCAGATCCGCTCGCAGATTGACGCCGGCGGCGAACGACAGAACGCAGCCTGATCTCCCTTTGTCTGTGCATGTCGTTATCCCAAAACCGCGACACACTTTTGGGCGACATGCATCAACCTCGGCGCAGCCTGACCGGGGCTTCGCCGAACGCTCTTGAAAACGCTCTGGAAAATGCCGCGGCGGACGAGAACCCCGTCCGCCCGGCAATATCCGCCATGGCGATGCGCGTGTCGACCACCAGCCGTCGCGCCGCGCCCAACCGCAGTCTGAGATAATAGGCGCCCGGCGTCTCGCCGATTGACTTGCGAAAAATGCTCTCCAATGTCCGCGCCGTCACCCCGGCGCGTTTTGCCACCGCGTCGATGGTCAGCGGCTGGTCGACATGCGATTCCATCAGCCGGATGGCCTGCGCCAGACGCGGGTCGTAGCCGTCGAGCCGGCCGAGCGAGACCAGCGGCTGCGCGTCGGTCGCGGCGCGCGCCTGATCATAGATGAAGACGCTGGCGACATCGAGCGCCACGGCCATGCCCAGCCGCGTGCGGATCAGATGCAGCATCAGGTCAAAGGTCGGCGACGCCCCGCCGGAGGTGAACACCGGTCCGTCGATGACGTAGCGGTCCGGACGCACGTCGACGCCGGGAAAGGCGGAGGAAAAATCCTCCATGTCTTCCCAATGGGTGGTGGCGCTGCGGCCTTCGAGGAGGCCGGCGCGCGCCACCAGCCATGTGCCGGCCTCGACGCCGCCGCAGGCGCGAGCCGCGCGGGCCGCTCGCCGTAATCCGGAAAGCAGAGCCGATGTCGCGTAATTCTGGGTGCCGAAGCCGGCGACGACGACAAGCACGTCGGTCGGCTCGGCCGCATCGAAGCGGCCCCTGACCGCCACCGCCAGGCCGCATGTGGTGACCGGCGCCTCGCCGGTGACCGAGACCAGTTTGAAATCGAACAGCGTCTCGCCTGAGATGCGGTTGGCGGCGCGCAGCGGGTCGACGGCCGACGCCACGCACATGATGGACGAGCCTGAAAACACCAGCAGCGTCACCTTGAGCGGCGATCGCTCAGCGCGAAAGATGGTAGGTTTTTCGCTTTTGATCACGAGAGCTTCGTAAATTGCAAAACAGTTTCCGGCAAGTCGGTCATTGTTAGGGTCTGTTTCTATGGGGAGGAGATGTCCATGCCGCTCGCGATGAACCGTGAGGTTTTCATTACCTGTGCCGTGACCGGGTCCGGCGGCTCGCAGGACCGCTCCCCGCATGTTCCACGCTCGCCCAAGCAGATCGCCGATTCTGCCATCGACGCGGCCAAGGCCGGTGCCGCCATCGTCCACTGCCATGTCCGCGACCCCGAGACCGGCAAGCCGCGCCGCGATGTCCATCTCTACCGCGAAGTGACGGACCGCATCCGCGCGGCAGAAGTCGATGTGATCCTGAACCTGACCGCCGGGATGGGCGGCGACATGGTGTTCGGCTCACCGGAAGCGCCGCTGCCGCTCAATGAAAAAGGCACCGACATGGGCGGCGCCACCAACCGCATGGAACATGTGCGCCAGTGCCTGCCGGAGATCTGCACGCTGGATTGCGGCACCATGAACTTCGCCGAGGCCGATTATGTCATGACCAACACGCCCGGCATGCTGCGCGCCATGGGCGGCATGATGACGGCGCTCGGCGTCAAGCCGGAGATCGAAGCTTTTGATACCGGCCACCTCTGGTTCGCCAAGCAGCTGGTCGAAGAAAAGGTCTTGAATCCCGACGCGCTGGTGCAGCTCTGCATGGGTGTGCCGTGGGGGGCGCCGGACGACCTCAACACCTTCATGGCCATGGTTAACAACGTGCCGTCGACCTGGAACTGGTCGGCCTTCGCCATCGGCCGCAACCAGATGGCCTATGCAGCCGCTGCAGTGCTCGCCGGCGGCAATGTCCGCGTCGGTCTCGAAGACAATCTCTGGCTCGACAAGGGCGTGCTGGCCACCAATGCGCAGCTGGTCGAGCGCGCCGCCAGCATCGTCACCAATCTCGGCGCCAGGATTTTGGGGCCGGAGGAAGTGCGCAGGAAGCTCAACCTCACCAAGCGGGCGCCGATCGCAGCGGCTGCTTAAGACGGGAGCGGATCATGGCTACCGTCAAATTCACCGCGATGAAGGATGGCGACAGGCAAGACTACGAGTTCCTAACCGCCCATGAGATCGACTATGCCGCCAAGACCGGCGAGCGGCTGCTCGACGCTTTGGTGCAGCTCGACGAAGGCCTGTCCGGCTACAAGATCACCCGGCTCGGCCATTCGCTGCAGGCGGCGACTCGTGCCTGGCGCGACGGCGCCGACACCGACTGGATCGCCTGCGCGCTGCTGCACGACATCGGCGACATCTACGCTCCCTACAATCACGACGAATACGCCGCCTCGATCCTGAAACCTTTCGTGCGCGAGCAATGCACCTGGGTGGTGGAAAAGCATGGCGACTTCCAGCGGCTCTATTACGCGCATCATCTCGGCGGCAACCGCCATGCTCGCGACCGCTTCGCCGGCCATGCCTATTTCGACGATTGCGACCAGTTTTGCGAACGCTGGGACCAGTCGAGCTTCGACCCGGACTACGACACGCTGCCGATCGCATTCTTCCGCCAGTTCGTGCTCGAAGTCTTCGCCCGCAAGGCCTACGACCCCTCCGTGATCCGCATCGGCGAGCGCGTGCCTCTCATCGACCCCGAAACCGCCACGACAAGAACCGGAGCCTGACCATGAGCATCATCAACAAGGCAGCCGCCATTGGCGGCGGTGTCATCGGCGCCGGTTGGGTGGCGCGGTTGCTGCTCAACGGCATCGATGTGTCGATCTTCGATCCGGACCCGGAAGCGTCGCGCAAGGTCTCGGAAGTGATGAAGGGCGCGCGCCGCGCCTACAGGCAGATGGTTCCCGGCGGCCTGCCCAGGGAAGGCAGACTGACCTTTGCCAAGACCATCGCCGAGGCGGTGGCCGATGCCGATTTCATCCAGGAGAGCGTGCCGGAGCGGCTCGACCTCAAACACCGCGTGCTGGCCGAGATCGATCTCTACGCGCCGGCGAACGCCATAGTCGGCTCGTCTACCTCCGGCATCAAGCCGACCGACATGCAGGTCGCGATGAAGAAGCATCCGGAGCGTCTGGTTGTCGGACATCCCTTCAACCCGGTCTACCTGCTGCCGCTGGTCGAGATCGTCGGCGGCGAGCAGACGTTCCCCGAAGCGATCGAGGTTGCCAAGGAAATCTATGCCTCGATCGGCATGAAGCCGGTGGTGATCCGCAAGGAAATCGAGGCCTTTGTCGGCGACCGCCTGCTGGAGGCGGCCTGGCGCGAGGCGCTGTGGCTGATCAAGGACGGCATCTGCACGGTCGAGGAACTCGACGACATCATGCGCTATGGCTTCGGCCTGCGCTGGGCGCAGATGGGCATGTTCCAGGTCTACCGCGTCGCCGGCGGCGAGGCCGGCATGCGCCACTTCATGGCGCAGTTCGGGCCGTGCCTGAAATGGCCGTGGACCAAGCTGATGGACGTGCCGGAGTTCAACGACGAGCTGGTCGATCTTATCGCCTCCCAGTCGGACGACCAGGCGCACGGCCTGTCGATCCGCGAGCTGGAAAAGATCCGCGACGACAATCTGGTCGCGATCATGGATGCTCTGTCGAAACAGAACAAAGGCAAGGGCTGGGGCGCCGGCGCCTTGCACAAGGACTATACCAGGCAGCTGGCCAAGCTGGCAGCGAAGAAGCCGGCCGCATCCAGGGCCGCCGAAAAGGCCAAGGCATCCAAGCCGGTGAAGAAGGCGGAAAAGCCGAAGAAAAAGAAGAAGGGCTGAGGACCATGGATTTCGGTCTTTCGGAGGAACAGAAGCTCATCGTCGAGACGACGCGCGCGTTCGTCGAGAATGAGCTTTACCCGCATGAACGCGAGGTCGAGCGCACCGGCGTGCTGCGCCGCGAGTTGATCGAGGAGATCAAGGTCAAGGCAATCGAAGCCGGACTGTATGCGGCCAACATGCCGGCCGATGTCGGTGGCGCTGGCCTCGATACGGTGACTTGGCTGCTCTACGAGAAGGAACTCGGCCGCGCCAACTATGCGCTGCACTGGACCTGCGTCGCGCGCCCCTCCAACATCCTGCTCGCCGGCACGCCGGAGCAGCGCGAAAAATACCTGTTCCCGTGTATTCGTGGCGAGAAGTGGGACTGCCTGGCGATGACCGAGCCCGGCGCCGGCTCCGACCTGCGAGGCATGAAGGCGACCGCGGTGCAGGACGGCCACGACTGGGTCCTTAACGGCACCAAGCATTTCATCTCCCATGCCGATCTTGCCGATTTCGCGATTTGTTTCATGGCTTCGGGCGAGGAAGAAACGCCGCGCGGCAAGCGCAAGAAGATCACCGCCTTCTTCGTCGACAAGGGCACCAAGGGGTTCACGGTGCGCGACGGCTACCGCAACGTCTCGCATCGCGGCTACACCAACGCCATCCTCGAATTCGATGATTGCCGCCTGCCGGCAAGCCAGGTGCTGGGTGAGGTCCACAAGGGCTTCGACGTCGCCAATTCCTGGCTCGGCGCCACGCGCCTGCAGGTCGGCGCCACCTGTCTCGGCCGCGCCGAGCGGGCGCTCGGTCATGCCATCGAGTATTCCGCGCAGCGCCAGCAGTTCGGCCAGCAGATTGGCAAGTTCCAGGGCGTGTCGTTCAAGCTCGCCGACATGGCGACGGAATTGAAGGCGGCGGACCTGATGGTGTTCGAAGCCGGCTGGAAGTACGATCAGGGCACCGTCACCGATCAGGACATGGCCATGGCGAAGCTGAAGGCTACCGAAATGCTCGCCTTTGTTGCCGACGAAGCAATCCAGATCCATGGCGGCATGGGGCTGATGGATGACCTGCCGCTGGAGCGCATCTGGCGCGACGCCCGTGTCGAGCGCATCTGGGAAGGGACGTCGGAAATCCAGCGCCACATCATTTCGCGGGCGCTGCTGCGCCCGTTCGGGGCTTAAAAAGAAGAGACGGGGAATATGCACAAGCTTGAACGCCTCTTGCGCCCAAAATCCATCGCGGTGTTCGGCGGGGCCCAGGCCGCTGCCGTCGTCGCCCAATCGATCAAGATGGGCTTTGCCGGCGAAATCTGGCCGGTGCATCCGAACAAGGACGAGGTCGCCGGCCGCAAGGCCTATCGCTCGGTCGCCGACCTTCCCGGCGCGCCGGACGCTGCCTTTGTCGGCGTCAACCGGCATCTCACCATCGAGGTGATCAAGGCGCTGGCTGAGCGCGGCGCCGGCGGCGCCGTCTGTTTTGCCGCGGGCTTTCTCGAGACCGAGGCCTATGACGACGATGGCGAGCGGCTGCAGGCCGAACTGGTGGCCGCGGCCGGCCAGATGCCGATCATCGGCCCGAACTGTTATGGCCTGATCAACTACGCCGACGGCGCGCTGTTGTGGCCCGACCAGCATGGCGGCATCCGGCTGCCCGAAGGCGCCAAGGGCGTCGCCATCATCACCCAGTCCTCCAACATCGCCATCAACATGACGATGCAGAAGCGCGGCCTGCCGATCGCCTTCCTGATGACCGCCGGCAACCAGGCGCAGACCGGCCTCTCCGAAATGGCGCTCGGCCTGATCGAGGACGAGCGCGTCACCTCGCTCGGCCTGCACATCGAAGCCTTCGATTCGGTAGCAGGCTTCGAGAAGCTGGCGGCGCGGGCGCGCGAACTGAAGAAGCCGATCATCGCCATGAAGGTCGGCCGCTCCGAGCAGGCGCGGCAGGCGACGGTCTCGCACACGGCATCGCTGGCTGGCTCGGACGCTGCCTCGGGCGCATTCCTGCGGCGGCTCGGCATTGCGCGCGTCGATTCCATCCCCGCCTTCATCGAGGCGCTGAAGCTGCTGCATGTCACCGGGCCGCTGCCCGGCTATCGTCTGTCGTCGATGAGCTGCTCCGGCGGCGAGGCCTCGGTGATGGCCGACAGCGCCGAAGGCCGCTGGGTCAACTTCCCGGAGCTCACCAGCAAGCACCGCGCCCATGTCAAATCGACGCTCGGGCCGCTGGTCGCGGTCGCCAATCCGTTGGACTACCACACCTTCATCTGGAACAACGAACCGGCGATGACCGCCACCTTCACCGCCATGGTGTCGGGCGGTTTCGACCTCAACATGCTGGTGCTCGATTTCCCGCGCCCCGACCGTTGCTCGGTCACCGACTGGTGGGCGACGCTGCGCGCCTTCGAATCGGCGCTGAAGACCAACAATGCGCATGGCGCGATTGTCTCGTCGCTGCCGGAGAACCTGCCGGAGGAATACACCGCCGAACTGATGGCGCGCGGCATGGTGCCGTTGTTCGGCATTTCCGAGGCCATGGATGCCGCAGGCGCGGCGGCCTTCATCGGCTGGGCCTGGGCCGAGCCGCAGGCGCAGCCGATCGACACATCGGCTGCCGGTGCTGCCGGCGGCGACCATGTCACGCCTGATGAGGCCGAGGCCAAGGCGCGGCTGATCGAGGCCGGCTTGCCGGTGCCGAAGGCCGAACGCGCCGCCAATGCCGTCGAAGCGGTGATTTCGTCGATGGCGCTCGGCTTCCCGGTGGCGTTGAAGGCGCTTGGCGTCACCCACAAGTCGGAAGTCGGCGCTGTCAGGCTTAACCTCAAGGACGCCGAATCCGTCAGCACCGCGGCGCACGATCTCTTGCCGCTCGGCACCGGGCTCTATGTCGAGCGCATGGTGCGCGACGGCGTCGCCGAGCTGATTGTCGGCTTTACCCGCGACCCGATGTTCGGCGCCGTCATGACGCTGGGAACTGGCGGCGTGCTGGTCGAGCTGTTGCGCGACAGCGTGACCTTGATGCTGCCGGCAACGCGCGACGATATCGAGGCGGCGCTACGCGGCCTGAAACTGTTCCCTCTGCTTGAGGGCTATCGCGGCCGGCCGAAGGCCGATGTCGCCGCGGCCATCGACGCCATCGCAGGCATTGCCGGCTTCGTGCAGAAGAATGCCGGCGAGATCGAGGAACTCGACATCAACCCGCTGATCGTCTGCGCCGAAGGCAAGGGCGCCTGGATTGCCGACGCGCTGCTGGTGCTGGGAGAGAAGAAGAATGTCTGACGTCATTTCAACTCGCCGCGAAGGCACCATCCTCGAGGTCACGCTCGACCGGCCCAAGGCCAACGCCATCGACCTGAAAACGTCGCGGCTGATGGGCGAGACCTTCAAGGCGTTCCGCGACGATCCGGAACTGCGCGTCGCCATCGTCAAGACCGCCGGCGACAAGTTCTTCTGCGCCGGCTGGGATTTGAAGGCAGCAGCCGGTGGCGATGCGGTCGACGGCGACTATGGCGTCGGCGGCTTTGCCGGCCTGCAGGAGCTGCGCGACATGAACAAGCCGGTGATCGCCTGCGTCAACGGCATGGCGGTGGGCGGCGGCTTCGAATTGGCGCTGTCCTGCGACCTCATCTTCGCCTCGGATCATTCCTCCTTCGCGCTGCCCGAAATCCGCGCCGGCACGCTGGCGGATGCCGCGACGATCAAGTTGCCGAAGCGCATTCCCTATCACGTCGCCATGGACCTCTTGCTCACCGGCCGCTGGATGGATGTAGCGGAAGCGCATCGCTGGGGCCTGGTCAACGAAGTGTTGCCCAAGGAAAAGCTTGAAGACCGCGTCTGGGAGGTCGCAAGGCTACTGGCCAGCGGCCCGCCGCTGGTGTTTGCCGCGATCAAGGAGACGGCGCGGGTGGCCGAGGCGCTGACCTTCCAGGATGCCATGAACCGCGTCACGCGCCGGCAACTGGCGACGGTCGATGCGCTTTATGGCTCCGAGGACGGTATGGAAGGGTTCCGGGCGTTTGCGGAGAAGCGCGACCCGGTGTGGAAGGGGAAGTAGCCTCTTTACCCTCCCCTCGATGGGGAGGGTCGGACCGAAGGTCCGGGGTGGGGTGATGCGCCACCACCCCCACCCGCCGCTTCGCGGCGACCTCCCCCATCAAGGGGGAGGTAAAGGAGCTGCATGACCGACTACAAACCCCTCATCGATGCCGAGACCTGGGCCTTCATCGAGCGGACCAATTCCTATTACCCGCCCGATACGATCGACTACACCATCGCCCAGCAACGTGCGATTTATGACCGGATGTGCCGCGAGTTCTTTGCCGGCTATCCCAATGGTGTGACGGCGGAAACGACTTTCATTGCCAACCGATCACACGACATCCCGATCCGCATCTATCGCAGCGCTACCCCGAACACGGCGGCGATGGTGCTCTACATCCATGGCGGGGGTTTCATCCTCGGCGGCCTGGACAGCCATGACGATGTCTGCGCCGAGCTGTGCGCCCGCACCGGTTACGAGGTGGGTTCCATCGATTACCGGCTGGCGCCGGAGCATTTGCACCCGGCCGCTTTCGACGATGCTTTACGTGCCTTCGAATGGGCAGCCAAAACCTACGACCGCCCTATTCTGCTGTGCGGCGACAGCGCCGGCGGCAATCTCTGCGCGGCTGTTGCTCACGCAACGCGTGGCCATGCCAAAAAGCCGATCGGCCAGGTGCTGATCTATCCGGGCCTCGGCGGCGACCGTTCGAAGGGCTCGTATGTCACGCACGCCGAAGCACCGATGTTGACCATGCGCGATCTCGAATTCTACAAGCACATCCGCACCGGCGGCGCTGACGGTACTGGTGACATCACCTTGTCGCCGCTCGCCGACACCGATTTCACCAAACTGCCGCCAACCGTTCTGATCACCGCGCAATGCGACCCGCTGTCGTCCGACGGCGAGGCCTACCGCGACCGCATCCTTACCGCAGGCGGCCATGCCGCCTGGTTCGAGGAGCCGGGACTGGTGCACGGCTATCTCCGGGCCAGGCACACGGTCGGCCGGGCCCGCGCCAGCTTCAACCGTATCGTCGAAGCGGTGTCGGTGCTGGGCAAGGGCGACTGGATCTGGTGATCCGGCTCAACCGCGGACAAAGGCGATCAGTTCCTCAGCCATGCGATCGTTGAATTCCCGACGAAAGCGGTTTTTCTTCAGCCATTCAGGGTTTGAGCCGACGGTCTTGTTGGCATCCACGACAACGCCTTTGCCATCGACAATGAAATAGTCGATGGCGCCGAAGTCCAGGTTGAGCCGCTGCCGCACCGCCAGCACTTCCGGTGGCACGGCGCCGCCCACCTCATTGCTCAGGATTTTTGAGCCGGCGCACAACACATCGTCGTAGACCTGCCGCATGTTGACCTCGGCACCGAGCAGGAACATGTAGCGGTGCTTGACGATGGGCAGGTCGAGCGTATCGAAAGCGAACTTTTCCACCATCAGGCGATTGTTGCGCCATACATCCCGCGGAACCTCGCCGATCGTCTGGTAGACCTTATAGGGCGGGCACAGGCGGTCCTTGTAGCCGGGTTCGAAGAGCTTGCGGATGGCATGCGCGCTCCTGGTCAGGCCGTTGCGATGCTGCCACCAGCGCTGCTCTGGTCGGCCCCTGGAGTTGAGGACCGTCTTGACGACAACCGGCCCCTCGTGGCTGTCCCCTGCCTCCAGCTTCAGTGTCGAATAAAGGTGCCGGTGGATGGACAGCGCGCGGCCATTGATGGTGCGGTCGTAGAGGTGGCCGAGCCCGCGGTACGTTGGCGGCACGACTGTCAGGTCGACATGCAGAAAGGCCACCGGCGCCCGATCTCGGCCGGCTGGCCGGTCGAGCAGGCGCACTTTCAATCCAGCCTGTTCCAGGTAAGGCAGCAACTGCGCGATGCTATAGCTCCGCACCAGTCGGAAATTGCGCAGGCTCTCTACATAGACATCGAGATCGGCGGCAGACACCGAACGCTATTCCTTGATATCGACGCCCGAGAAATCATGGTGATCAAAGGGGTCCATGACATAGCCCGTCACCTGTTCGCGCATCGGCATCGAGACCACGGAGTGGGCGATAGCGACCCACGGCATCTGCTCCCTGAAGATCGTTTGCGCCTGCGAATAGAGTTTTGCGCGGGCAGCGGGATCGACGATCCCGGCTGCCTGCTTGAGCAGATCGTCGAAGGCCGGAAAACACCAGTTGGCACGATTGGTGGTGCCGACGCCGGCACAGCCAAGCGGCACCGACAGGAAGTTGTCGGGGTCGCCATTGTCGCCGGTGAAGCCGAACAGCATGGCGCCGTCGCGGTCGCGTGACTTCGAGCGCGCAAGGTATTCTGTCCACTCATACGTCACGACTTCCACGTTGACACCGATCTTTGCCAGGTCGGACTGGATCATTTCGGCCATACGCTGCGCATTCGGGTTGTAGGGACGCTGCACCGGCATCGCCCAGATCTTCATGTGCAGGTCTTTTACGCCGGCATCGGCGAGCCCCCGCCTGGCGGCAGCGGGGTCGAAGACATGATCGGGGCTCGTCTTGTCATAGGCCCAGGAGGTCGGCGGCAGCGGATTGCGTGCGACTTCACCGGTGCCGCGGAACACGACGTCGACCAGCGCCTGGGTGTCGATGGCCATGGCGATCGCCTTCCTCACCCTTGGATCGTCGAAGGGCTTCTGCAAGGTGTTGAAGGCGAGGTATCCTGTGTTGAGGCCCTCCTGCCGCATGACCTTGATACCGGGTGTCGCCTTGATCGCGTCCAGGTCGGCCGGATTTGGATAGGGCATGAGATCGCATTCGCCGGCGCGCAGCTTTTCCATGCGAATGCTGGCATCGGTGGCAATGGCGAAGACGAGATCGTCGATCTTCGGCTTGCCGCGCCAGTAGTCCGGATTGGCCTTGTAGCGGATGACTGCATCCTGCTGGTAGTCGACAAGCTGGAATGGACCCGTCCCGATCGGCTTCAGCGCCAGGTCGAGCAGCCGCTTCCCGGCGACGAGCTTGTCGGCATATTCCTTGGAAACGAGCGAAGCGAAATCCATCGCCAGGTCGGCAAGCATCGGCGAATGCGGCGCCTTCAGCTTCATCACCACAGTCCGGTCGTCAAGCTTGCGCCAACCGGCGACAAGATCCGGCATGCCGATGCCGTCGAAGTAAATGTACTGGCGTTTGGCGTAATTGTTGAACGGGTTCTGCGCGTTGGCCTGCCGGTCGAAGGTGAACAGCACGTCATCGGCATTGAAGTCGCGACTAGGCGTAAAGCCCTCGACGCTGTGGAATTTCACGCCCTGCCGCAGGTGGAATGTGTAGGTGAGACCATCGTCGGAAATCTCCCAGCTTTCGGCAAGGCCGGGGCGCACCTTGGTGGTGCCGGGCTCGAACTCAACCATGCGGTTATAGAGAGCGGTGGCCGAGGCGTCGCGGGATCCGGAGGCGAGTGCGGGATCGAACGTATCGGGGCTAACCTCGGTGCAGTAGACCAAGGTCTTGGCTAAGGATTGATGGACCGGCAACGCACATGGAAAAAGCGCCGCCAGCAATAGAACGAAGTGCCTGCGTGTCATGATACCCCCAGGGTTGGGAAGACGCTAGCAGAAGCCGGCACTGACGGTAAGTAAGCCGGCCGGTCTTTCGCGCGCCAAGACTGTTTTCCACCTGAGTTGACACAAGGAATTAGCCGCGCCTCTGTGAAATGGCGGACAGACCCGGCCGCCGTTTTGCATGAACCTTTCTGCTCCAGCCGGCGACTGACGACCAGGCGCCGCATGGTGCGGGCCGGAAAGGATGCCCCATGACCAGGACCCCAGAGGCTCCACGGTCTCCGGGACCAACGCAAGCTCAGCGCGACCACCGCCTTCGGGATGGAGTCGATGCGCTGGGCTTTCGGCTGATTCCGTTGACCCTGCGCAGGAGCAGGCGTATCGTGAAGATGAGGAAAGCAGACAATTCGATCAGGGACGAACGTGCCGGAACGCCGCGCCTTGCCCTGTTTCGCGCGGCCGGACCGGATGTTCCTCCCGAAAACTTCGGGGGGAGTTTTATGTCCTGCGATCGCGGCGCGTCCATGTCGTTTCCAAGCGGTTTCCGCCGTTCGCTCCATCTGGGCGGCGGTTTGCTTGCCCTGGCGCTGAGCGCCACGCTCTGGTTGGGCACAGCCGCCCAAGCGCAGGAAACCCAGATCGTCTATCCCGGCTCGATGGCGGTCACCGGATTTTCCGGCACCGTCATTCCCAATTTCGACTCTGCCGATTCCGAAAGGGGGGGGCTGCCGCCCGGCGTCGACCCGGTCGACGAAACCTTCATCGACACGACGCGCGCCACCTTGCGCGTCTTCGACGTTTCGGCGCTCGGCGGACCGGCTTCCGGCCAGCTCGTCTACACACCGCCGCCCTTCGAGGTGACGGCCGAACAGATCGGCCAGGTGTTCGCCATCACCTATGATGACGGTGTGCGCGACGGCGTTCCCTCGGGCGTCCCCAACCTCTATGCCGGCGCTACCTCCCTGCACGGCATCCGTATCGTCACCCCGGACGAAGATGCCGACGGTCGGCCCGAGCGACAGCGCCGCGGAACCGCAGGCGCCGTCTTCATGGACGGCCAGTTCGGCACCGAAAGCGGTGGCGGTCCGGGCACGATCTGGAAGATCGACGGCATCACCGGCGCGGTCTCCAAATTCGCCGACATTGACACCAACAGCGGTTCCGGCATCGGCGACATCAGCTTCGACAGCAATCACCGCGAGTTCTTCGCCAGCGATCTCGACACCGGCCTCATCCACCGCCTCGATGCCAACGGCACGCTGATCGACACATTCGATCACGGCGTTGCCGGGCGGCCGGCGCATGGGCTGGCTCCCGTCGCTGATGACGGTGCGGTGATGGACATACAGGGTGCTGCCTTCGACTCGGAAGACCCCGACACATGGGGCTACACGCAGGACGAACGCCGCGTCTGGTCCGTCGCCTATCATGGCGGCCGGCTCTATTATTCGGTTGGCGAAAAGGCCGAGATCTGGTCGGTTGGCATTGCCCGCGATGGCAGCTTTGCCGGTGATCCGCGCTGGGAGCTGACGGTCAAGGCCGACAAGGACTACGCCGTCACCGACATCGCCTTCGACAACCAGGGTTTCATGTATCTGGCGCAGCGCGGCCCGGTCGAGAATCGCTACGATTACAGCCAGTTCGCCGATTCCGGCAAGGGCGAGGTCATCCGCTACTGGCGCGAAAACCCGGACGATCCGGCGACGGAATCGGTCTGGGTGGAAGAGCCGCAGGAATATGCGGTCGGCTTCCCGCAAGGCAACCGGCAGTCGGCCGGTGGGCTCGACCTGCAATATGGCTATGACGCCGACGGCAATCTCGACACCGGCGTGTGCACCGACACGCTGGTCAACACCGGCGACAAGCTGCGCGACAACCCGACACTTGCCGACCAGCTCGCCGCCGGCGGGCCGCTTGCCGTGCACGGCGTGCAGATCACGCCGACGCCGTTGGTCAAGCCGGCCAACGTGCCGCCTTTCGGCTCGTGGTTCGTCGACTTCGACGGCTATTTCGAAGACCCAGAAGTGGAAGGCCATGTCGGCGACGTCGAGGTCTGGCACCCCTGCGACGGCCGTGCCGGCTATTATGAAGAGATCCCAGGCGGTTATCTGCCGCCGTTCTATCCGCCGGACTTCCCACCGCCCGGCGATCTGCCTCCGTGCATCGATGTCGAGGATGTTCAGTTCTACTGCACGCCTCGCGGCCTCCAGGCCGACCTCTATCTCCATGACCATGCCGGCTTTGGCGGCGATTCGATCAAGGTCCAGCCTTCCAGTGAGACAAAGTCCATGACACCAGGCGTCGGGGTGACATCACCCCAGTCGCATGCTCCCGGTAAGCCTTACACGGTCGACATCACCGGCCATTCTCCGGGCGACAGAGTCGATGTTGGACTTTGCTTCTACAGGCAGTCCGACAAGGACAAGGGTGGCTACTACCCTTGCTGCAAGATGACTTTGCCGCTCAGAACCCCAGCCCTCAGCTGCGAACGTTGAGGAGGGGAAGATGAAAAATCTCGCACTTTCCCCGACCGCGAAGAGCAGTCAATCCACCGGCAAGCAGCCAACCGTCATGGAGACCATCATGAAACCCCTGTCATATGCCAGGCGCGGCGCGCGCTGGCTGATGGCGGCCGGTATCGCGGTCGCCGTGTTCACCCCTGTCGCAAGCCACGCCGAAGATGCAGTCCCGATCACTCCGGAACTGCGGCTCGACCTGGACAATTCAAAAATCGTCAATCCGAGGCCGGAACGGATCGTGCCGTTCTTCACCAAAACAGGCACACAGAGGAGCTGCGACTACGTCGTCTACTCTCTGAGCTTTGGCCTGCGCGGCGACCCGCAAGGCTTTGCCGACCCAAGCTTTTCGGCCAGGCTGAAGAAACTCCAACTCGACTTCAAGGATCAGCTTCCGCACGGTCTTGCGATCGTCAACGTCAACGTGTCCGGCGACGGCACGGGTGCGTCCGGCGGACCGCTGCCGGGTGCGACAATCAGCACCTCGGCTAATCCGAACGATACGGCAACGGTTTCCGATTTCCGGATTTCCGCCACCGATCTCGACGGCGCTGGGGCTGGCAATGAACGCGTCATCAATTTCAAGATCACCGCCAAGATCGACCATGCGGCGTTTCCTTCGCCGACCATCGTCGACAACCAGGGCATGATCAAGGTGACGCCGGGCGTCGGCACGGGGGCCATCATCCCGTCGCAGGATCCGGGCAAGCCCGACGATGGAGACTACAAGACCGGGGCCAAGACCTCGATCAAGATCGACCTCACCAACTGTGACAAGCGGCCTCCGCCTCCCGACCGGGAATGTTTCAAGGTGGAGCGCGGCACGGTCGATTGCGTGCAAGGCGGCGGCGCGTTCATCTACCACATGCCTGTCGGCCCGGAGATGGGCGGCAAATGGGTGCAGGTATCGACGACGACCCCAGGCATCACCATCATCCCCGACACGCAATTGGTGCCGGCGGGCGGCGGTGTGCTGAACTGGAAGATCGTCGGTGCGTCGCCCGGCGACGTCATCCACCTCATCGTCACCGGCATCGAGACCTATGCCGGCCCGAAGGAGGGCTGGGGACTATGCTGCACGCAGACCATCGACATCGTCATCCCGCGTGACTTGAGATGTCCGCCCAAGGACAAGGAACCGGACCTCAAGGTCGAGAAACGCGCCGACGTGACGCGTTGCACGATGGGCGGCGGCTGCGACTTCACCATCAAGGTCACCAATGTCGGCGACGGGCCGTATCACGGCAAGATCGTGCTCGACGAGGTGACGCTGCCGGCCGGCTCGACTCTGGATTCAGGGCCCAATCCGCCCTGGGTATGCATGCCCGGCGTGACCCCGATGACGTGCACCTATCCGGTGACCACGCTCAATCCGGGGGCCTCCATCAACCTCAAGCTCGGCTTCAAGCCGGCGGGTGGTTGGCAAGGCAGCGCGCTGCGCAACTGCGCCACCTATAATTACGGCGCCAGCGGCAAGCCGCTGTTCGGCAGCCAGCAGAACGATCGCGGCTGTGCCTCGATCCCGATCTGCCGGCGTGGCGACCGCGACCGCGATTGCCGGCCCCCGGTCGACAAGAAGGTCGACCTGATCCTGAAGAAGCGTGCCCGCATCCCGGTCTGCACGCCCGACGGCATCTGCTACTTCGTGATCGACATCATCAACAATGGCAGCGTCCCCTATAATGGGCCGCTGACGGTTATCGACAATTACCCGGGCGGCGCGCCGGCCTCTTCGACCTTCGGCCCGTCTCCGCCCTGGACATGCGGACCGAACGGTCCCGGCCAGTTCCGCTGCGACAATGCCGGCATCGTGTTGATGCCGGGCGCATCGACGCCGATCGTCGTCAAGGCGGTCATGCCGGCCGGCTACCAGTCGGATTCGGTCGAGAACTGCGCGGCGCTGAAGCCCGTCTCCGGTGAGGTCGACCTCACCAACAACAAGGCCTGCGCCAAAGAACGCTTCCGTCATCCCAATGGCGGCAAGCCGACCCTACGCATCACCAAGGTCTGCAATGGCTCGCTCGCCGGTGCGGCGGTGGTTTCCTGCCGCATCACCGTCATCAGCCTTGGCACCTCTGCCCCCACCGGTCCGGTGCGGGTCAACGATGCTGCCACGCTGATATCGGGTGGCGCGCCGGTCCAGATCCAGACCGTCACACCCGACGGTGCGGAATGGGCCTGCGGAGCGGTTCCGGCCAATGCGCTGTCATGCCAGATACCCGGCGCCGCGATGACGCCCGGAACCTCCAGGCACTTCGACGTGACGGTCTTGGCCAATGGCGCGTTCGAGAACTGCGCACGCGGCTCATACGGCCCGGCCCCTGGAGACGACGTCGTCTACCCGATCGGCCAGGCCTGCGCCAAGGGCGGCGGCACATCCACCGTCAGCGTCAAGAAGACCGGCGATGCCGAGTGCCAGCCGGGGCAACCCTGCTCGTTCGAGATCACCATCACCAATGATGGCCAGACCGCCTTCTCCGGTCCGGTCCGCATCGGCGATGCGATCGGGGTGGACGGGCTGGGGCGGCTGCAAGGCGTCGCGATCACCTCGATCGAACCGCCCTTTGGCTGCTCGCCCGAACCGACGACCTTGCCGTTGACCTGCATTGCCAACCTGACGCTCGGCGCCGGGGAAAGCCATGTGCACAAGGTCACCGTGGTCCTCCCGGATGCTCCCCTGGCCAATCTGCAGGGCAACGTCAGCGGCCAGAACTGCGTCGGCGTCTTGTCTCCCGACACCAGGGTGCAAGGCGGCGGCGACGTACTGCCCGGCGACCTGACCAACGTCCAGGGCGATCGCGGCAAGGCCTATGCCTGCCATCCCTTCACCATCAAGCGCGAGGTGAAGAAGGAATGTTCGCCAGGCTTCGTCATGAACGATGCCGGCCGGTGCGTGTGTCCGGAAGGCACGACGTTCCGCAACGGCCAGTGCTCGCCCGACGGCGGCGTCATCATCCAGCCGAAGGATCCGAGGCCCTGCGTGCTGCTCAAGGGCCAGATCCGCACCGAGGATGGACGCTGTGTCTGCCCACGCGGAACCGAACTTGAGAACGGCGCTTGCGTCAAGACGGACAAGCCTGGCTGCACCATCCCCGGTTCGGTCCCGACGTCGGACGGCAATGGCTGCTACTGCCCGGAGGGTACGCATCTCGACCGACAGGCAAATGCCTGCGTGCGCGACAAGCAGAAGCCCGAGCAGTGTAGCATACGCGGCCAGGTTCATGACGCCGATGGCGATTGTGTCTGCCCGCGTGGGACAGAGGTGCGCAATGGAGCCTGCCGGCCGATCCGGCCAAAGCCTGAACAGTGCTCGGTCCGTGGTCAGATCCACAACGCCAATGGCGATTGCGTCTGCCCGGACGGCACAGAAGTCAGGGGCAAGGTCTGCCGGCCGATCCGGCCGAAGCCCGAGCAGTGCTCGATCCGCGGCCAGGTCCACGACGCCAATGGCAATTGTGTCTGCCCGCGGGGTACCGAGGTGCAAGGCAATGCCTGCCGGCAGAAGAAGCCTGTGCTGGAACAGTGCGACATACGCGGCCAGGTGCACAACAAGCGCGGCGGGTGTGTTTGCCCGCGCGGCACCCAGGCGATCGACGGCGCGTGCCGCAAGCCGAGGCCGCAGGTGGGAGACTGCGCCCCGGGCTCGCAGATGGTCGGCGGCCAGTGCGTGCCGATCATCAAGCGGCGCTGCCCCGAAGGCACGGTTGGTCGGTTCCCGAACTGCAGGGCGATCCGGCAGCAGCCGTCGCTCGATCCGACCCTGTTGCTCAATCCAGGTGTCCTTCAGCAGTTCATACCGAAGCGCACGCCGCAGACGCAGGTACAGCCGCAAAGGGATCCGGCGGCCAACTTCAAGCCATAGGATCTGGATACGAGTCAAAATTCAGAACCCCGCCGGAGCGATCCGGCGGGGTTTTTCCTTGGGCGCGCTGCGGCGATCGGGCGGCCAGGTATTCGCCGAACCCGCTGCCGGCCGCAGCAAATACCGACTTTCCCTTTTCGGGATCATGGTCTAGAGCAGTTCATCGTTTCGTGGAAACGCCGAACCGCTCTATCTCTTTGTTTTGACGCAATTCCGGACGGAAAGCCGTTCCCACTTTTCCTGGAATTGCTCTAGCAGTCGTCAAGGCCGCGCCCGCAAACAGGGCGCCCAAAGGGGCCGCATCATGAGCAGGAAGACCCTGATCGCGCCATCGGTGCTGGCGTCGGATTTCTCGAAGCTCGGCGACGAGGTCGAGGCGGTGGCGGCGGCCGGCGCCGACTGGATCCATCTCGACGTGATGGACGGGCATTTCGTGCCCAACATCACCTTCGGCCCGCCGGTGATCAAGGCCATCCGCAACCGCACCAAGGCCTTCTTCGACTGCCATTTGATGATTGCGCCGGCCGATCCTTATCTGGCCGCCTTTGCCGATGCCGGCTGCGACGGCATGACCGTGCATGCCGAGGCCGGACCGCATCTCGACCGCTCGCTTCAGACCATCAAGGGTCTCGGCAAGAAGGCCGGCGTATCGCTCAATCCGGCGACGCCGGAAAGTGCGATCGAATATGTGCTCGACCGGCTCGACCTGATCCTGATCATGACCGTCAATCCGGGCTTTGGCGGCCAGGCCTTCATCCCGGCCATGGTCGACAAGGTCAAGCGGGTGAAAGCGCTGATCGGCAACCGGCCGATTCGCATCGAGATCGACGGCGGCGTGTCGCCGGAAACCGCCCCCCTGGTCACATCAGCCGGCGCCGATGTGCTGGTGGCAGGCGCCGCCATCTTCAAGGGCGGCAGCGTCGAAGCCTACCGGGCCAATATAGAAGCCATCCGAACCGCGGCCGACCGGGCTGCCGGCTGACATCAGTTCCAGGGCAAGTTCCCGGCTGGTCGGTTCTCCTCGGCCTGATCTCCCTGCCTGATCCTTCGATCTCCCAAAAGCCGTCAACGGGTGGCAGCCGCAAGGGCATCGCGGCAACCGACAGGATCGCGGCATCCGGCGCTAGTTTTGGCCCATAAATCTAGTGGATAACTGCCGAAGGGATCTGCATGCTGGGAGAGGTCAATCCGGCGGCATGACGCGCGTTAAGAAAAAATTAGCCGTATTCGGGATCTCGAAGCTGTTTCTCGAGGGCTCCTGCCATGCTGGCAGACAAACTTTCTTCAGAAGAACAAGTTTTTCACGATTTTAGTTACTTCCGGCGGATAAGATGCGGTCAACCTTCCTCTTTAAGTCGAATATCGTGATCTTTCGCTTGAGGGGCGGATGCCTTAGGAGTTACAGTAAATTTACAGGGGAAATCGTTTGCTTCGCGAACGGGCTAGCGGAGCATGGGAGAGCTACAGGAGTCATATTGACCTACGGATCTGCCGATATGAGCGAAGGCGCGGGACCCAAGAGCACACTCGCTAGTACGGTCTATCAACAGCTTCGCGACGATCTCCTGCGCGGCGTGTTTGAAAGTGAAAGCAAGCTTCGTGTCGAATGGGTGGTTTCCCGTTACGGCGCCGGCGCCTCGCCGGTTCGCGAGGCTCTCAACCGACTTGCTTCGGAAGGCCTGCTCGGCCGCCACGACCAGCGCGGTTTCTTCATCATGCCGGTCAGTGCCCCGGAACTCGAGGAATTGACGCGCACCCGCTGCTGGCTGGAAGAGCGGGCGCTGCGTGAATCCATTACCAACCGCACCGGCGAATGGGAAGAGCAGCTCGTGCTGGCCTTGCATCGCCTGGCGCGTGCCCCGCGCCGCTTGCCGGAGGACCCGTCCTCGAACAATCCGGAATGGGAAAAGCTGCACCGCGCCTTCCATCGGGCACTGATCGCAGGCTGCCGATCGCGTTGGCTGACCGGCTTTTGCGACCAGCTTTCGGATCAGGCCTCCCGCTACCGGCTGATCTCCCAGGACGGCAGCGAGCGCGACGAAGTCGGTGAACATCGGCTTATTGCAGAGCGCACGGTGGATGGCGATGCCGACGGCGCCGTTGAAGCCCTGCTCAACCACTACCGTCTGACGGCAGCCATGTGCATGGAGCGCTTCAACGAAAGCGGCGATCCACGAACAAGCGCTGCCAAGGCATTGCGCGGCCGCAGATAACAGGACTCCGGCTGCGATCCTGCTGCTGCGGTTTCCGAAAAGCGGTTGTTTTTTTTCAAGGCCATGCGCTAGGGATGACGCATGAGCAATCACCTGTTCGACGCTTTTCGCAACCGGATGTCAGCCCCCGGGCGCGCCCTGATGGAAACGGATGACGGGCGCTCAATCCCTTATGGCGACATGCTGGCGCAATCGGCACGTCTGGCACATGCGCTGAAGCATTTCGGCGTCGAGCCGGGCGACCGCGTTGCCATGCAGGTCGAAAAAAGCCCCGAATGCATCTTCCTTTCCCTCGCCTGCCTGCGCGCCGGCGCGGTCTTCTTGCCGCTCAACACCGCCTACACGCTGGCCGAGCTCGGTTATTTCTTCGGCGATGCCGAGCCGCGGCTGGTCGTCTGCGACGCGGCGCGCGCCGGCGCTATCGCGCCGCTGGCGCAGGCGTCGGGGGCGGTTACCGTCACGCTCGACAGCAATGGCCGGGGATCGCTCACCGACTGTGCCGCGCAGCAGCCCGCGGATTTCGACGATGTGGCGCGCGGACCGGACGATCTGGCCGCAATCCTTTACACATCGGGCACCACCGGACGCTCCAAGGGCGCCATGCTCAGCCACGAAAACCTGGCCTCCAATGCGCGCGTGCTGGTCGAGCAATGGCGTTTCACCGGGGATGACGTGCTGATCCATGCCCTGCCGATCTTCCACACGCACGGCCTGTTCGTCGCCACCAACGTCACCCTGATGGCCGGCGCCTCGATGCTGTTCGAGCAGAAATTCGACGCCGGCCGCATCGTCTCGCTCTTGCCCCGCGCGACAGTGCTGATGGGGGTGCCGACCTTCTATACCAGGCTCCTGCAGCAGGACGGGCTGGATGCCCAGGCGGCGAAGAACATCCGCCTGTTCGTTTCCGGCTCGGCGCCGCTGCTCGCCGAAACGCACAAGGCCTGGCGCGAGCGCACCGGCCACGCCATTCTCGAGCGCTACGGCATGACCGAGACCAACATGAACACGTCGAACCCCTATGAGGGCGAGCGTCGGGCCGGCACGGTCGGCTTCCCGCTGCCCGGCGTTTCGCTGCGCATCGCCGACCCTGACAGTGGCGATGCGCTTGGCCAGGGTGAAGTCGGCATGATCGAGGTCAAAGGTCCGAATGTCTTTTCCGGCTATTGGCGCATGCCGGAAAAAACCAAGGCGGAGTTTCGCAAGGACGGCTTCTTCATCACCGGCGACCTCGGCATCATCGACGCGGACGGCTACGTCCACATCGTCGGCCGCGGCAAGGATCTCATTATCTCCGGCGGCTACAACATCTATCCCAAGGAGATCGAGAGCGAGATCGACGCCGTTGCCGGCGTCTTGGAAAGTGCCGTCATCGGAATTGCCCATCCCGATTTCGGCGAAGGCGTCACCGCTGTCGTGGTGCGGGCGCCGGCATCGCAGATCACCGGGGCCGAGATCGTTGGCGCCATTGCCGGCCAGCTGGCCAAATACAAGCACCCGAAGCAGGTGATCTTCGTCGATGAGCTGCCGCGCAACACGATGGGCAAGGTGCAGAAGAACCTGCTGCGCGAGACCTACAAGGGTCTCTACGGCTAATCCATAGCCTGCTAATGTCTTTGCCCAAGCGCTTCGCCTGGACATCTGTTCGCGGTTCGGCAGTGGCGCCTTTTACCTGCGCGGCTTTTTCACCCGAGTGCTGGAACCCCACAAAGCGCGGTTCAGCAGGCTGCGTTTGCGCTTGCGCGGGATGAGGTCGACGTCGCTGACGAGCTTGGCGCCGCCCTCGCGCCGCTCCAGGGTGATCTTGCGGCTGTGGAAGGCTTCGAGCTCCGCACGATGCGCCACGCTGATGATGGTGACGTCAGGCAGTTCGCGGATCACCGTCAACATCATCGTGTCCTGGCTCTTCTCGTCGAGCGCCGAAGTCGCTTCATCCAGCACCACGATATCGGGGCGATGCAGCAGCAGGCGCGCGAAGGCGAGGCGTTGCTTTTCGCCGCCCGACAGCGTCTGGTCCCATGGCGCCTCTTCCTTGATCCTGCCGGTGAGATAGCCAAGCCCCACCTTGTCGAGGGCAGCCTTGATTTGCTTGATGGTCCACTTGTCCGCCGCCGCGGGATAGGCGACCGCGCGGCGAAGCGTTCCGGAAGGGATGTAGGGGCGTTGCGGCAGCATGAACAGGCGCCTGTCGGTGTGGAAATTGACGCTGCCGCCGCCCCATGGCCACAGGCCCGCGACGGCCCGCACCAGCGTCGACTTGCCTGAACCGGATTCGCCTGAAACCAGCACCCGCTCGCCCGGCTCGATCACGACCTCGGTTTCCTTGACCACGGAGGTGCCGTCGTCGAGTGTCACGGAAAGATTGTCGAGGCTGAGGATGGCGCCGTCTTCGGCTTCGCCTCGGTTGATGCGTCCGAGCGCATCGCTCTGCTCGGCGCGCTCGAGCCCGTCTAGCGACATCATCAGCGAGGCAATGCGCCGCGCGGAGGCGTTCCAGTCGGCAAGGCGCGGATAGTTGTCGACCAGCCAGCCGAACGCGCCTTGCACGATGCCAAAGGCAGACGCCGCCTGCATCACCTCGCCAAGCGTCATCGAGCCTTCGAGGAATTTTGGCGCGCACAAAAGGATCGGCACGACCGGCGCAAACAGGCTCGATCCCTGCGACACCGCCGCCGTGCGCATGTGCTGTCCGGTCAGCAGAGCCCATTGCCTCAGCACGTGGCCGAAATTTCTGTCGATGCCGCTGCGCTCCTCGTCCTCGCCTCCCAGCAAGGCGATGCTCTCGCCGTTTTCGCGCACGCGCGTCAGCGTGTAACGCAGTTCGGCCTCCGCCTGGTTCTTCCGCTCGGAGAGCTGGACGAAATCGCGGCCGATGACCACCATCGAGGTCGAGGTGATGGCGGCATAGATGATCGCGGTGATGACCAGAAAGCCGGGAATGGTGATGCTCTCGCCGCCGATCGGCAGGGTGAGCGCGCCGCCGATGGTCCACAGCACGACGATAAAGGTCGAGGCCGACAGGAACGCGTTGAGGACGCCGGCGGTGAAATCGACCGGCGACTCGGTGGCGATGCGCAGATCCTCGGTCATGCGGGCCTCGGGGTTCTGGTGGTCGCCGCCCACGAGGTTCAGCTGGTAGTAGCGGCCGTTTGCCAGCCAGCGCGCGACGACCCCGGTGGTCAGCCAGGAACGCCAGCGGCGCTGGATCGTCATGCGCAGGTAGACCTGCGCGACGACAAGGCTGCCGCTGCAGATCACCAGCGGCACGAATACGGCGCTGAGGAGATAGACTGTGCGGGCGTTGCGCTGCTCGAGGGCATCGAACATCGAGCGGTTCCAGACATTGATGCCATACTGGAAACCGATGTTGATGCAGATCAGCAGCAGCACTCCGATCGTCAAAGGCCAGGCGAGCTTGTCGCCATGCCTCCCCCAATAGCCGCGCCCGCTGATCCAGAAACGCCGCAGCAGATATTTCTTGCGCGCCTGCTCGGCCTGCTCAGGCGTCAGCTTGGGATCGGGTTCGACGGCATCCGGCGGCGGCGCAGCCTCGCCAACGGGCTCGGACGTGGCTTCGGCGGCCGATGCTTTTTTCTCGCGCGGCGTGTCCTCGCGCGGTCCATCTCCGCGCGTTTGCCGTGACGGCTTTTCCCGACGCGACTTCGCGGCATCGCGCGCTCCGACACCGTCGGCCGGTTTCGATTTGGGTTTTGCCTCGGACATATGCCCCGACAACGACCTCCATATCAAAAGGTTTCATGGTATGCGCCTGCCCGACGTTTCAGGAACGCCCGTCATTGGGATATAAAAGCCCAACGACATGTTCTGCGATGGCGAGGCTGGCGGTAAGGCCAGGGCTCTCGATGCCGAACAGATTGACGATCTGACCGCCCCCGTGGTCAGCCGGTCCCTGGATGACGAAGTCGGCGGCCGGCTGGCCCGGACCGGACAGTTTCGGCCTGACGCCGGCATAGGCCGGTTGCAGGGCGCCGTCCGCCAGGCCGGACCAGTAGCGCCTGATTTCGTCGTAGAAGGCAGCGCCTCGTGCGGGATCGACGGTATCGTCGACGCGATCGATCCATTCGACATCCGGGCCAAAGCGCGCGCTCCCCGACATGTCGAGGGTCAGGTGCACGCCGAGGCCGCCATGGACCGGCACCGGATAGATCAGCCGCGAAAAGGGCGAGCGGCCGGAAAGCGCGAAATAATTGCCGCGCGCCAGCCACAGCGGCGGAACACGGTCTTGCGGGAGGCCTTCGATGCGGCCGGCGAGCGCCTGCGCGTCGAGGCCGGCGGCGTTGATGAAGGCGCCGGTCTTCAAGGTGAAACCCTCGCCATCGGCGTCGCGTGTATTAATCCGGATGCCATCGGCTTCGATGCTCGCGCCTGAGACACCGGTGAGCAAGGCGAAAGATGCGCCGGCCGCTTCCGCGTCACCACGCAATGACAGCATCAGCGCCTGGTTGTCGACGATGCCGGTCGACGGCGACAGCAGCGCGCCGGCGCAGCTCAGCGCCGGTTCCAGGCTTTCGGCCTCTGCGCGCGTCAAAAGCGTGAGGTCACCGACTCCGCATTGCGCCGCGTTGATCTGGATCGCCTGCAGTTTGTCCAACTGGTCGGGTTCGACGGCAACGATCAGTTTGCCGGTGCGATGATGGGCGACGTCGTGCTCGCGGCAATAGGCATAGAGACGCTCGCGGCCGTTGACGCAGAGACGGGCCTTCAGGCTGCCCGGCGTATAATGAAGCCCGGCATGGATGACTTCCGAATTGCGCGAACTGGTGCCGGTGCCGATGGCTGCGGCCTTCTCGACCACCAGCACCTCGCGGCCCGACAGCGCCAGCGCGCGGGCAATGGCGAGGCCGACAACACCGGCTCCGGCGACAACGCAGTCGACATCATGCATGGGTGGACTTTAGCGCGGACTGTCCGCGCCTGCAAAAACCTTGTCGCCGCCGATCCAGACGCCGTTGACGTCGAGGGCGTCCGACAGAGCGACGATATCGGCAGCCGTGCCATTGGCGAAGCGGCCGAGCCGGTGGGCCTGGCCGACCGCCTGCGCCGGATAGAGCGAGGCCATGCGCAACGCTTCCGACAGGTCCAGCCCGACGATCCTGTGCATGTAGCGGACGGCCGAGATCATATCGAGATCGGCGCCGGCCAGCGTGCCGTCGGCCAGCCGCAGACTGCCATCCTTGCGATAGATGATGCGGCCGTTGAGGGTGAACGACGTCATGGCGGTGCCGATCGTCGCCATGGCGTCGGTGACCAGCACGATCCTGCCCGGCCCCTGCTTGGCGCGCAGCGCGATTGCCATGGTGGCGGGATCGACATGGATGCCGTCGGCGATGATCCCGGCCGACAGACTGCCTATGTCGATGGCCGCACCCGCCAGCCCCGGCTCACGGTTGCCGATCTGGCTCATGGCGTTGAACAGATGTGTGACCACGCTGGCGCCGGCATCGGCAAAGGCTCTGGCCGTGGCGTAGCCGGTGTCGGAATGGCCGAGGCTGACAATCACACCGGCCTTGGCCAAGGCCGCAACGCGGGCAGGCTCGACGGATTCAGGCGCTATCGTCGTCAGCAGCACCGGCAGGTTTTTGCGTGCCGCGACCAGCGCCGCTTCATCCGCATCCGTCATCGGCCGGATCAGCGCCGGTTCATGCGCGCCCTTGCGGGCGACGGAGAGATGCGGCCCTTCGAGATGCAGGCCGAGAAATCCCGGCAGTTTTTGCCGTGCCGCCCCGGTGCCGGCGGCAATGGCCGCGGCGGTGATGTCAGGCGTATCTGTGATCAGCGTCGGCAGCAGTGCGGTCGTGCCGAACGGCGCATGCGCCCGGCAGATTGTTGCCAGCGAGGCGACATCGGGATGGTCGTTGAGCATGACGCCGCCGCCGCCATTGACCTGCAGGTCGACAAAACCCGGCACCAGCATGCCGCCCCCGGCGTCGATGCGGGCAACGCCCGACGGAATGGCGCCGACGGGATGAATGCCTTCGACCACATCGCCGTGCACGACAAGGGCGGCGTTGTCATGCCAGTCGTCGCCATCGAAAATTCGGGCGCCAGTCAGGGCAAAACGGTCGCTCATACGGTTTCCGTCACCTTGCGCAGATTGCGCGGTACATCCGGATCGAGGCCGCGATGGCGGGCGAAGGCTTCGACGAAGCCGTAGAAGGAGACGATCAGCGTCAGCGGGTCGGTCAAGGGATGACCGGTGGCGACATGCGGCAGCCGCGCCGCGCTCTTGGCTTTGTCCGAGGTTACAAAAACGGCTGCACCCTTGCCGGCAAGGTTGTCGGCAGCCTCTGCCACGGACGGCTCGGAGGCATCGCGGGCGGCGAGCGCCAGCACCGGGAAGCCTGGCCCGACCAGGGCCAGCGGGCCGTGCATGACTTCGGCGGCGCTATAGGCCTCTGCATGCATGCCGCAGGTCTCCTTGAATTTCAGCGCCGCCTCGTCGGCCATCGCCGCCGACGGGCCACGTCCTAGGATAAACAGCGATTGCGGCGTCTCCAATGCGCCGGCCAGCGCCATCCAGTCGCAGGCGATCGCCTTGCTGAAATGCTCGGGCAGGCGGGCAAGGGCGGCCAGCAGTCTGTCGTCGCCGGTGCAATGCGCCATCAGCGCCAGGCCGGCGACCGCCGAATTGACGAATGTCTTGGTCGCCGCGACGCTGCGCTCGGGGCCGGCCAGAATGTCGATGGCAAAATCCGAAGCCCGCGCCAGCGGCGAATCGGCGGTGTTGGTGATGGCGACGGTGAGCGCACCGCCGGCTCGTGCCGTCTCGGCCATGGCGACGATATCAGGGCTTTTGCCGGATTGCGAGATGGCGAGGCAAGCCGAACCGGCGAGCTTGAGCTTGGCGCCGTAGATCGAGGCGACCGATGGACCGACCGAAGCGACGGCCAGGCCGGCGGTCAGTTCGACGGCATATTTCATGAAGGTGGCGGCATGGTCGGACGAACCGCGCGCGACGGTAACGACGAAGCTCGGATCGCGCTCGCGAATGCCGCGTCCGGCCTCGGTCAGCACCGCCGCCGAGCCATCGAGCAGACGCGCGACGGCTTGCGGAATTTCGTCGATCTCGCGCCGCATATGGGTGGTCTTGGGGATCATGGTCGGCCCTCTTCGCTCGGCCCTGTCAGGCGCAATTCGGCGACGAAATCATAGGCATCGCCGCGGTAGATGGAGCGGGTGAACTCGATCACCTTGCCGCTCGCGAGATAGGAAATGCGTTCGATGTGCAGGCCGGCAATGCCGGATGGCACTTCGAGCAGACGCGCATCGGCGTCGCCGAGATTGGCGGCGGAAATGCGCTGCACCGCCCGCACCGGCCGGTTGCCGGTCAGTTGCAGCGCCGCATAGAGTGACGAGCCTATCCCGGCCGGATCCGGCAGCACGCTGGCCGACAACGAGGCGCGTTCGATGGCCAGCGGCGTGTCGTTTGCGATGCGCAGGCGCGCCACGCGCGCCACCAACTCGTTCGAGGACAGGCCGAGCACCATCATCTCGTCGGGCGAGGGCGGGTAGAGGTCGCGGTCGAGCCAGGCTGAACGCACCGCCATGCCGCGCCTTGCCATGTCCTCGGTGAATGAAGT